>JADMJQ010000218.1:4298-51669 GCA_018780415.1 Roseateles sp. | reverse complement strand
CAAGAAGGGCATCTTCCAGATCAGCCAGGAGATGGGCGAGCTGGCCAAGAAGGCGCGCGACGGCAAGTTGGGCCCGGCCGAGATGAGCGGCGGCTGCTTCACGATCTCGTCCTTGGGCGGCATCGGTGGGCGCTATTTCACCCCCATCATCAATGCGCCCGAAGTGGCCATCATGGGCGTGTGCAAGAGCCAGATTGAGCCGAAGTGGGACGGCAAGGCCTTTGCACCGCGCTTGATGTTGCCGCTGAGCCTGAGCTGGGATCATCGCGTCATCGACGGCGCCGCTGCCGCTCGCTTCAATGTGTACTTCGCATCCTTGCTGGCGGACTTCCGTCGCATCGTGCTCTGATCGGGGTCGAATATGGCAATCATTAACGTAACGGTCCCCGACATCGGTGACTTCAAGGACGTCGCCATCATCGAGTTGCTGGTCAAGCCCGGCGACACGGTGGCCAAGGAGCAGAGCCTGATCACGGTCGAGAGCGACAAGGCCTCAATGGAGATCCCTTGCTCACACGCCGGCGTCGTCAAGGAGATCAAGGTCTCTTTGGGTGACAAGATCAACCAGGGCACGCTGTTGTTGACGCTGGAGAGCGCCGAGGCTGTTGCTGATGTTGCTGCTGCACCGGCTCCTGCCGCTGCAGCCGCCGAGCCAGTGAGTGCACCAGTGACCGCACCGACCGCCGCCGCTGCTGCCTATGCCGGCAGCGCCGACCTCAGCTGCGATCTGCTCGTGCTGGGCGCCGGCCCGGGCGGCTATTCGGCCGCTTTCCGCGCCGCAGACCTGGGGCTCAAGGTCATTGTGGTGGAACGTTATGCCCAGCTCGGTGGCGTCTGCCTGAATGTTGGCTGCATCCCCTCCAAGGCCCTGCTGCATGTGGCGGCGGTGATGGACGAGGTCGCGCATCTGGGCGATCTGGGCGTCGAGTTCGGCGCGCCGACCATCAGCGTGGACAAGCTGCGCGGCCACAAGGAAAAGGTCATTGGAAAACTGACCGGCGGCCTGGCGGCGATGGCCAAGATGCGCAAGGTCACGGTCGTGCGCGGCTATGGTTCTTTTATCGACGCCAACCATGTCGAGGTCGAGGAAACCAGCGGCGACGCGCAAGCCAAGACCGGCGCCAAGAAGACCATCCACTTCAAGCAAGCCATCATCGCGGCCGGCTCGCAAGCGGTGCGTCTGCCGTTCCTGCCCGATGACGAGCGCATCGTTGACTCGACCGGTGCGCTTGAATTGAAAGGCACGCCGAAAAAGATGCTGATCATCGGTGGCGGCATCATCGGCCTGGAAATGGGCACCGTTTATTCGACGCTGGGCGCACGCCTCGATGTGGTCGAGATGCTGGACGGCTTGATGCAGGGTGCCGACCGCGACCTGGTCAAGGTCTGGCAGAAGTTGAATGCCAAGCGCTTCGACAACATCATGTTGAAGACCAAGACGGTCGGTGCCGAGGCCACTGCTGACGGCATCAAGGTGCAGTTCGAGACGCTGGACGGGGTCAAGAGCGAGGGCGTTTACGACCTGGTGCTGCAAGCCGTCGGCCGCACGCCGAATGGCAAAAAAGTGGCCGCCGAGAAGGCCGGCGTGGCGGTGACCGACCGCGGCTTCATCAATGTCGATGTGCAGATGCGGACCAATGTGCCGCATATTTTTGCCATCGGCGATGTGGTCGGCCAGCCGATGTTGGCGCACAAGGCGGTGCACGAAGCCCATGTCGCGGCCGAAGTGGCGGCCGGCATTGTGCTGGGCGATGCAACGTTAGCGAAGAGTCAGTTCGATGCCCGCGTGATCCCGAGCGTCGCCTATACCGACCCCGAAGTGGCTTGGGTCGGCCTGACCGAAGACCAGGCCAAGGCGCAGGGTATCAAGGTCAAGAAGGGCCTGTTCCCCTGGACCGCCTCGGGTCGCGCGATCGCCAACGGCCGCGACGAAGGTTTCACCAAGCTGCTGTTCGATGACTCGCCGGAAGCCCATGGCCACGGCAAGATCCTCGGCGGCGGCATCGTCGGCACGCATGCCGGCGACATGATCGGCGAGATCGCTTTGGCGATCGAAATGGGCGCCAATGCGGTGGACATCGGCAAGACGATTCATCCGCACCCGACGCTGGGTGAGTCGATTGGCATGGCGGCCGAGGTTGCGCATGGCTCTTGTACGGATCTGCCGCCGACGCGCAAGTAAGCCGCCTCAGTGCTCACAAGCAAGCCAAAGCCCCGGACGGGAAGCCGTCCGGGGCTTTTTGTTTGAACACGACATGGCGCCCGAAGGTCCGATGCTGGTTGTGCGCACCAGTGCTGGCGGCCCAGGAAACCGTCAACCGGGCAGCAGGAACCTCGCGAGTGAGGCGATGTCGCTGGCGCAGTGGCCGCCGTAGATCGGGTGCCATTCGGTCTGCCAGCCAAGGGCGCGCGCGCGCTCCATCAGGCGCTGGCTGCCCTCGAAATTGCCATAGCGGTCGTACAGGCCGTTGGAGACGTAGAGCTGCGGCCGGGAGATTGATGCAGGCAGGTCTTGTTCAATCAAGGCCAGAGGCGAAACGCGCTGCCACTCCGCATCGTCCGCCACATACTGGCGTGCCAGACGGAACACGCCGAAGCCGATCTTGGGGTCGGCGCCGGTGCGCTCCAGCGCGGCCATCAGCTGGCTCAGCGGTGCGAACGGCGAATCCACATAGACACCAGGGCACAGCGCGGCCACCTTGGTATAGCGCTCGGGCTGGCTCAGGCCCAGGATCAAGGCATTGAGTCCGCCCATCGATTCCCCCAGCAGCAGTCGACGTGCAGGGCGGCCGTGGCGTGCTTCGATGGCCGCCATGTCGGTGTGGATCTGCTCCAGCAGGCCGCTGGCCTCGGCTTTGCCTTTTTGGGTGAGCAACCATACGGGCCCGTAGGACAGCGTCACCACGGTGGGCGGGCGTTGTCCCATCTGCTGCCAGACGCCCTGGATCATGGCGGTCATGTAGGACGGATCGTTCCAGATGGTTTCGTCGAGCTTGCGGCCATGCAGGTGGTAGAGCCAGTCGCCGTTCACGCCGCCGGCATCCCGGTTGATGCAATAGCGAAGCTGCCCTTCCTGCCTGCATTCCTGCCGTGCCGGCGTGAACTTCACGGCTTGATCGCCCCAGGGTTGGCTCCACCGGATCCAGCAGACCCAGCAGATGCCTGCGAGCAGAAGCAAGGCGGATGCAACGAAGAAGAGTGTGCGGCGACGGGGTTTCATGGCTGAGTGGTGTCCCGTGTGGGTGATGCCTGCACTGCAGTGCAGACGAAGGTGCTGGGCGGCAGTAGAAAGGAAGGAAAGGAAAGAAAGCCATGCGGCGGCGTCACCTTGACCCGTCTGAGGTCAGGGTTCGCTTCGGTGCCGCTTGGGGGATGTCCGAGGTGGCTGGGTGAGGCGGGGCGAGCCTTAGCGAGGCTTGAGCCTGTGCCTGGGGCCGCTGTACGGCTTAGGCCTGGGCGATGCTGCTGGCGCTGCCTTGGTTTGGGTTTGAGTGCTTGGCCCAGGCCCCGGCACGGCTGCCAGGCTGAGCACATAGCCGAGGATGGCGCTGCCGCCCATGCCCAGCAGCGGCGTGGGCAGGAAGCCAGGCAGGCTCAGCAACACAAGGCCGGCCCAGAGCAGGCTGTGCTCTCGCGCGTGCCGGTGGCGCCAGCCAGGCAGCAAGATGATCAGCAATGCGGCGAGCATCAACCCAGTCAGCGCGAGGCTCGAACCCTGCGACCAGGCCTGCAGCAGGATCTGATCGACAAAGGCCTGGCTTGTCGGCATCTGCCAGGTTAGGCTGCTCAGCCCCGCCGCCAGCAGTGCCAGGCAAGCCAGCAAAGGTTCGGCCCGATGGACTGACCGGCAGGCACTGCGCGCCAGCAGCAGCAGGCCCATGAGCAGCAACCAGCCCGGCTCTGCTTGCGCCCACAGTGCCGCCATTGCCAGGAGTAGGCCCAGGCAGCTGCGGTGTGGATGGCTGGGAACTGTTGCGCCCGTTGGTCGGCCCGACAGCAGGAGCAGGCTTGGCACCAGCAGCCACACTGCTTGCACCGTCACCGGGCCTAGGCGCAGCCAGCGTCCGTTCAAACCCTCGCTGGCCTCCAGCGCGCAACTCGCGAGCAAGATGCACCCGAGCAAGAAGCAGAGCCATTCGCGCAAGCGCACATCCGTCTGTAAACGCTGTCGTGGAAGCAGAGCCAGGCTGGCCAGAGCAAAGGCCAGAGACAAGCCATTCATCCATGGCCAGGCTTTAGGTGCGCCGGCCGAGACCATGAACACGCCGCCCACCAGCACCGCCAGGCAGGCGCATGCGGCACCCAGACGGGCCGCCGTCGCTTGCTGGAGGTGCATCCACAGCGTGCCACTCAGGCTTGCAAATGCGCCGGCCTTGGACAGCATGTCGCCTCCGCCTGATTGAAATATCGAGAGCAGGCGCAGCCTCAGCGCCAAGCCCAAACAGCCCAGGGCGAAGCGGCAGGCCGCCTTGACGCAGGGCGCCTCGTCGAGTTCAGCAGCCATGGCGCGCGCCCATTGCGCTTGTGTTGCAGGCATGAGAGCAAGGCATGCGCGCATCAGCCATCGAGCCAGCGCGAGCAAGAGCCTGGTTGGTGCGGGCGAGGGCTTGCTCATGATGAACTGGTCGACGAAGACGTTGCGCCGGCCAAGCCGGGCTGGGGCTGCGAGGCCTCGTGCCAAGCCCGAGCCTGCTCGAGTGCTTCGCCCATGTCTGCCAGCCAGCTGCGGCCAGCCTCCGTCAGGCGGTAGGCGTGGCGCGGAGGCCGTCCCGGCGTGGGCGACTCCTGCCACACCGCCTCAAGCTGACCTTGAGCTTCAAGCCGCATCAGCAGGGGATACAGCGTGCCGGACTTGATGTTGGCCTGCGTTGCAATGTCGTAGCCATGACGCCATTCATCACCGGCGTCGGCCAGTACCAGCAGCGCGGCCATGGCCTGCTGCGAGGGTGCTCGTGTTCGTGTCATTCCATAACTCTACATATGTAGAGTTATGGGGTCAAGTGCTGTTGTCGGCCCAAGCGATCCGAGCGATCGAGAGGACCAGCGCGCAGCAGCGGAGCCATCAAGAGGAGGCCGCGCAAGTCTCAAGCCAAGCAGGTCAAGAAAGGCTCTTCCCCTGGACGGTTTCGGCCTGCGCGATTGCCACCTCCACTTGCAGACGCCGTGTCGGTCCATCCATCACGCATCACGCCGCTGCGAAGCCCAGGGCTGCGGTGCCAACGTGCTTGATCTGACCCTGCCTCAGCTCGCCACCTTCTTGGGGCTCACTACCATTGACAATGAGCACTTGAAACCAGCCTGCTTGATCACCAACCCTGCCGCCTCGAATGCGCCTTGATCTCATGTACGCCAACCCTGCTGCGGTGCTTCACCCGGGCATCGGCGCGCGCCTACCTTGGTGGCGAATTGCATTTGGCTCGCGGCTGTTGATGTGGCTGTTCGAGTTGCTCAAGCGCACAGAACTGCTGGGCCGCTTTGCGCTGCTGGCGGTGGTTTGGGTCAGCCTCGTCCATGGCCTTGCGGTAGCCAGCCCGAGCACGGAATTGCGCGTCGTCGTGCCTTCCTTGCCTTCCAGTGCGGCGGCCTATTCGAACTATTTCCCCCAGCTGCTGGCCCTGGCACTTGAGAAGACCAAGGGCCGCGACGGGCCCTACCGCATCGAGTTCTTCAAAGGGTTGCTGAGCAGCCCTCGGCAGGTCTTGGAGTTGAAGAACAACAGTGGTTTGATCGATTTGATCTGGGACGGCAGCGACAAGCAGCGCGAGGCCGACTTGCTGCCGATCAGGATTTCTCTGTTGCGCCAGCTGAACGATTACCGGGTGTTTTTGATCCGAGCCGAGGACCAAGAAAAGTTTCAAAACCTGCGCAACTTGGATGAGCTGCGCCAATTCAGCGCCGGCTCAGGCGTGAACTGGCCCTCGACCGCAGTGCTGCGAGCCAACGGACTGCGCGGCGAGACCAGCACCGTCTACGAAAGTCTGTTTGGCATGCTGGCGGCCAAGCGATTCGATTACTTCCCGCGCGGGCTTCACGAGGCTTGGGTTGAGCAGCAAGCCCATGCTGACAAGGGCCTGGTGGTCGAGTCGTCGATTCTTTTGCACTATGTGGTGCCGGTGTACTTCTTTGTCAGTCGCGACCGGCCTGAACTGGCCGATCGGATCGAGCGGGGCCTGGCAATTGCGCTCAAAGATGGCAGCTTTGAGGCCTTGTTTCAAAGCATCCCCAGCTTCAAGCGCGGCCTGGCGGAGATCAAGGCCAATCAGCGCCGCATTTTTGAGTTGAAGCCGCAGCAGCGCTGATGGCCCGCTAGAAAGCCTGTCCTTGAACCATCCCGTCGTAGACAAAAAGAACCTGGGCCTGATCGCCCTGGCCTGGCCTATCTTCGTCGAGCAGGCCCTGCACATCTCGACCGGTGTGGTCGACACGGTGATGGTCTCGCACATCTCCGACAACGCCGTCGCCGCGCTCGGGGCGGCGCTGCAGATCGTGGTGCTGTGCCTGATCATCTTCAGCTTCTTCGCCATCGGCGCCTCGGTCGTCATCACCCACCATCTGGGCGCTAATGACCGCGAGGGCGCCGACCAGATCGCCACCACCGCGATCGCGGTCAATACCTGGCTGGGCGTGGTCGTCAGCCTGGCCGTGTGGTTCTTTGCCGAACCGATGCTGCGGTTGATGCAGCTGTCGGACGAGTTGATGGTCTATGCGCTGCCCTTTCTGCATCTGATGGGCGGCACGCTGTTCCTGGAGTCGATGAATTTCTCGCTTTGTGCCGTCTTGCGCAGCCATATGCACACGCGCGAGGTGATGGTGGTCACCCTTGGGCAGAACCTGCTGAACTTCATCGGCAATGCGGTCCTGCTGTTTGGCCTGTTCGGTGCGCCCAAGATGGGCGTGGTCGGCGTCGCGCTGTCGACCGTGTTCAGCCGCTTTGTCGCCTGCATCGCGCTGTGGATCCTGGTCGAGCATCACACCCATTTGAAGATCCGGCTGCGGGATTTCTTCTACCTCAAGCGCGCGCGCATCGCCCGCATCCTACACATCGGCCTGCCCGCGGCCGGCGAAAACATCAGCTGGTGGACCGCCTTCATGGTCATCACCGCGTTCACCGCTCGCATGGGCGATACCGCGCTGGCGACGCAGAGCTACACCATGCAGATCGCCTACGTGATCATGCTGTGCAGCATCGCCATCGGCCTGGCCAATGAGATCCTGATCGGCCATTTGATCGGCTCCGGCCAGTTCGAGCGCGCCTACACCGAGTGCCTGAGGAACCTGCGCATAGGCCTGGGTATCACTGCTTGCGTGGTGGTGGTGGCGGCCGTGCTGGCGCCCACGCTGTTTGCGCTATTCACCGATGACGCCGAGATCATCCGGGTCGGCAGCCTGCTGATCCGCATCGGCCTGTTGCTTGAGCTGGGCCGCTGCTTCAATCTGATCGTCATCAACGCTCTGCGCGCCGCAGGCGATGCGCGCTTCCCGGTGCTGGCCGGCATGCTGTCCCAGTGGGGCATCATGGCCTTCGGCGGTTGGCTGCTCGGCAGCTATTTTGGCTACGGCCTGATCGGTGTCTGGGTCGCTTTCACCATTGATGAATGGGTGCGCGGCCTGGCTATGCTGCATCGTTGGAAGAAGCGCAAATGGGTCAAGTACGCCCACCGGGTGCGGGCTGCTGCGCAGGCTGAGAGTTAGCCAGGCCGGGGAAGACTGGCGCAATCGGCCACGCCGAAGCGGTCGACCTGCAGACGGTACTGAGCGCCGAGTTGATGCGCCTGCCAAACGGCCAATGGCAGTCGGCAAGTCCAGGTCTGGCCGTGGCTGGAGTTGGCGCTTAGCTGCAGCTCGTAAAAGGCCTCACGCTTGCCGGCCCGTTCGGCGCCGAGTTGGCTGGCGTCCAGTCCGTTGAGTTTGGGTTCGGGCCAGAGCGGCAGCGCCGGCCAAGCGCCCTCGGCCCTTGCCATCCGCAACGTGCGCCACTGCGGCAGGCTGAAGCGGCAATGCTCGCTCGGTGCCGGCCGCACGCCGGCCGGGTCGGCCAGCAGGCGGCGGCTGATCTTGCTTGCTCCGGCCGGCATCTCGTCGCACCAGCTCGATTCGCCTTCTTCCAGCAGCTTCTCGATTTCGATATCCAGCCGCCAGGTCTTGGCTGCAAGTTCGACCACCGTGCCGCTGGGCTTGATCAGCCACCACCAGAGCAGCGGCGCCAAACTTAAACCCAGGCACAACCCGGCCCAGCGCAAATGGCTGTAAGGTTTGCGGGTGAAGCTGGAACTTGGTGGGGCATTCATTGGCGGCATTGTCTGTGCAGTGCGGCGGTTCGGCTCAGCGCCGCTCGGCTAACATGGCATATAGACGGACTCGGTGTTCGGCTTCCTGGATTTGAATCAACGCGACAAACCGTATGGAAAGCTCAAGCGCCGCTGGCTACTCTGGAACGCCGCTCGTCAAGAAGCTCGGCATCAGGGACTCCGACCGGGTTTTGCTGGTCAACGCGCCCGACAACTACCAGATCCTGGTGGCGCCGCTGCCACCCGGTGTGCATTTTGTGAATCAGCCCGATGTGACCGTGGCGCTCGGCCATGTGTTCGTTTCCCAGCGGGAGGCGCTCGCCAAATTGCTGCGTGAGCTGCGACTGCAGCTGAACGCGGAAGCCGCGCTGTGGATCTCCTGGCCCAAGAAGGCGTCCAAAGTACCGACCACGATCACCGAAGACAGCATCCGCGAGTTGGCGCTGCCGCTGGGCTTTGTCGACATCAAGGTCTGTGCCGTCACCGAGGTCTGGTCCGGCCTCAAGCTGGTGGTCCGAAAGGAGCTGCGTTGAAGATGCGGCCGGAGCGCTTCGTTCCCTTTCGAGGACGGTACGGGCAGGCGGATCTGGCATCCGCGGGCATGCATGATGCGGATGCGCCGTCGTCGCCGCGACTTCCCTTGACACCGTCCAGGCCTGTCGATACCGTCTCTTCGCCGCGCCGGCCACTATTCGGTCCGCAGGGAAAAACTCAGGAGTGATCCGATGGCAAAGCTCTTCGCCGTATATCAACAGCCCAATGATCCGGCTGCATTCGACAACTACTATTTCAACAAGCATGTACCACTGGCCAAGACCCTACCGGGTCTGCGAAGCTACGAAGTGACGCGTGGCGATGTGATGGGCATGGGCGGCAAGCATGGCGTCTACTTGATCGCCGCGCTCGAGTTTGACTCGATGGAATCAATTTCGGCCGCAATGGCGTCGCCGCAGGGCCAAGCAACTGCCGGCGACCTCGCCAATTTCGCCGCCGCCGGGGTGGAGGTGATGATGGGCGAGACGGCCTTGATTTGAGAGTCCCAGGGGTGAGCATTCCAGCCGCCCATGCCGCTCAGAAGCTAACGGCGTCAATCAGCGTCGCAACTTGGGTCAGCGCGTGCCTGAGCGCGGGCAGATCCAAGGAGCCCAGGGCCAGGCGGATTGCATGGGGCACCTGGGCCGAGGTCGCGAAGGGCTCGGCGGTGGCGACCGAAATTCGCTCGCGCAAGAGCGCCATCGCCACCTGCTCGGCACGCACGTCCTCCGTCAAGGGCAACCAGACGAAATAGGAGCCGGGATGACCGACGCGTTGCAGCCTGCCCAGGACCTCGGCGGCGAGTTGTTGCCGAGCTCGCGCATCTTGGCGTTTTTCGACTTCGAGTCGTTCGACCGTGCCGTCGGCGAGCCAGCCGCAAGTGATGGCAGTCATCACGCCCGGCGTGTTCCAAGTCGTCGCTCGGATGGCGCGCTCAAGCTTGGCAACCGAGGCGAGCGGCGCGGCGACGCAGCCGACCCGAAGCCCCGTGGCCACGCTCTTCGAGAAACCTGAGACATAGACCGTCGCTTCCGGCGCCAGCGCCGCCAGGGGTGCAGGCGCACCTTCGACTAGGAAGGCATAGGCGGCGTCTTCGATGATGAGCAGGCCGTGCCGCCGCGCCACCGCCACCAGGGTTTGCCGGCGGTGAGCACTCATCACCCAGCCAAGTGGATTGTGAAGCGTTGGCATGGTGTAGATCGCTTTGACCTTGCGGTGCTTGCACAAGGTGTCCAGCACGTCCAGGTCCGGGCCTTGCCCGGCCGCCGGCAATGCAGCCAGCTCCAGGTGATGCGCTTCGGCGAGCAGCTTGAAGCCGGGATAGCTCAACGCGTCCACCGCCACCACATCGCCCGGTTGCAGCAGCGCCATCACGGTCGTTGCCAGGCCATGCTGCGCGCCGCTCACCAGTAGCACTTGTTCGCCCGTCACCTTCAGCCCTCGGCGGGCAAGATGCTGCGCCACCGCCACGCGCTCATGCGGGCGGCCGCCGTGCGGCTGATAGCGCAGCAGGGATTCCAGGTCACCGCCCGCGGCGAGTTGACGCAGCGCCGCCCTCAGCAGCTCCGCCTGGCCGGGCAGCGAGGGGTAGTTGAAGCTCAGATCCACCAGGTCCGTCAGATCCTCTGAAAGCGCCTGCTGATCGATGAGACCCTGGCCGCGCGGCAGCGCGGTTTCGCGCACAAAGCTGCCGCGGCCGGCCTCGCCATTGACCAGCCCCATGACTGCCAACTCTGCATATACACGGCTTGCAGTAACGAGCGCCAGCCCTTCACGAGCAGCGAGCTGCCGGTGCGTCGGCAGGCGCGTGCCTGGGGGCAGTTCGCCGGCACGAATTTGAGTCGCCAGCCGGTCGACGATTTGCTTGTAGCGCGCTTTGACCATGGGGCAATGTATCCATGACAATTATTTGATTGTATCGATTGTCGCGCCTAGGATGGCGTCTTGCAAACCCGGATGGAGACTCCATGGACCGCAGCCTGCTGGTGCAAAGCCAAGCGAAGAATGCACAAAGTCAGTCGGCCAGCGGCTGGCGCAATGGCCTCATCGGCGTGCTCATCTTCAGTGCCTCGCTGCCGGCGACTCGCTTGGCCGTGCTTGAATTTGCACCCATCTTCTTGACGGCTGCGCGCGCAAGCATTGCGGCGGTTTTGGCGCTGGGCCTGTTGCTGCTCTTCAAAGCAGTGCGACCAAGCAAGAGTCAATTGCTGCCCTTGGCCATCGTGGCGATCGGCGTTGTCCTGGGCTTTCCTTTGTTGACTGCGTTGGCTCTGCAATATGTGACGTCGGCGCATTCCATCGTTTTTCTCGGTCTGCTGCCGCTGTCCACGGCCATGTTCGGCGTGCTTCGTGGGGGCGAGCGACTCCGGCCCGTGTTCTGGTTCTTCTCGGTCTTGGGCAGCGCGCTGGTGGTGGGATTCGCGGTCTCCCAAGGTCTGAGGGCCTCGGCAACGGGCGATCTGCTGATGTTGCTCGCCGTCCTTGTTTGCGGACTGGGCTATGCGGAAGGGGCCAAACTTTCTAGGACGCTGGGCGGCTGGCAAGTGATCTCTTGGGCGCTGCTGCTGGCGCTGCCCTTGATGGCGCCGTTGGCTTGCTTCATGGCTCCGCCTGACTTTGCCGGTATCACGGCGAACGCGTGGCTGAGCTTGGCCTATGTTTCTATCTTCAGCATGCTGATCGGCTTCGTGTTCTGGTATCGCGGGTTGGCTCAGGGGGGATTGCTGCGGTCGGCCAGCTGCAGCTTTTGCAGCCCTTCTTGGGCTTGGCACTGGCGGCCACGCTGCTGCATGAAGAGGTCAGTCCGGGCATGCTTGGCGTCACTATGGCCGTGATTCTCTGCGTTGCCGGTGCGAAGAAATTTTCGAAGTAAGCAACGATCTGTCAAGGTGGCCCAAAGGTCCTGGGCTCGAGTTTTCTTGCACTTGCTGTTTTGTCGGCTAGCGGCGGAACATCAATCCAAGCCAGGCCTCATGTTCGATTGACCGACACCCCCCCGTCCACCAGCAAGGCCGAGCCGGTCGTGAAGCTAGCCGCGTCGCTGGCCAGATAGAGCGCCGATTGGGCGATCTCGTCCGCCGACGCCAGTCGCTTGAGCGCGTACAGGCCCTGTACAAAGGCCAAGGCCTCAGGCGTGTTGGCGAAACTGCGGCCCATCGGCGTGTCGGTGCCGCCGGGCAGCAGGGCATTGACCCGAACGCCCTGGCTGCCCCATTCTGTCGCCAACGCCTGCGTCAGGCCGATCACGCCGGCCTTGCTCGCGGCGTAGGCCGCCAGGCCGGGGAAGCCGACGCTGTAGCCGACAAAGGATGAGGTAAAGATCAGCGAGCCGCCACCGCGTTTGCATAGCGCCGGGATCTGGTACTTGGCGCCCAGAAACGCACTGCTCAAGTTGGTGGCGAGGGTCTCTTCCCAGTCCGCCAAGCTCATTTCGGGCGCTGGCCCCATCGCACCCATGGTGCCGGCATTGTTGAAGGCCACATCCAGGCCGCCGAAGCGGTGGACGGCCAGCTCGACCAGGGCCTCGGCATAACGCTCATCCCGCACGTCACCGGCCAGCGCCACGGCCTGACCGCCGGCCGCCTCGATCTCCGCCACCAGGGCATCCAGCTCGGACTGGCGGCGTGCGGCGACGACCAGCTTGGCGCCTTCGCGGGCGAACAGCTTGGCGCTGGCGTGGCCGATTCCGGAACTCGCGCCGGTGATGATGGCGATCTTGTTTTTCAGCAATGCGGAAGAAGACATGGATGGAATCTCGATGAACTGCTAGCTTGGCCGGGCCCGAATGGGCACCGGCAGGGAAGCAGTGTCGAGATTCAAGGGCCGCCGGGCGACCCGGTTCTTGCGGCCCATCTGCTGGCTTTTACTCAGCTTTGCGGCGGCGGCTGGCCGTGCCCACGGCCAGCAGGCCCAGCATCAGCATGGCGTAGGTCTGCGGCTCCGGCACCGCGGAGACGGTCAGGCCCGACAGCGTGCCACTGTAGGTGCCCAGCAGCGCGGCCTGGCCGCTCGCCAGATTGATGCTGTAGACGCCGGTCACCAGCGAGCTGCCGGCGTCTTCGTTCAGGGCGGCGAAGGCCTGGCCATTGCCCAAAATCTCAAAGCCGTTGGCCCTCAGCACATCCAGGCCCAGCGACCCGACGGTGGTGATGGTCGGCGCATTGAAGGCGCTGCTCGCCATCGACAGCGTGTCGCTGGCGCTGTTGATGTAGTACAGCGCCGTGCTGGCCGGGGCTGTCAGCTGGCCGGGCATCGAGTTGGTGTAGGCGACGGCCGAATAGCCCGGCGCGATCATGGCGGCCAAATTGCCCACCGCACCGGTCGTGGCATTGACCGCATAGTTGTTGCCGGCCGAGCCGATCAGGCGCAGCGACGCGCCCGTACCTGCGTCCGCGACCGGGTTGAAGTCAAGACCCCAGCCTTGGTTGGCCTGAATCACTGCGTTGCTCAGGCCGGCCACAAAGCTGGCGGCGCCGCTCATTTCGTCGATGGTGTAGATCTTGTTAGACAGCGTGATGCCGTAAATCTTGCCATCCTTGGGTCGGGTGTCGATGCCGATGAAACGGTCACCGCTGGCCAATCCAGTGATGTCGATATTGACGGCGCCGGCCACATTGCTGGTGTCGATGCGCGCCAGCTGGTTTTGGCTGTTCAGGCCCACCAGGGTGACAGCCTGGGCTGCCGCGATGTTCAGCATCGCCAAGCTGCCGCCAATAACGATCTGGGTAGGGAATTTCATATCGGTTCCTTCAAGGGCAAAACGCAGGCAAACCAGGGCGAACTTGTTTCGTCCGCTGGCGCTGCAAGCTTGCATACGCTGAAGGGCCGGAACTGGATGCAAAAATGTTTTGGGCACGGTCGGCGGGCGAGGCGGCAGGTTTACGGTTCGGGAGCCGAAAGGCGGCGTGGAGTGCGGCTCGGCAGGCTCTGCATCACCCAAGCTTGCCCCATCAAACACACAGCCTTTGCTGCGTGCTACGGTAGCGCTTTGTACCTACAAGGAAATCTATGTTCAGCCACGTCATCCTGGGCGTCAACGACCTTGAAGCCTCTAAAAAATTCTACGACGCCGTCTTGGGCGCGCTAGGCATCAAGCCCGGTGTGCACAATCAAAGTGGCACGCTGGAGCGCTATTTCTATCGCAGCGCGAGCGGCAGCTTTGGCATCACGACCCCGCTCAACGGCGCGCCCGCCACGCATGGTAATGGCAGCACGATCGGCTTCAACACTGACTCGCCCGAGCAGGCCGACGCCTTTCACGCGGCCGGCCTGGCCCATGGCGGCAGCACTTGCGAAGACCCGCCCGGCTGGCGCGACGGCGCGGTCGGCAAGCTCTACCTGGCTTATCTGCGCGACCCAGCCGGCAACAAGCTCTGCGCGCTGTACCGCCCGCCCAAGGCCTGATGCGGCAGGTTTGATGGGCGAGTGGCATGGGGCTGAGCCGGTCAGGCCGCCCGAATGCCCGCCACATTGCGGTTCATCCGGTGCGCGCAGCAGCGCCATCAGCAGCGCGCCCCTGGATGCACTGGCCCAGCCAGTCGGCCAGCACCCGCGATGTGCCGAGGTCGTCGGAGAGGTGAAGCGACAGGTCTGGGGGCGCTCTCAGGGCGTGGCGTTGACCGTCAACGTGACGCCGCTGTAGGCCGAGTAGGCGAACAGGCCGATATAGGCAAAACCGGCCGGCGGGTTGTTCAGCTGGCAGCTCTCGGTGTTGCCATTGCTTTCACCGGCGCAAACATTGTTGCCGGCGTCGGGCGCGCTGCCGTACTGCACATACAGGTCCATATCGCCGCTGCCGCCCGAACTGCTGACCGAGAGTTTGGTGCTGCCGGCCGCCAGCTTGATCTTGTAAAAGCTCCAGTTGTTTTTGGGGGCAGCCAAGCCGGTCAAGACTTGACCACTGACCAGCACCGGAATGCCGTCGGCCATCACCGCCACCGACTTGCTGACGCTGGCGCTCTTGCCTTCGTCGTCATCGACCTTCAGCGTCACCGTGTAACTGCCGTCGGCCGCGTACTCGTGGCTGGGATGGGCCAAGCTGCTGCTCTGTCCGTCACCAAAGCTCCAGAGTCGGTTGACGATTTGGCCGTTGTCGAGGCTGCGGTCCGTGAAGCTGGCGAGGCGCTCCAGCGCGCTGACATCGAAGGCCGCCACCGGCGCCGTCGAGGCCTGCGGGTCGATACGGACGAAGACGGCGCTGAACGCGCCCCAGTTGCCGGCGGCGTCGCGGCCACGGACATAGACGATGTGGCGGCCTGCTTTCCAGCCGCTGGTGTCTATCAGGGCGCGAGCGCCTTCAACAGGGCTGTCAAAAGTGCCGTCGGCGGCCGCCATCGGCACGGCCACGCTGCGCGACTGCCAGGGTGCAAGGTTGACGTAGTACTCCGCCGCCGCAACCGCCTGGCTGGGCTCAACGCCATTGGTGTTTTGGTAACGGGTGTCGTTGACGGTGGCGCTCAGCTGCACCGGCGTGCCCGGCGCAATGCCGATCGAGGCCAGGCCGCTGACGGCCACGTTCAGCGCATCCGGGCCTGCCGGCGTTTGATAAGGCGTGCGTGCCACCTTGGCGGCATAGATCAAGGCCTGCAGATTGCCGGGCAGCAAGGTGTTGTTGTAATAGCTGCACTGCTCAAAGAAGGCAGTACCCAACTCGAAAGTGAAGGCGGCCACGCCGAGCTCGCCATAGCTGGGGCCATCGCTGGTGCCGTCGGTTTCATACAGGCTGAGCGAGCGCTCGGGCCGGTGGTTGTTGAAGAAGGCGAACTTGCGGCCTAGTGTGGCGAGTTGGGTGTCGTTCGCCGCCGGCGTTCCGTTGGTGCCCCAGGGCCACAGCAGCAGGCGGCCGTGGCTGTGAATGTCGAGGTGGATGCCGCTGGTGTCGGCCGGTGCGGGGTCATCGCGATTGGGGCCGCGCCGGTCTTTCCAGAGGCTGCGGATATAGGCTTCCACAGCCTGAGTCTCGGGCTCTGACGCACCACTGGGGCCGCGATAGGTCTCCGAGCAAGCATTGCCACTGGAGCCCGAGGAGGAGCTGAACCAGCCGAAACCGAAGTTGCGGTTCAGGTCGGCGCCGCGCGTGTTGCTGGTGGCGCCGCAGTAGTTGCGGTTGGTGTTCTTGCGCCAGAGCAGGCCGGTCTCGGCCTTCTTGCGCCCGTCCGGGTTGGTGGCCAGCAGTAGATGAATTTCGTGGTGATCCAGCAACCAGGTCATGTCGGCATCGATGCCGTAGCCGTTGACCAGACGTTGGGCGAACGCCAGCACCAGTGGGGTGGTGGCGTACTCGCGCGCGTGAATGCCGGCGTTGATGAAGAGCTTGGGTTTGGAGTTGCGTGCATCCTCTTGGCTGCGGCTACCGGTTTGACTGCCCAGTTTGAGCACGCGCAGGTCATAGCCGCCCAGGCCTTGGGTCTTTTCCCAGGAGTCACCGATGTCCACCCAGCTGGCCAGCGTGGGCCGGGCGGCGATCAAGGCATTGCCGGCGGCAAAGACTTCTTCCACCGTCGGGTAGCAGCTGTACTCGGGAATGCCGGCAAAAGCCTCCGGGCCGCTCAAGCCTTGGCGCAACAGTTGTTGGCGGCGTTGCTGGCTTTCGGCACGCGCTTGCGCCTGCTGGCGCTGCTGCCATTTCTCGTCGGGCTCCAGGCGGAAGCCCAAGGCGCGCAGCTCGCGCATCTCGCTTGGGCTGGCGTTGACGATCAGATAGCCGCGCTCGTACTTGGACTCCAGCGTCTCGAAGCGGCTGTGGGCAATGGCACGAGCCTGGGCGATATCGCGGAAGTAGGCGCGCATCACGGTGCGCTGAGCACTCTCCTGGCCTTTGATCTCATGCGCTTGAGCGGACGGGCTCCAAGCGCTGAAGGGCAGGGCCTGCAAAACCAACAAGCCTAGGGACGCTCCCAAGATGTGACTTCTCCCCCTTGATCTGGTGGGCGCGTAACGTCGTGTCTGGGAATGCTCTTGAGTCATTGCCTTGTGCTTGCTCATGGGGACTACCTCGCTTGTGGCTGGCCGGAGGGTGTGGGCCTGACATGGCCCACTCCCCAAACTTCTAGTTTCAGCGGTAGCAGTCGCTTCGGCCAGCAGTAAAAACCCGGCAGGGAAGATACGCAAGGGGCCTGGGGGACTGAGGGTCAGTCTTGATCCCGTGGTCAAGGCGGGACAGGCCGCGTCGACGTCGCTGCTGCGGCC
The DNA here is from genome assembly GCA_018780415.1 of Roseateles sp. Lineage (GTDB taxonomy): Bacteria > Pseudomonadota > Gammaproteobacteria > Burkholderiales > Burkholderiaceae_C > Paucibacter_A. Next base: position 34,660 of record JADMJQ010000218.1, on the reverse strand, counting down.
TGACTTTCGTCACCGCCCGCTCGCCCGACAGCCCGCCCGCCAAGATGCGTAAACTGCGCAGCTTCAAATACGCCGCCACCGCGGCATCCAAGACTAGGCACACGATGAACCCATCCATCCTCTTCAAGCCCGCCCTGGCCGCATTGTTGCTGGCCCCAATCGCAGCCTTGGCGCAAATCGGCCCGTATCCGGCCACCCCTGCCAAACCGGTCACCGATGTCTATCACGGCACCGCCGTCGTCGACCCCTACCGCTGGATGGAGGACATGAAGTCGGCCGAGTTCCAGGCCTGGTTGAAGACGCAGGCCGCCTATGCCGATAGCGTGTTGGCCCAACTGCCCGGCCGCGCCGATTTGCGCGCTCGCCTGGGCGTGCTGGCCGACGCTGGCGAAAGCACCGGCGGCTATGAAATGGTGGCCGGCAAGCTGTTCTATTCCAAGCGCGCCCCGGGTCAGAACCAGGCGCGGCTGTGGGTGCGTGATGGTTTGGCCGGTGCCGAGCGCGAGTTGCTCGACCCCAACAACCTGCCCGGCGAACCCGGCAAGCATGCGGTTGATTGGTACAGCGTCTCGCCCGACGGGCGCTTGTTGGCCGTGGGCTTGTCCAAGGGCGGCAGCGAGAACAGCGTCTTGCGCCTGCTCGATGTCGCCACGGCCAAGCTCTTGCCCTTGGCGATTGACCGCACCGGCTTGAACGAGAACGGCGTGGCCTGGCTGCCCGACGCCAGCGGATTTTTGTACAACCGCCATCCCGCAGAAGAGCGCTACAACAAGAGCGCCGTGTTCCTGCACAAGCTGGGCCAGGACCCGGCCAAGGACGTGGCGCAGTTCGGCTGGCAGGTCAGCAAGAAGGAAGCCTTCGAGATCGCCGATCTGCCCTATATCCGCATCGCCAAGGGCTCGCCCTGGGCGCTGGCCGAGGTCTTGCATGGCGACGCGGCCGAGCGCAGCTACTGGGTCGCGCGGGTCGATCAGCTCAAGGGCGCGGCGACACCGTGGCGGCGCGTTGTGCGCCCCGAGCACAAGGTCACCCGCGCCGATGTGGCCGGCGGCTCGCTGTATGCGCTGAGCCAGCAAAAAGCCTCGCGCCGCGAGCTGTTGAGCTTGGATCTGGCCTCAGCCAAGGGCGGCTTCAAGACCGCCTTGCCCGCCGGTGACAGCGTGCTGCAGAGCATTGACGCCGGCGATGCCGCCGTCTATGTGAAGGCGCTGGACGCGGGCGTTAGCAAGCTTTGGCGCGTGGGCAAAAAAGACGGCAAGGTGTCGGCCGTGGCCCTGCCATTTGAGGGCACGCTGCGCAGCGTCACGCCGCTGAAGGGCGACGAGTTGCTGGTGCTGCTGGAAGGCTGGACGCAGGCGCCGCAGAGCTTATTGCTGCAAGCTGGAGGTGCGGCCGATGCGCCGGCGCAGCGGCTGTCGATTCAAAAGCCCGTCGCGGTGGACACCTCCGGCATTGAGGCGCGCCGCGTGATGGTCAAGAGCCATGACGGCGTGATGGTGCCGCTGTCTATCGTGGCGCCCAAGGCAGTGGCGTTGGATGGACAGCGCCCGACAATTCTGAATGCTTACGGCGCCTACGGCATCACGCAGGAGCCGCGTTTCAGCGCCACCCGCCTGGCCTGGATTGAGCGCGGCGGCGTGCAGGCGATCTGCCATGTGCGCGGCGGCGGCGAGCTCGGTGACGACTGGCACCGTGGCGGCTATATCGCCACCAAGCAAAACACCGTGTCGGACTTCATCGCCTGCGCCGAATGGTTGATCGCGAACAAGTACACCTCGCCGGCCAAGCTGGCCGGCACAGGCGGCAGCGCCGGCGGCATCACGATTGGCGGCGCCGTCACGCAGCGCGGCGAGCTGTTCGCGGCGGCGCAAAGTGCGGTGGGGCTGTCCGATATGTTGCGCATGGAGCTGACGCTGAACGGCGCACCGAATATCGCCGAGTTCGGCACGGTGACCAACCCGGCGCATTTCAAGAGCATGTTCGCGCTGAGCCCCTACCATAACGTCAAGGATGGGCGCAGCTACCCGGCGGTCATCGTCACCACCGGTGCCAATGATCCGCGCGTGGAAGCCTGGATCCCGGCCAAGCTGGCCGCGCGTATGCAAACCGCCAAGCCGGACGCCTTCAAAGCCAGGCCGGTGATTCTGCGAGTTGATTTCGAAGGCGGCCACGGCATGGGCTCGGGCCTGGCGCAGCGGCTGGATGAAACCGCCGATGTGTGGAGCTTCTTCCTGTGGCAGATGGGTGACGCGGCGTTCCAGCCTAAGCAATAAGGCAAGCTTTAGGCAAAGCCGGGCCGGGCCGTCGTCAAGATGGCCCGGCCTTTTTTGATGCGTTTGAGTTAGATCAATGCTTGGCCAGCTCAGGCCGAGATGGCCCGCTGTTGTAACCATGCTGTCACGGGCTGCTGAACATACTGGCCGGCATTGTTGCTATCGCCGCCTTGTCTCGGCAGCTCACCATCATGGAAAAATCCGACGCCGTCGCCTCGCTGGGCCAGCACAGCCTCTTGCTGCCTGCCTGGGTCAAGACCGCCTTGCTCGCCAATGACCGCCTGAAGCTGTGCTTGACGGTCTTGCAGGCCGCCGCCAGCCACGCCATGGCGCCCGCCCAGGCGCTGCCCGATCTGCGCGCCGAAATGACCGCCGCCGGCCTGGACGCCGGCTGGCTGCGCGATCTGCAAGCGCAGGCCAGCCGCGACGGCGAGGATGTGCTCTTACCCCAATTGCCGCAGCTGGCCGCACAAGTCGCGCAAGACCTGACCCTGATGGCACGCCCGCTGCTGCAGACCGAAACCGATCAACGCACCCGCGAGCGCGTCGCCTTTTGGGCAGCGAAGCTGGACGGCCTGCACGACGAAGAGGTCTTGAGCCCCGCCCTGCTGCGCAGCCTTAGCCATGGACACCGCGCCAAGCATGGCGAGCCGGCTGACGACAGCCTGCATCTGCTGGTGATGGACCTGCACAAGCAGCTCAACCAGTTGGCCGCCAGTCTGGCCAGTGAGCTGATTGATGGCGCCCATGTCTGGCAACTGCAGGACGACAGCGACCGGCCGCGCGTCGCCGCCTTCATGCGCGGCCTGCAGCGCACCTCTGCGTTGAAGTTCGAGCACCCGGGCCTGGACACCGCCGCCACGCGCGACGGCGAGCGGCTGCTGATCCAAAACGATATCGGTACTAATGACGCCCATGTGCTGGTGCTGCAGGTGCAGGGCTTGAGCATCAGCCTGACCTACTCGGACCTGCACAGCAGCCGCTTCGAGTTCTTTCAGGCCCAGCTCGCTGCCTACGGCGCGCAGTGGTCTACGCCCGAGGCGCGCGTGTCGGCCGGGCTGAATCGGGGCGAGGCCTATCAGCTGGGCACGGCGCGTTTCGAGGCGGCGGATGAGGCGCAACTGCTGGGCATGCTGGAAGGCATCGCTTCGCGCATCGTCTTCCTGATCGACTGGAACCGCGCCCGCAAACGGCTGCTGAACTTCGTCGGCAAACGTGAGGCCATCGCCGTGCTGGCCGAGGCGGCCCGGCTGGACATCGGCCATATGGCCTGGCTGAAGGCCGGCGCCGAGCGCATGTTGTTCGAGGCCATGCAGGCCTTGGGGGCGGATGCGTTTCGGATCGGGGACCGGCTGGATGAGGTGCTAGGTCAGGCCGGTGCGCAGGCCTTTTTGGTCGAGGTCTTGCGCCTGTCATCCGCGGCGATGCTGGCCCAGCAGCCGGCCGCGCTGGTGGCCGACGAGACCCGCTTGCTGCTGGCGCGCCAGCTGCAGCGGCGCGCGCCGGAGTTTGATTTGCTGGCCGAACATGCCGCCTATTGCCAGACCCTGGCCGAGGGCATCAGCCAGGCGTTGGACCATGGCTGGGAGCAGGACAAGGACGCGGCGGCCAAGCTGGCGCAGCGCGCCAAGGCCTGGGAGCGCCAGGCCGACCACCTCGTCATGCAGGCCCGTGAGCGTGCGCGCCGCCAGCCGCGCTGGGCGCAATTTGCCCGCCTGCTGGAGACGGCCGACGACGCGGCCGATGCGCTGGAGGAATGCGCGTTCCTGCTCGGCCTGATCGCCGAGCATCATCACCAGGGCTGGAACAAAGAGCTGCGCGGCCTGCTGGCGCAGTTGGCGCAGGCTGTGCTGCATGCGACGCAGGAGCATGTCAAGGCTGTCGCCGTGGCGCGTGGCCTGAACGGGGCCAGCGAGGCCGCCGAGCATGATGAGTTTGTTGCGTCCACTTGGCAGGTGCTGCGTGCCGAGCGCCAATGCGATGAGCTGCTGCGCGCGGCCAAGCGCTGCATGGCGGCCGAGGTGAGCAATGCGGCCGCGCTGATGTTGGTCAACGACCTGGCCAATCAGCTGGAACTGGCCTCCGACCGCTTGCTGGTGGCGGCCTATGCCTTGCGCGAGCTGGTGTTCAGCAAGACCGAGGTGGGCGCATGAACGCCGCTGATCTTGCCCTGATCGGCTGCGCGGGTCAGGCGACGGTTGCTCAGACCAGCCCGCAGCGCTTGGGTTTTAAGGCTTTCAATCTGCTGCGCATGGCCGAACTGGGCCTGCCGGTGCCGCCGGCCTTTGTCTTGGGCACGCGCTTTTGTGCCGATGCCGAACTGCGGGCCCAAGCCGCGCAGCCGGCGGTCTGGGCGCCGGCACTGCAGGCCTTGGAGGCGGCCAGCGCTGGCCTGCGCTTTGGTGATGTGGCGCGGCCCTTGCTGCTGTCGGTGCGCTCGGGCGCGCCGGTGTCCATGCCCGGCATGATGGAGACGCTGCTCAATATCGGCTTGAACGACGACACGGTGCAAGGCCTGATCCGCCAGACCGGCAACCCGCGCCTGGCCTGGGACGCCTACCGCCGCTTGATCGCCAGCTTTGGCGAGGTGGTGGCGGGCTTATCCGCAGCCTTGTTCGAGGACGAGCTGACGCTGCTGTGCGCGGGCCGGGACGAGCGCCTGCTGGACTTTGCCGAGCTGCGGGGCTTGAGCCGGCGCTATCTGCAGCTGTTCGCGCAGGCCGCCGGTCGGCCTTTTCCGCAGGCGGCCGAGGCGCAGTTGAAGCAGGCGATTGCCGCCGTGTTCGACTCCTGGCAGTCCGCCAAGGCTTGCAGCTACCGCGCTGCCCATGGCATCGCTGAGACCATAGGCACGGCGGTGACGGTGCAGGCGATGGTGTTCGGCAATGCCGGCGCGCGCTCCGGTGCCGGCGTCGGTTTCACGCGTGACCCGCGCAGCGGCGCGCCCGCGCTGTGGGTGGACTTTTTGTTCAATGCGCAAGGCGAAGACGTGGTGTCCGGCCGGCGCAGTGCCCTGGGGCATGAGCAGCTGCAGCAAGTCTTGCCCGAGGTTTGGGGCCAGCTGCAGCAGGCTTGCGCGCGGCTGGAGCGCGAGATGGGCGATATGCAGGACTTTGAGTTCACCGTGCAGGATGGCCGTTTGTTTTTACTGCAGACCCGCAACGGCAGGCGCACGCCGCAGGCCACGGCGCGCATCGCGCTGGACCTGCTGCGCGAGGGCGTGATTGATGCGGCCACGGCGCGCACGCGTTGCGAGGGCCTGGACGCCGAGCATCTGCGGGTCAGCCGCGTGGTGGCTGCGGACGGTCAGCCCTTGCAGCCCCTGGCGCGGGCGCAAGCGGCCAGCAGCGGTGTGGCCATCGGGCAGATCGTGCTCGACGAAGCGGGCGCGCGCGCCGCCAAAGAAGCCGGCCGGCCCGCTGTTCTTGTGCGCCGCGACGCCGAAACCGGCGACAGCGCCGCGCTGGAAATGGCGCTGGGCCTGTTGACCCAAAACGGCGCACGCACCTCGCATGCGGCGGTGGTGGCGCGCCAGATGGGTAGGGTTTGTTTGGTCGCGTGTGAGGGCTTGACGGTCGACGAAGCGCGGCGCGAGATCCACATTTTTGACACCCGCTTCGCCGAGGGCGACTGGCTCAGCTTGGATGGCAATGAAGCTTGTGTTTATGCTGAAAAGGTGCAGACCGAGTGGTTCTGTCCGCCGGAGTTGCTGGCTGAGTTGGCTGAACTCAGGCAGGACCTGGCGCAAGTGGCTTGAGGGGGCGAGGCAAGGGTGGATGCTACCGAGGTTCAGGCAGACTCGCGCCCCTTGTCTTCATCCCCTGCATCCCCTCCATCCTGGCTGAAATTCCTCTTTTACCTGAGCGCGCAAGGCCAGTTGACGCTGATTGCCTGCTTTCCTCGGAAGTGGCGGCCCGGGTTCGCGATGCAGTGATTTGATCGGCTCGGAAGAATTTTTGGCCAGGATGGAGGGGATGGAAGGGATGAGGAAACTCAGGACAACAATGAAACTGGGTTGACGGTCATCCCCATTTGTAGCTCCAAATGCATCCCTGGGCCGACTTCAGCGAGGGGTAATGCTCCCTCTGAATCAGGGCAATCGTAGGAGCTTCGACAATATGCCTCGGGCTGGCGTCAAGAATTTCAACCTTGACCACAGCGCCGCGCTCAACGTCAACTCGAGCAAGCGCCCAACCATATGGAAAAGGGTCCAACTTGACTGGGTCTGGAAGATCGGCGGGCCCCAACTCGTTGCATTCAACGCTGCTGCGTACGAAGTCAGGCTCGGGCCTCACCGGCTCTCGGGTTGGGGCGCTGGCGCAGCCTACACAAAGCACTGACAGCCCTAGGGCTAAATGAATCAGACGGTGCATGACATTCCTTGGTGGAAACCTTGGCCAAGCAAGTACGCCTTGTCAGCCCGGTGCCACAAGGTCGCGGCGCCAATACATCTCGAAGCGCGCCGCGCATATTGCCACATTGTTTGGGCGTTATGTCAGGTATTTCCGGCTCCGCGAGATCAGGCTGAACCGGCCAAAGTTCGCTTGACTTACAAGTTACTCAGAGGGTGCTCGCGCTCGCGCTTTGTACCGCCAACGCCAGCGACCCCAGCCGCGTGCGCACGCTGTCGGTCCGCCCGCTCGTCGCCACCGGCACGCGCGCACCCAGCACCACTCCGCAGCTGGCCGCACCGGCCATGTATTCGAGCAGCTTGGCCAAGAGGCAGCCCGATTCCAGATCGGGTGCGAGCAAGATGTCGGCGTCGCCGGCGACCGGGGAGCTCATGCCCTGCAGGCGCGCGGCTTCCAGGTTGACGGCGTTGTCAAAGGCCAAGGGCCCGTCCAGCACGGCGCCCTCGATCTGGCCGCGCTGCGCCATTTTGCACAGCGCCGCGGCGTCGAGCGTGGAAGTGATGCGCTCGGTGATGGTTTCCACCGCCGACAGCAGGGCCACCTTGGGGCAGGGCAGTCCGCTGGCATGGGCCAGGCCGATGGCCAGGCGCAGGATGTCGGCCTTGGCTTCCAGGTCGGGGCGGATATTGATGCCGGCATCACTCATGAACAAGGGCTTGGCATAGCTGGGTATCTCGAAACGGTAGACATGCGCCAGTCGCTCGCTGCGGTGCAGGCCCGGCAGCGCTCGCACCGCATGCAGCAACTCGTCGCTGCCCAGGCTGCCCTGCACCAGCAGGTCCACCTCGCCGGCCGCCGCCATGTGGCAGGCCAGCTCGGCCGCAGCGTGGCTGTGCGAGGTGGGGTGGAAGCGGCAGCCGTGCAGGTCCAAGCCATTCTGCTCGGCCAGCGCGCGCAGGCGGCGCTCGGGGCCGATCAGCCAGGGCGTTATCAGCCCGCGCTCGGCGCCCATCAACGCCGCGCGCAGCGCGTCTTCATTGCAGGCATGCACCACCGCGCAGCGCAGCGGACTCGCCAGTTGTATCTGTTTCAGCCAGCTGTTTAGGCGTGCTTCCGGGTCAAACAACAAATGCATCTCGGGAAGGGCAGGGCGCGGGCGCTCTATGCGCGTGCGCGGCGCCAGCACCGTGGCCAAGCCGCTGATGACGGTCTGGCCTTTTTGATTCGTGGCTTCGCAGCCCAGCTTGACGACGCCGCTGTCGTCGAACTTTTCCAGCACCGTCAGCACAATCGTCAGGGTGTCGCCGACATGGACCGGCCGCGCGAAGCGCAGCGTCTGCTCCATATAGATAGTGCCTGGGCCAGGGAACTCATTACCCAGCACCGATGAGATCAATGCGCCGCCCCACATGCCATGCGCGATCACGCCGTGAAAGCGCGTGCCCTCGGCGTATTCGGCGTCCAGGTGGGCCGGGTTGACGTCGCCAGACACCAGGGCGAAGGCCTGGATATCGCTTTGTTTGTGGGTGCGCACCAGGCGCGCGCTCTGGCCCAGGGCCAGCTCGTCGTAGGTGCGGTTGCGCATCCAGTCGCTGCGCAAGAGGTCGGGTGCGTTCATGGGCGGCTTGCTCCAAAGGGCATCAAGGCCGAGCTTGGCGCCGCTTGATGTCAGGCGCGTGACGCCGGAGTTGGGCGCTCGACTTGGCGCTGGTTCGCTTGAGCTGAATCAAAAACGACTTTGTTCGTGAACCGTATTGACGGGGCGCGGGAGTTCAAAGGCAAGCGCTGGTCAAGTAATCACGCCCGCAGTGCAATATACAATCGCTATATACGTCTTCATCAGGAGGTAGTCATGTCCATCGGCACTGTTTTCGTCAACAACCGCACCCAGGCCGTCCGCCTGCCCTTGGACGTGCGCCTGCCCGAGGGGGTCCAAAAGGTAGAAATTCGTGCCAGGGGTAACGAGCGCATCATTGCCCCCCTCGGACAAAGCTGGGATAGCTTCTTTCTTGGCGGCCCCAATGTCAGCGACGACTTTTTGCCCGAGCGCGCCACCCAACACCAGTCGGAGCGGGAAGCGCTCTGATGATGCTGCGCTACTTGCTGGACACCAATATCGTCATCTACGTGTTGAAGCGGCGCCCCGTCGAGGTGCTGGCCACCTTCAACGCTAACGCCAGCCGCGTGGCCATCTCGGCCATCACCCTGGCCGAACTCTTGCACGGCGCGGAGAAAAGCAGCCGCGTGAGCGAGAACCTGTCCGCTGTCGAGGACTTTTGTAGTCGCCTAACTGTTCTGCCTTACGGCGCCAAGGCCGCTCAGCACTACGGTGCCATCCGTGCCGCGCTGGAAAAGCTCGGCCAGCCCATCGGGGTGAATGACCTGCACATTGCGGGCCACGCACGCAGCGAAGGTTTGGTGCTGGTGACGAACAATCTGTCGGAATTCGTGCGCGTGCCTGCGCTGGAAGTGGAGAACTGGGTCCAGGCGGGTCAGTAAGTCAGGGCTCACCCAAAGGCCGTGCGAACAGAGCCCAAATAAGAGGGCTGCGACCCATGACGGTCGCAGCCCTCTTGTGATTTCTTACTTGCTTGCTTGCGCAGCAGCTAACTCAAGCCTTGCGCTGACGCCGCTGGCTCAAGGACGCCAAGCCCAGCAGACCCAAGCCCATCAAGGCCCAGCTGGCCGGCTCGGGTACCACGGCGGCTTGGTCCACCGAAGTCAGCTTGACGCTCCACAACCCGCCCTTTTGGTCAGGGAAGTTGGGGTTGCTGCTGCTTTGCGTCCAGTCGGCCAGAGCCACCGGCGCGCTGCCGTCCAGCATGAAGCCGGCCGACAGCGTGCCGCCGTTGGCGTAGTTGTCGGCGGCGCTGAGCGTCAGCAGATATTGCCCGGCGCTCAAATTGCTGAGCTGAATGCCGGCGTCAAACGAGCCTTGGCCGGCGCCGAGTTGGTCGTTGTCGTCCACTTCGGTGATCAGGCTGTAGTCATTGCCGGCCTTGGCCCAGAGCTGCAGCACCGGGTCGAAGTTCAGGCCAGCCTGCCAGGAGTCGGTCCAGGCCTTGAAGTCGGCGCTGTCGGCGGCCAGGCTGAAGCTGATGCGCACCACGTCGGTGTTGTAAACGGCTTGGCCGGAGAAGTCGAAGTTGGCGGCCTGGGCCGAGGACAAGGCAGCGGCCAACAGCATGGCGCTGGCCACCGCGTTGCGGGCGAAAGTGCGGTTGATGAGTTTCATGGCGATAGATCCAATTTTCAGGTTCAAGGAGCCAGCGCGGCCGGGTTGGCGCGGTTCGGCGTTTGCGCGGCAGGGCTCAGGCGGTTGCTGCCGTCCACTACCTGGAAGGCGGTGGCAAAGGTCTGCACATTGCTGACGCTGGCGACGGTGTCGACATACCACCATTCGCAGACGCAGCGGTTCGCGTCGGCGTCGATCAACATATAGCCGCGCTTGTCGAGGTTGATGTACTTCAGATGCGGATTGGCCGGGGCCAAGGCAGCGATCGTGCCGGCGGCTACTTGCGGGTTGTCCACGCCGGGCGAGGAAATCGAGGTGCCGACAAATTCGACTGCGCGAGAGCCCTGGCCGGTGACCTTGTCATAGCCGCCGGTCGCCAGATTGGCGTTGTTCGGGTCCTGGCTCAGATCGGCCGCCCAGCTGCTGTGGATGTCACCCGTCAGGACGACGACGTTGTTGACCGGGGCTTGACCCTTGTTGGCGTCGCCCTTGAGCACGTTGTAGACCCGGTCGCGGGCGGGCTGGTAGCCGTCCCAGGCGTCGGAGTTGAAGAACACGCCGCCGCCGGCCGAGTTCGGCGCGCCTTGCACCTTGACCTGGGCAAACATCACGCCCTGGCCCAGCATCTTCCACTTGGCGGTGCTGCTGCGCAGCTTGTTGAACAACCAAGTCTCTTGCTCGGCGCCGAGCAGCTGACGCGTGGGGTCCAAGTAGGCGCCCTGCTGAATGAAGTAGCCGCTGGCGTTGCCGATATTGGTTTCGAGCTGGGCCGAACGGCCGCTCAGGCGCTGCTCCAGCATGATCAGGTCGACCAGATTGCCGAAGGCATAGCTGCGCGCGTTATTGCGCGGCTTCTTGGGGTCAAGCACCCGCACCGGCATCCACTCGTAGTACGCCTGCAAGGCGGCGCCGACGCGAGCGGCCCAGGTGCCCTCGCTGGCCTGGTGGTTCTCGGCGCCTTCGACGTAGGCGTTGTTGGCGGTCTCATGGTCGTCCCAGATCGCGACCATAGGATGCTGGCGGTGCATGGCCTGCGAGTCCGGGTCACGCTTGTACTGGGCGTGGCGCATCCGGTAATCGGCCAGCGTGACGATCTCGTGCGCGGGCTCGGGCGGGCGGGCGCTGCCGTACTGGTTGGCGCCGTATTCGTAGATGTAGTCGCCCAGATGCACGACCAGGTCCAGATCGGCGCGTTCGGCGAGGCGGCGGTAGGCGTTGAAGTAGCCATAGGCGTGGTTGGAGCAGCTGACCACGGCCATGCGCAAGTTGGTGGCAACGCCGACTGGCAGTGTCTTGGTGCGGCCAATGGGCGAAATGACGCCGTCGACCGAGAAGCGGTAGTAATACGTCGTGTTGGGGCTCAGGCCCAGCGCGTCGATCTTGACCGTGAAGTCGCGTTCGAGATTCGTTTTGCTGCGGCCGCTGGAGACGATTTGCGTGAAGGCCGGGTCCTTGGCGATTTGGTGGTCCACCACCTGCGAGCTGCGGCCATTGGTCGGCGTGACGCGGGTCCACAGGATCACGCGGTCGGACAGCGGGTCACCGCTGGCCACGCCATGCTGGAAGTTGCCGTTGATGGCGACCGCAGCCTCGGCTGTGCCGGCCAGCGGCAGCAGCGGCGCGGCCAGCAGGGCGGCGGCGGCCGAACCGGAGTTCTTGAAGAAACCGCGGCGGCTGCTGCCGACACGAACGGGCTTGATGAGGGAGGGGCGACCCATGATGGACTGTCCTTGTGCGGGGGATTGGCGCCGCAAGTGGAGGGCGCTTGCGGGCGATGCGGAAGATGCCGCTTTGTCGACACGGGTCTGCCCTTCAAGGCGGCCCGAATCGCGGCGACTGTAGGGACGCTGTGTGACGTTTGTTTGCATGACAAGCGCGGCATTCGGCAGGGGGTGTGCGTTGTGGCATGGCCGCAAAGCCTTGCTACGATGTCGGCGGTTTTTGACTCAAGCCAACCAACAAACCGTCAAGGGAGCCCCTATGAATTCCACGATCTCGATCAAGCAGACGCTGGCCGCCGGCCTGCTATTGACTGCCTCGCTATCGCTGCCGGTGTTTGCCGCCAGCTCGACCGCGTCCTCCGCCTCCGAGGGCGCCAGCAGCGCGGCTAGCAGCGGCTCCAAGTCGCTGGAAACTTCCAGTGGCTCCTCAAGCAAGGGCGACAAGGTCGCGGCCGGCGATTACAAGATCATCGACGTGGCGGCCGCCGCAGACCGGCCCGGCATGGTGCGCGTGCACCTGCAGGCCGCTGCCGATGATTTTTACCTCGTGCTGCCAGAGCAGGCGTTTGAAAAAAGCCAGCTCACGGCGGGCCATCTGGTGACGGCACGCCAACATGCGTACGGCCTTGAGTTCGCTAACCAGCAAACCCAGCAGGCTTTCTTCCTGGTGCTGAGCGACGAGTGGTACCGCGAGCTAGATAGCCGCGCCGTAGTGCTTTGATTCGATTCGGCGGCCTGCTCGCAAGCCTGTTGATTGGCTGCGGCGCAGCGCAGGCCGGCGGCCTGCGTTTTTGCGAGCAGCCGCCGCGCTTGAGCGCCAGCCAGCAAGACAAGCAGCTGCGCTTTGTCGCCATCGTCAAAGACGAGCTGGAACGCAGCGGCCAGGGCGTCGCGCTGGTGTCACGCGCCGGCACCGATCTGAGTCGCTTTGAGATGCGCTATTCGCACGCCGGTTTGGCGCTGAAGGCCAGCGACAACACGCCCTGGTCGGTGCGCCAGCTCTATTACGTCTGCGATGAGGCGTCCCCCAAGCTCTACGACCAGGGGCTGGCGGGCTTTTTGATCGGCGCCAATCAGCCCGAGCTGGGTTATTTGTCGGTGGTGCTGTTGCCGCCGCTTGAGGGTGCCGCCCTTGAGCAAGCCGCGCTCGACAAGCGCCGCGCATTACAGCTGTTAGCCTCCGACTACAGCGCCAATGCCTATCCCTTCAGCACCCGTTATCAGAACTGCAATCAATGGGTGGCCGAGCTGCTGGCTGCGACCTTGGGGAACTTGGGGAACTTGGAGCAGGGCGCAGTTGACGAAGTTCGCCCGCAGGCGCAGGCCTGGCTGCAGGCCCAGGGCTACCGGCCGTCCGCCTTCGAGATCGGGTTCCAGCCCCTGCTGTGGGGTGCCGCTGCCTTCATCCCCTGGGTGCACAACGACGACCATCCGGCCGAGGACCTGGCCGCCGCTCGCTATTTGGTCAGCATGCCGGCTTCGATTGAGGGCTTTGTGCAGCAGACCCTGGTCGGCGCACAGCGCATCGAGTTTTGCCATAACCGCCAGCATGTGCTGATCCGGCGCGGCTGGGGGCCGGCGTTGGCCGAGGGCTGCGTGGCCGAGGCGCAAGACACCGTCATCGCTCTCGATCAGCCCAGTCCCAAAAACTTGCTCAGCTCTGGCAAGTAGTCCTCAAAGTCCGACAGCCCATGGTCGCTGCCTTCCAGCAGCAAGATGGGGCCGGCGGCATAGCGTTGCTGCATCTCGCGCCAGTCCAGCAGCTCGTCGCCTTTGGCGATGACGGCCAGCATGCGCTGAGCCGCGCTGCTGACGGGCGTGGCGATGGCCTGCAACTCGTCAATGAACTCGGCACGGAAATAGAAGCGCTGCGCGGGGTCCTGCCAGCAAGTCTGCTCGCCGATGTACTTCTCCAAGTCACGCGCAGGGTGGACGGCCGGATTCAAGAGCACGGCGCGGCTGCTTTGAAAGCGCGGCCACTCGGCCAGCACCGTGGCATAAAAGCCGCCCAGCGAGCTGCCCATCAAGGCGCAGCCTTGCGACGGCCAATCGGCGGTGAGGGCCTGCAGCAGCGCCATCGCCGCGGCCGGCGAGGGCGGCAGCTGCGGGCAGGCAAACCGCAGATCGGGGCGGTGCGCGCGCACCCAGTTGGCCATCCGGACGGCCTTGGCCGAGCCCGGTGAGGATCTGAAGCCGTGCAGGTAGAGCAGGTGAGTGGTGGGCGTGGTCATGGCGCGCAGTCTAGACAAATGTCAGTGTCGACGCCCAGGTAAACCCTGAAGACGGTGACTAAATGCGACGAACGGCGGTTTGCTTTGTGCGAAGCACGCGCGAGCAGATTGACGCTTTGCTGCGCCTGGTTCACAGTGGCCAGCTTTGTTCTTCTGGCGCTGCTGATACTCGCCGGTCACGACTAGTTTTCGGGTAGTTTTTTGGGCTCACGCCACCCGCGTGAGCCTTGTTCAATGTTCCAGGATGGTCTGAATGACTTCTTCAAATGAATCACTGTTCGGCGCGCGCCGCCTGACTTTGTCTGCTGTGGCCTCGGCCGTTGCCTTGCTGAGCGCTTGCGCCACCACGGCACCTGATGCTGCTTCTCCGGCCGCTCCTGCGGTCAAGGCGGCCGCAGCGGCGGCCCCGGCCGCGGCTGCCGGCCCAGCCTCCGCCGCGTCGGCGCCCACTGCCGGTGCCAAGCCGCCCGCCGACCCGACCGCGCCCAAGCCCTTTGCCGAAGTCAGCAAGGACGCCAAGGTGCAGGCCGGCCTGTTCCCGATCTGGCGCAAGGACGACAAGGTCTGGCTCGAGATCCCCAAGGACAAGATCGGCAAGCCGTTTTTGTTCACCGTCAATATCGCCAGCTCGATTGGTGAGCGCGGCCTTTACGCCAGCCAGATGGCCGGTGACCAGATGGTCGAGTGGCGCCGCATCGGCAACCAGATTCAATTGGTGGCGCTGAACACCGCATTCCGAGGCGAGGGCGGTGCCAAGCTGGCGGTCGCCCAAGCCTTCTCGCCAAGCCTGATCGCGGCCGGCCCGGTCGGCAGCGCCGAGCACCCGGAGCGCAAATCGGTGCTGGTCGACGCCGGCATGTTCTTGACCGACATCCCCGGCCTGTCCACGCGGTTGGAGGCGGCCTACCGCCTGCCCTATGCGCCGGACCGCAGCAATTCATCGCTCGAGGCGGCGCGCGCCGACGCCAATCTCAGCACGCTGACCGCTCGCATGCACTTCTTCACGCCGCGCATCCCGGCGCCGCCCTTGGTCGCCCCGCCCGCGCCGCTGCCGACGCCGCCGCAGAGCACGCCCGATCCGCGCAGCATGTTCTTCAGCTTCGTCTACAACTTCCAGGCCCTGCCGGACCTGCCCATGGCCATCCGCAAGATGGACCCGCGGCTGGGCCATTTCGGTGAGTCCTATTCCGACTTCGGCAATGACAACAAGGCCAATGTGCGGGTGCACATGGTCAAGCGCTGGCGGCTTGAGAAGCAAGACGTCAATGCCGAGCTGAGCGAGCCGATCAAGCCCATCACCTACTGGATGGACAAGAATATTCCGCCCCAGTACCGTGGCGCGGTCGAGGCCGGCATCCTGGAGTGGAACAAGGCCTTCGAGAAGATCGGCTTCAAGAACGCCATCCACGCCAAGCAGCAGCCCGACGATGCCGATTGGGACAATATGGACTCGGGCCATGCGTCGATACGCTGGTTCGTCGGCGCCGACGTGGGCTTCGCGATTGGCCCCAGCCACGCCGACCCGCGTACCGGCGAAATCCTCGATGCCGATATCGGCATGAGCGATGTGTTCCCGCGCGGCGCACGCCGTTTCATCAGCAACGATCTAGGCGCTCCGCTGGCGGCCGACAGCTTGGCCGAGCGGCATGGCCACAAGCACGGCGCCGCTGACTACTGCAGTTATGCAACGCAAGCTGCCGCCGAGATGGGCTTTGCGATGGACCTGCTGGAAGGCCGCGGCGACATCACCCCCGACAGCCCCGAATCCGAAGCCTTTGTGCTGGCCGTCATCAAGGACGTGATCACGCATGAGGTGGGCCACACGCTGGGCCTGAAGCACAACTTCAAAGCCTCTACTTCGGTCAGCCTGAAGCAGCTGCAGGACAAGGCCCATACCGAGAAGTACGGCATCTCCAACTCGGTGATGGACTACAACGCCTACAACTTGTCCTTGAAGGGCGAGCCGCAGGGCAGCTATACCAACACCACGCTGGGCGCCTATGACTACTGGGCGATCGAGTACGCGTACAAGCCCTTGGCTGCAGAGACCGAAGCGGCCGACTTGGCAAAGATCGCCGCCCGCAGCACCGAGCCGCAGCTGGCCTATGCCGATGACATCGACGCTGGCGTGGGCGGCCCGTACGACGGCTTTGACCCCAATGCCAACCGCTTCGATCTGGGCGACGACCCGCTGGCCTACTTCAAGCGCCGCCTGGCGCTGAGCCAGGAGTTGTGGGAGCGTGTGCAGATGCGCCGGCCCGAGATCGGCGGCGACCCGCTGCGCGACCGCCGCTCCATCGTCGAGAGCTTCCGTCAGTTGGCGCGCTCGGCCGAGTTGACCGGCAAGTATGTCGGCGGCATGCATGCGCTGCGCGATCTGCCCGGCACCACCGACAGGGCTGCCTTCAGTGCCGTCGAGCCTGCACGTCAGCGTGAGGCGCTGAAGTTCATCTCCAGCGGCTTGCTGTCGGCCAACTCCTTCCGCTTCCGCCCCGAGTTCCTGGCCTCGCAGACGCTGGATTACAACGAGTGGGAACGCGTGCAGCTGTCGATTCCGGCCGCCGTGGCCGTTGTGCAGGCCACCGTGCTGGACCGTTTGATGTCGGCCCATACCGCGCGCCGCTTGATCGATATGCCGGCCTTTGTGGCCGAGAAGGACCGCAAGGGCCTGGTGTCGCTGTCTGAGGTCTACAGCACGCTGAACGCCGCCGTGTGGAGCGAGCTGAAGAGCGGCGCCGAGATCGACGGCATGCGCCGCAATCTGCAGCGCGAGCATCTGAAGCGCCTGCAGGGCGTGTTGACGCGCGGCGGCGGCCCCGGTCTGCTTGCCGATGCCTATGCGATGGTGCGCTACCACGCGGTGCAGCTGCAGTCGGACCTGCGCGCGGCGTCTGCCAAGGGTGGGCTGTCGATTGAAACGCGCGCCCATCTGGCCGAAAGCCTGGACACCTTGAGCAGCGTGCTGAAGGCGAATATGCAGCGCAGCTGATCGCGTAGCTCATCCCGCTGAGAGGGCCGGCGCTGCTGCGTCGGCCTTTTTTTGCCTGAAACTTCCGAAGCTGGCCGCCACTTGGTCAACAATCGCGGCCGTGATGAGAGGTTGATTGAATGAGCTATGTGTTTGGCGCTGTCGATAACGCATTGATCTGCGGCTTTGTGCTGGCCCCCGGCCGCGCCGGCCGCGCCATTGGCCTGGCCGACGCGCTGAGCTGGTTGGCCTTGGGGGCCGAGCAGACGGCCGAGGAATTCATCTGGCTGCATTTCAACCTGACCGACACCACGGCCGAGAAATGGATGCTGGCGAACCTGAGCCTGCCGCCCGAGTTCTTTGAGGCCTTGCGCGAAGGCTCGCGCTCGACCCGCATCGAGGACGCTTCCGACAACCTGATCGCCGTCGTCAATGATGTGGCCTTCGAATTCTCGTTCGACCCGTCCGAGATTGCCTCGCTGTGGGTCAGCGTCAGCGCGCGTGTCCTGGTCAGTGCGCGTGTGCATCCGCTGCGCTCGATCGACCGGCTGCGCCAGGCGGTCAAGGACGGCGCCCGTTTCGGCTCCAGCGTCGAGCTGCTGAATCATTTGATGAACGACCAGGGCGATGTGCTGGTGCGCATCGTGCGTGAGGCGACGCTGCAGGTCGACAGCATCGAAGACGGTTTGCTGGTCGGGCGTCTGCAACAAAAGCGTGGCGAGCTGGGCAAGTTGCGGCGTGTGCTGGTGCGTCTGCAACGCTTGTTGGCCCCCGAGCCGGGCGCGCTGTTTCGCTTGTTGCGCCAGCCACCGCCTTGGGTGAAGGCGCACGATCTGGACGAACTGCGCCAGGCCACCGAGGAGTTTTCGCTGGTGATCCGCGATTTGTCGGCGCTGCAAGAGCGCATCAAGCTGCTGCAAGAAGAAATGGTCGCGCAGGTGGGCGAGCAAACCAACCGCAGTGTTTTCACCTTGACGGTGGTGACGGTGCTGGCCTTGCCCATCAACATCATGGCCGGCATGTTCGGCATGAATGTGGGCGGCATCCCGCTGTCCGAGCATCCGCATGGCTTCAGCATCCTGGCCCTGGTGGTGCTGGGGTTCACGGCGGTGGCGGCGTGGGCGGCGTTCAGGAAGAAGGACTGAAGGACGTGACTGGCCGCGCCATGCCTATGAAACAAGATGCTGATGAAGCCCCCGCGATGACGTTGGAACTGCAACTTTTCGAAGCCTATAGGGCTGACCGGCAAAACCAAGACATCGCGGGATTCAGTCTTGAAGCCCTGCCGCATGTGCGGCGCTATCTGCCCAGCGGTGACTGCACCGATGCCGAGGCGCTGCTGTGTTTTTCGCAGCTGAGCGTGGGTCAAGAGGCCGCACAGATTCGCGAACAGATCGCGTACTTTCAAGCGCGCAGGCAAGATTTCGAGTGGAAGGTGTATGCGTTTGAGCAACCGACCGCGCTGAAGCAACTGCTGGAAGCTGAAGGGTTTGAAGCCGGTGAGCCGGAGTTGTTCATGCTCTACCCCCTGCTTGAAAGCAAGCAAGCGAAGGTCCCGGCGCGGGCGGACTTGCCTGCCGGCGTGAGCTTGCGCCGCATCATTGACCCGCTGGATCTGGATGATGTGTTGCGGGTGCAGGCCCAGATCTGGGGGCGTGACTTTGAATGGTTGCGCGCCAAGCTGGCAGCCAGCCTGGGCAAAGAGGGCGAAATGAGCATGTTCTGCGCCTATGCCGACGGGCATCCCATTGGCACCGGCTGGACCGACTACCCACCCGACTCACGCTTCCCCGAGTTGCACGGCGGCGCGGTGTTGCCGGCGTGGCGCCACCGGGGCGTCTACTCGGCCTTGTTTGATGTGCGCTTCGAGGAGGCCCGCGCACGCGGTTTCGAATGGATGGCGGTGGACGCGTCCTTGATGAGCCGCCCGATCTTGGAGGCGATCGGCTTCATGCCGATTTGCCCGACCTGGCCGATGCGCTACCGTGTTCAGACGGAGGGCCGAAACTGACCCGAACCAAGAGCCCCAAGCCGCCTTTGCCAGGCTGCAGGCTGACCGTGGCGCCGTGATGATCGGCGATGGCCTTGACAATGAACAGGCCCAAACCTTCGCCTTGGCTGGCGGCACCCCGCCGGCGCCGTTGGAACAGCTCGGGCAGCAGCGCCACATCTGGCCCCGCGCCCTGATCTTCGACTTCTAGCAGCACAGCCGTAGGCGTCGTGAGGGTGCGCACAACGATGGGGCTGCGGCCGTGGGTGAGCGCGTTGTCGATCAAATTGCTGAGCAATTCATGCAGTTCACCCGGCCAACCGTCGATGGCCGCCGGGGCGAGCTCGAAGCCCAGGTCGATGCCGCAACGTTCAGCGCGGTCAATGAACTCGGCCGCGCAATCCTCGACCAGCAGGGTCAGATCCAGGCGCTGCGTCGGCAAGCCGCTGCCGGCTTCCGAGCTGGCTCTTTCCAGGCTTAGGATGCGCTGCACCAAGCGCTGCAGTCGCGCGACCAGGCTTTGCATCAGTTGCAGCCGTTTCGTTTGGGCCTGTGCTTGGGCTTGTGCTTGCGCTTGAGGGGCAGCCGCGTCGGTGGCCAGATCTTCAAGCGCCATTTCTATTTGCAAGCAAAGGCTGGCGAGCGGTGTGCGCAGTTGGTGGGCCGCGTCACCGATGAATTCACGTTGGGCGGCCGCGCTCTCGCGCAGCCTTGCCAGCAAGCTGTTGAGCGCCGAAGCCAGGACGGCGGATTCGCTGGTGTCACCGGGCGGCGCGACCGGGCTCAAGTCACGCGCCTGGCGCGCCTCAAGCTGACTCGCAAAGCGCTCCAGCGGCTGCAAGATGCGGCGGGTGCTGAAGTGCAGGCCCAGCATCGCCGCCGCCAGCAGCAGCAAACCAAGGCGCACCGAGCGGGCGCGTATCTGCGCGCTGGCTTCAAGGCGCTTGTTCAGCGTCTCGGCCACCACGATGCTCGCTTGCTTGGTCGGACCCTGGCGGTGCAAGGTCAGCACTCGCACCGCTCGCCCGTCGAGCTGCCCCAGCAGGCTAACGTCTTTGGCCGGCGGCTGGGTGCTGACAAATGCAGCCAGCCGTGCGTCGCCCCACACCAGCTTGGCCTTGCCATCGAAGACCGCAAAGTACAGCTCGTCCAGCGGGTCGGCCTGCAACAGGGCCTGGGCCGACTGGGGCAGATCCACGTCCAGGTCGTTGTCGGTGTCGATCTCTACTCTGGCGGCCAAGGCCACGGCATTGTTCAGCAAGGCTTGATCGAAGGCTTGATCGGCCAGACGCTCGGCGCCGCGCAGATCCAGCAGCAAGGCGAGCGCCAGCACCAGCGTCAACCATAGGCCCAAGGTGGCGAGCAGTCGCGTGCGCAGCGAGGCCCGCTTGAGGCTTGATGTCAGGCGCCACATCAGCGCCAGTCGTGTGAACTGCTCGCCGGCGCTTCGGGCCGCGGCGGAGCCTGCTCCAGCAAGCGGTAGCCCAGGCCGCGCACGGTTTCCAGCTTGAGGCCGGACGCTGCGAGCTTGAGCCGCAGCCGCGAGACATGCAGTTCAACGGCATTGGCGCTGAGCTCGCGGTCCCAATGCCCGAGGCTGTCAATCAACTTTCGTTTGGGCACCAGCCGCGGGCTTTGCAATGCAAGCTCCAGCAGCAGCGCCCATTCCTTGCGCGTCAAGGGCAGGGGTTGCTGGTTCAGGCTGGCGCTGCGCTCCCCCATGTCCAGCGCGAGCGGACCGAGTTGCACGCAGGCGAGCCGGTTGGCGCTGGCGCGGCGCAGCAGGGCCCGCAAGCGTGCCAACAACTCCGGCAACATAAAGGGCTTGGCCAGGTAGTCATCGGCGCCCAGGTCGAGGCCGCGCACCTTGTCCTCCCAGTCATCGCGTGCAGTGATCAGCATCACCGGCAAGGCGCAGGCGCGCGCACGCAGCTGGCCCAGTAGGCTCAACCCGCTCATGCCCGGCAAACCAATGTCGAGCAACAGGGCGTCGTAGTGGACATCGCGCAGGGTCAGGGCGGCTTGTTCCGCTTGGGCCACGGCGTCAACGGTGTAGCGCTCGCGGCACAGCGCCTCCACCAAGCTGGCGCGCAAGTTGGGGTCATCCTCGATCAACAAAATGCGCATGGGGTTTTGGCGTCAGCTTTTGCTTGCCGCTTGGCAAGCTGCTTCAGTTTGCAGCAATTTTTAGCAGCCCAGCTTGATCAAAGGCAAACCGCGCAGCCCCCGCGGTAACGAGATGTTTTTGACTGGGTTTCGACAGCATGGTCCCGCTAGATTCAGGCCTACCGCATTTGATCTATCTAGCAAGGAGGCTTTCATGCAAGGCAATCGGCTTGTCCTGTCCAGCGTTGTCGCAGCGCTGCTGTCATGTTCTCTCGTCGCCGCGGTGGCGCAGACGCAGCCCATGCCGCCGGTGCCGGCCGGCCGGCTGCTGGCGTCGAACTGCTTCCAATGTCACGGCACCAATGGCAAGGGGCCGGGCTTTGAGCGCCTGGCGGGTAAGTCGAGCCTGGAGGTCTACAAGGAGCTCAAGGAAATGCAGGCCGGCGGCGAGGGCCAGGGCTTGATGACCAAGCACGCGCTGGGCTACACCGATGCGCAACTGCGCGAACTATCGCAATGGCTCTCGACGCAGCGTTGAGTCAGCCCCGAATCAAAAGGAGTCTGCAATGAACCGACGTCTACTCATTCAAGCGGCCATGGCCGCAGCGGCCGGCATGGCGGCTTGGCATCCGCTGGCCAGTCGCGCCGCCAACTCGGGCGGCAGGGTGATCGTGGTGGGGGGCGGCATGGCCGGCGCCACCGTGGCCAAGTACTTGCGCATGTGGAGCAATGGCGGCCTGCAAGTGACCTTGATCGAGCGCAACCCCGCCTATACCTCCAACATCATGAGCAGCCTGGTGTTGACCGGTCAGCGCTCGATGAGCAGCTTGCGCTTCGGCTATGACGCGCTGAGAACTCGCCACGGCGTCAAGCTCGTCACCGACGAGGTGTTGGAAGTCAATGCCGCCAAGGGCTGGGTCATGCTGGCCTCGGGCCAGCGGTTGATGGCCGACAAGATCGTACTCGCGCCGGGTATGCGCTTTGATCTGCTGCCCGGCCAGACCGATCCCGCCCGCATGCCGCATGCCTGGTCGGCCGGGGTGCAGACCGAGCAGCTGGCCAAGCAGTTGGCTGCGATGCGCGCGGGTGGCACGGTCGTGCTGACTATCCCCAAGACGCCTTACCGCTGCCCTCCCGGGCCCTACGAGCGGGCTTGTCTGCTGGCCGACTGGTTGAAGGCCAAGAAGCCCGGCAGCAAGCTGATCGTGCTGGACGCCAACCCCGACATCGTGGTGGAGAAAGACAATTTCTCGGCAGCCTTTTTGGGCTTGCATGCCAATGTGATCGAGTACCACAACAACGTTGAAATCTCCTCGGTTGACGAGCAGCAGATGGTGCTCTACACCAACGGCGGCGCGGTGCATGGTGACGTCATCAACTTGATTCCGCCGCAGCGGGCCGGCAAGTTGATCGAGCAGGCCGGCCTGGCCACCGCCACCAACGGGCGCTTTGCGCCGGTCGATGTGTTGACCTACGCCAGCTTGAGCGCGCCAAAGATTCATGTGATTGGGGACTCCAGCGCCACCACGCAGCCCAAGGCCGGGCATATTGCCAACCAGGAGGCCAAGGTCTGCGCCGATGCGCTGGTGCGTTACTTCGGCGGCTTGGCCCCGGACCCCGCGCCGGTCACGAACTCGGCCTGCTTTTCAACCATCACGCGCACGCAGGCGTCTTGGTTGAACGTGGTGTTTCAGTACGATCCATTGACCAAGACGATGCAGGCAGTTCCTGCCAGCGCCGGTGCCTCCCTGGGCTGGAGCGGGGATAACTTTGAAGACATGAACGAATGGTTCAAGGCCTTGATGGCCGACTCGTTTGCCTGATGGGCTCATAGCGGTTCAGGGCGGGACCTAGCCCGGTCTGATGGCAGAATCCGCGAAACTTCCGGAGGCTGGCATGCCGATCGATTTGACCCTGACCCTGACCCAGCCCCCATGTTCACCCGCCCTCTAGGCCGCCGCCTCGCGCTGCTGCTGTGCCTGACGCTCAGCGCCTGCGTTTACGTACCTAGAACGAAAATTGCCGATGACCCCGAATGCCAAGGCGTGCAGAAGTCGATGGTGCTTGAGGAGCAGCAAGTGTCGGTGTTGCAGGGCTGCTCTAACAATACCTGCCTCGCCATGCTGGCCGGCGCCGGCATCGTCACGGCCGCCTCGGTTGTGGTGTCCGGCAGCATCGCCGTCGTCGGCAATGTTGTTTACTGGGTAGAGAGGGAAAGCAAGTGCTCAAGAAAGCCGTCCGTGTAGTGCCGAGGCTGACGCCATAGCCGACACATGCCAAGTTCCTCTGTTGTTCGCCTGGGCGTCCTCACCAAAGAGGCCTTGCTGGTCAAGCTGCGTGAAGCGGCGGTCCAAATGAATGTCTATGCCACGGCATTCCTTTTTGATGAGCGCTTCGTCGTGTCAAAAACCGCCTATGTCCTTGACGTCGAGATTTGCTCGCTCGCCAGTCTTGGGTTGAGGGACGGTGGCAACTTCTCTCAAGTTTTGGCTGCAGCGCTGGCCTGCGGCCTGCATCCTTGCCCCGCAGAAGTGGGGCCACAGCTGAGGCTTCAACTGCTCGATCAACTGGAAGACCGCACCGGTGATGACGCATCTGAGCCGGGTGCACCGCGCGGCTCCATCACGGTGGCATCAACGCCACTGAAAGAAAACGACGACGATTTTCCCAAAGGCTTGTACCTGCGACGGCTAGATGGGAGTCTCTGGCTACGTGGGTACCGGTCTTGGCCGGGCCACATCTGGCGCGCTGCTGATGTGTTTGCGTTTGCCCGCTCAAACGGATAGCGCCTGGCTGGCACGCGGGCCGAGAGATTTCGCTAACGCGCAAAGCCCAGGCAGAATATTGGCCGGGTGCGCTGGTGTAGCTTGACGGGGCTGGTGCCGGCGCGCGCCGCTTCGCTGACCTTGAATTCGCTGACCGGCCCTAGCCCCCCGCAGCTCGCCACGAATATTGAAATGACTGAAGAACAATACTGGAACCCCCTCGTCCCCGAGCTCACCGTCGCGCAAATTGAAACCTCGCTTCGCTTTTACAGCGCCGCTGGCTTTTCGGTGCGATTCCGGCGAGATGAGCCACCCTTTGCTTATCTTGAGCTGGGGCAAGCTCAGATCATGCTCGAACAACAGCATGAGCAAGGCTGGCATACCGCGCCGCTAGAGCGCCCATATGGGCGCGGCATCAATTTTCAGATCGAGGTCAGCGACGCGGTGGCGACCCAGTCCGCCTTGCTGGCCCTAGGGTCGGCAATCTATCAAGAAATCCAGGACACGTGGTATTCGGTCGCGCCCGGCAAAGAAGAAGGGCAGCGCGAATTTCTGGTTCAAGATCCAGACGGCTACTTACTTCGATTTGCGCAATACCTCGGGAGTCGCTATGCCGCATAAGCTTGCATCACAACGCGCTATGGACACTAAGCACCCATGAAGATCAGTCTGAGAGCCGTCACGCTGGAGAACCTGGACGACGTCGTCGACCTGAGGCTGCTTGATCATCAGCGTGAGTACCTGGCAAGCAATTCGTATTCCATTGCGGAGGCCAGCCTCAATCCGACGCTGCGGACTCATGCGATCTATGGGGACGAGCGGGTCATAGGGTTTGTCTTGTATTGCACGCCAGAAGAGGGCGACAGCGAGCCGGGCGCCTACGGGATTTGGCGATTGATGGTGGACGCGCAAGTTCAAGGCCGTGGATACGGTCGACAGGCGCTGGAACTGGTTCTTCGAGAAATTTGTTCAGACGCCGGCGTTCGGAACATTCATATTTGCTACAAGCCAGACAATGACGCCGCGAAGCGCTTCTACGCAAGCCTTGGATTCGAGGAAGTCGGCATCGAAGCCGAGACCGGAGAAATGGACGCCGTGGTCACGCCGCTGACTATCAGATGGTCGCGCTGAGCCTGGCGCTAGAAGCAGCGTGACCTGAGCCTCGCGGAGCGCCTGCCGCTGGCCATGGCCTCAGCCGTGAATCGCCGCCGCCACGATCTGCCCGATCGAGATACACATGGCCGCCACCACAATGGCCAGCGCCATATTCTTGTGTTCGACGATTTCTTCCCAAAGCTTGTAGGGGGTCAGCTTGTCGATGATGACAAAGCTGAGCCAGAACACCAGCACGCCGATGACGGCATAAAGAATCGAGCCCAGCACGACCGCCGGCCGCAGCCATTCAAATCCATTCATAACGTTCTCCTTGATTGCATTCAGAGTGGTGTCTTCAAGTCATTTATGGCCACCGCCGCCGCTGCCGGAACCACCGTATGAGCCGCCGCTGTAGGAGCCGCCTCCCGGGTAGATGCGCGGGCCGCCGCTGCGTTTGCACTGGGCGTATTCGGCGCTGGCTTCGCCGTAGCTGTCTTTGTAGGCCTGGCAGTCTTTGTTGTCGTCGCTACAAGACTTCACCAACATCAGTAGAAAGAACAGTCCGAACAGGGTCAGCACCAGATTACGCACCCAGCGAGCGCCGCCGGTGCTGCTGAAGCTGGAGGCGTCCCGCGTCAGGGCTGCGCCTTCGGGTCCGTTCAATTTGAAGGCCCGCACGACCTCGTTGGCGTCGAGTTTGCGCCCAAAGCTCCAAGTGACTTCGGCCTCGGTTTGCTCGCGGCTCAGCAAAGCCCTGGGGTTGCCCTGCGAACCTTCAAAGTCGCTCACCAAGGCCTCTTGTTCGCGCTTGACTTGCCAGTAGAACTCACCCAGCACATAGGTGACCTTGGCGCGATAGCTAAAGCGCTTTCTGAAGCTCTTGCCCTGCCACGCGATCTTGTCGCCGCTGCCTTGTGGTGCGCCCGTCAAGGGCCGCGCCAAACTCCAACCTTCCTCGGTATCGACCAGGAAGGCAAAGCCCTCCAGCTTGTTGAAGAGCAGGTACTCGCGCCAAAAGGTCTGCTCGTCATCGCTGCCGGCCGCCGGCAGATCGCAGCGCTCTTGGTAGCCGACCACCTGCCATGGCAGGGCCGCGCTGGCGGTGGTGAGCGCCAGCTTGCCGACGGCGCCGAGCGGGATCTGTGGCGCCAGGCCGTTTTGCTGGGCATAGAAGGCCAGATCGGTGCCTAGGCCTTGCGAGATGTCGACCACCGCATGGCATTGGCCGCAGCTGATGGATTTGCTTTGGCTAAGCAACGGCGTCAGCGCCGCGCCGCAGCTGGGGCATTCAATCGCTTTGGCGGCGACGGCCGCGTCCTTGTCTTCGCGCAAGCCTTGCATGGCCAGTTCTTCGAAGCGCACCGGCCGGCCCAGCGACCATTGCACCCGCTCGCTGCTGTAATCGAGCGTGCCGACTTCGTCCTGCGCATTGCGCAGCTCGGCAACCAGGAACTCGGCCTGCAAATTGGGCGGCCGCGGCAGCTCGCCCTGGGCGGCCTGCACCTGGGTCAGCGTCAGTGCGCTGACCCGCCAGCTCTGGCCCGCCAGCACCAGCATATCGCCCAGCACCAGCTCATGCGACTGCGGCACAGCCTCGCTCAGCGGGGCGTCAAAGCTCAGCACGAACTGGCCGTTATCCTCGGCCAACCAGGCACTTCTATTTGCTTCGCCCGAGTCGAACAGCGCATGCCATTCGTTCCAGCTGCCGCCGTCGTAGCTCAGCTGCAGGCGACCGACGATGCTGAAGGGCGAGCCGGCGTAACGACCGCTGCTGCCCAATTGCAGCGGCGAATAGTCGGCCAGCAGCTCGGCGCTGAGGCCGATTTTGCGCAGCGCCTCGCCCTCACGAAGCAGGCTGCTGCGGCAGAAGGAACAGACGGCACTGGCCGAGGCGGCCGACGCGAACTCGACGCTCGCGCCGCAGTTCGGGCAAGCCGCGCTCCAGCGGCGTTGGGTGGATGCCGGTTGACTCAAAGGGCGATCAACCCAGCTTTTTCAGCAGCTCGGTCTTCTTGGCGGCGAACTCCTCGTCGGTCAAGATGCCCTTGGCCTTGAGATCGCCGAGCTTTTCCAGCAGGGCCATGATGTCCTCGGCGGTTTGCACCGGCGCTGCTGCCGGTGTCGGTACCGGTGCGGTCTGCCCGGCCAAACCCGCCTGCAATTGCTGGGCCATCACTTGGCCCATGGCAAGACCTGCCCCCAGGCCCATCGCGTCGCCGGCCACGCCACTGCCGCCTCCGCTGCCCATTCCTTCGGCAAACTTCGGAATCGCTTGCGCAGTCTGGTACTGCATGAACTGACCCATGTTCTGGCCAATCATGCCCATGCCAATTTTTTGGTCGAGGATTTTTTGCAGGTCCTCCGGCAGCGAAATATTTTGCAGTGTCACGCTTTCCAGCTTGAGGCCGATCTTCTCGAACTCGGGCGCGGTGGCGATTTGCAGCTGCTTGGCGAACTCGACCTGGTTGGCCGCCAGATCGAGAAAGGGGATGCCGGCCTGCGCGACCGCATCGCTGATGTGTTGCAGCATCGTGCCGCGCAGCTGGCCGTCCAGGTCCTGCACCGAATAGCGCTCGCGGGTGCCCGAGATTTCGGTGTGGAAGAGCCTGGCGTCGGCGATCCGGTAGGCGAAATTGCCGAAGGCGCGCAGTCGCACGGCGCCAAAGTCTTTGTCGCGAATGGTGACCGGCTGCTGGGTGCCCCAGCGCTGGTCGATCTGCTGGCGGGTGCTGAAGAAATAGACATCGCTCTTGAACGGCGACTCGAACAGCTTGTCCCAGTTCTTCAGATAGGTCAGCACCGGCAGCGTCTGGGTGGTGAGCTTGTGCATGCCGGGGCCGAACATATCGGCGACCTTGCCCTCGTTGACGAACACGGCGACCTGCGATTCGCGCACCGTCAGCGAGGCGCCTTGCTGGATTTCCATATCGGCCATGGGGAAGCGCCAGGCCAGCGTACCGTCTGCGTCCTCGGTCCACTGAATAATGTCGATGAACTGTTTCTTGATGAAATCCATCAGGCCCATGGCGCACTCCTCGGTGTTGCGGTTGAAGTGCAGCAGTATGCGACAGCAGCCGGGCAGTTCCTCTCCCTCACATGGGTGATATTTACTGAAGGCACAATCTCCCCATGAACACCCAACAGCCGCGCGTACGCATACAAACCGAAGACTTCGACCTTGGCGCCGAGACCCACAAACTCCGCGCAGGTGATGGCGGAGTTGGCGCGGTGGTTGCCTTCGTCGGCACCGTACGGGATAGCAGTCACGGCCAGCAGGTCAGCGCGATGGAGTTGGAACATTACCCCGGCATGACCGAAGCGGCGATCGAGGCCATGATTGACGCCGCATTCGCGCGCTTCGACATCCTGGCGGCGCGGGTGATTCACCGCGTTGGGCCGCTGCTTGGCCGCGATCAGATTGTGCTGGTGCTGGTGGCCTCGGCGCATCGCGGCCAGGCTTTTCAGGCCTGCGAGTTCTTGATGGACTATCTGAAGACGCAAGCACCGTTCTGGAAAAAGGAAACCACGCCGGCCGGCGCGCATTGGGTTGATGCGCGCGACAGCGATGACGTGGCGCTGGCGCGTTGGGGCTTGGTCTCCCATAACGCCGGCGCATGACGACCGCCTGGTTGTTGCAGGTGGCGGCCGTGGGCGGCGGCGCCGCTGTCGGAGCCGTGGCTCGCTGGAGCACGGGGCTGTGGCTAAACGTCAGCTATGGCGGTTTCCCGCTCGGCACGCTGGCCGTCAACCTGGTCGGCGGCCTCTTGATCGGCATGGCCATGACCTGGTTCGGCCGCAACCCTCACGATTTACTCAGGCTGCTGCTGGTGACCGGTTTTCTGGGCGGGCTGACCACGTTTTCGGCCTTCTCGGCCGAGTCACTGACCCTGCTTCAGCGCAGCCAATTCGGCCTGGCGCTGGCACATGCCGGCCTGCATGTGCTGGGCGCGTTGGGCGCCGCAGCGCTGGGGCTGTGGCTGATGGGCCGTTG
This sequence comes from Roseateles sp., assembly GCA_018780415.1. Classification (GTDB taxonomy): domain Bacteria; phylum Pseudomonadota; class Gammaproteobacteria; order Burkholderiales; family Burkholderiaceae_C; genus Paucibacter_A. The sequence goes on along the minus strand of JADMJQ010000218.1, from coordinate 5,933 downwards.
CCTGGATTAGGTCCGCCAGCGATGCAGGCCGTCAAAGTCCTCTTTGCTCAGGTCCACACCTTGCTGGCGCAGGATGGCGTAGGCGCAGCTCAGGTGAAAGAAGAAGTTAGGCAGCGCGAACTGGCAGAGGAAGTCGGTTCCCGGCAGTGCTATCGTTGCGTGGCCGGCGTCACTGCTGATTGATTTGGCTTCGGCGCCCTCGAAATGGGCGAGCTTTAGTTCGGCTAGCCAGGCTAGGCGAGCGCCGATCATTGCTTGCAGGCCGGCCAGGCTGGGCGGGAATTCACCGAAGGCCGGCACTTCACGCCCCAGCAGCGGCGCCAAGGCGCGCAGCACAAAGCCGCCGGCCACCTCGACCTGGGCCTGCAGCGGCAACATATCGGGCGCCAGGCGGGCGGCCAGCAGGTCGGGCTCGGCCAGCGCTCCGGCGTCGACCCGTGCTTGAGCCAAATCAAGCATTGCGCTCAATTGCCCAAGATAGCGTTGAAAAACCGGCACCGAGGCCACATAAAGGTTCATGCTCATCTGTAGCCACACAAGTTGTTGAGAGTAGGGCGCTGATTGTCGGCCTCGTGGCCGCTCTTGAAATCAATCAAGCCCCGCCTCATCTGTATGCAAAGCCTCAACGGAGTAATGTTTCATGCGCCCCGATAAATTCACCACCCGTTTTCAAGAAGCCCTGGCCGATGCGCAGAGCTCGGCCGTCACGCGCGGCAACCCGTATATCGAGCCGGCCCATCTGCTGCTGGCGATGCTGGCGCAGGACGATGGCCCCAAGGCCTTGCTGGAGCGCGCCAGCGTCAAGACCGCGGCACTGAAGACGGCTCTTGACGCCATCGTCAGCGGCCTGCCCCAGGTGCAGGGCGAGGGCCAGCAAGTGGGCGCCGGGCGCGATCTGGTGTCGCTGTTGCAGGCGGCCGAGAAGGAGGCCTCCAAGCGCGGCGACCACTTCATTGCCAGCGAGATGTTCCTGCTGGCGCTGAGTGACGCCAAGACCGATCTGGCCGGCATTGCGCGCGGCCATGGCCTCAGCCGCAAGGCGCTGGAGACGGCGATCGAGGCGGTGCGCGGCGGCCAAAAGGTCGACAGCCAGGAGTCCGAGGGCAACCGCGAGGCCTTGAAAAAGTACACGCTGGACCTGACCGAGCGCGCCCGCGCCGGCAAGCTCGACCCGGTGATTGGCCGCGACGATGAGATCCGCCGCTCCATCCAGGTTTTGCAGCGCCGCACCAAGAACAACCCGGTGCTGATCGGCGAGCCGGGTGTCGGCAAGACGGCCATCGTTGAAGGCCTGGCGCAGCGCATCGTCAACGGTGAAGTGCCTGATTCGCTGAAGAACAAGCGCATTCTGGTGCTGGACATGGCCCTGCTGTTGGCCGGTGCCAAGTACCGTGGAGATTTCGAGGAACGTCTGAAGTCGGTGCTGAAGGAAGTGGCGCAGGACGAGGGCCAGACGATTCTCTTCATCGACGAGATCCACACCATGGTCGGCGCGGGCAAGGCCGAGGGCGCGATCGATGCCGGCAATATGCTCAAACCGGCCCTCGCGCGCGGCGAGTTGCATTGCATTGGTGCGACCACGCTGGACGAGTACCGCAAATACGTGGAGAAGGACGCGGCGCTGGAGCGGCGCTT
>JADMJQ010000218.1:3348-4183 GCA_018780415.1 Roseateles sp. | reverse complement strand
CAAGATCGAGATCGACTCCAAGCCCGAGGTGATGGACAAGCTCGACCGCCGCATGATCCAGCTCAAGATCGAACGCGAGGCGGTGCGGCGCGAGAAGGACGAAGGCTCGATCAAGCGCTTTGATCTGATCGAAGTGGAGTTGCTCAAGCTGCAGCGCGAGTACAACGATTTGGAAGAGATCTGGCTGGCCGAGAAGGCGCAGGCCCAGGGCTCGGCCCATGTGAAGGAAGAGATCGACCAGATCCGCCAGCAGATCGAGGAATGGAAGCGCAAGGGCGACTTCAACAAGGTGGCCGAGCTGCAGTATGGCCGCCTGCCCGAGCTGGAAACCAAGCTCAAGGCCGCGCAGGACAAGGAAGCGAGCAAGACCGGCGGCGCGGCCGGTGCCAACGGTCGCCCGCGGCTCTTACGCACCATGGTCGGCGCCGAAGAAATCGCCGAGGTGGTGGCGCGCTCCACCGGCATTCCGGTCTCCAAGCTGCTGCAGGGCGAACGCGACAAGCTGCTGCAAATGGAAGGCAAACTGCATCAGCGCGTGGTCGGTCAGGACGAAGCGATCACGGCGGTTGCCGATGCGATTCGGCGTTCGCGTGCGGGCTTGAGCGACCCGAACCGCCCACTCGGCTCCTTCTTGTTCCTCGGCCCCACCGGCGTCGGCAAGACCGAGCTGTGCAAGGCCTTGGCCGGCTTCTTGTTTGACAGCGAAGAGCACCTGATCCGCATGGACATGAGCGAGTTCATGGAAAAACACTCGGTGTCACGCCTGATCGGCGCGCCGCCCGGCTATGTCGGCTATGACGAAGGCGGCTATCTGACCGAGGCGGTGCGGCGCAAA
>JADMJQ010000218.1:0-3338 GCA_018780415.1 Roseateles sp. | reverse complement strand
GGGCCGCACGGTGGACTTCAAGAACACCGTGATCGTGATGACCAGCAACCTGGGCTCGCAGCAGATCATGGGCCTGGTGGGCGAGCCGGCCGAGGTGATCCGCGAGGCGGTTTGGGGAGAGGTGAAGGTGCATTTCCGGCCCGAGTTCCTGAACCGCATCGACGAGACGGTGATCTTCCATGCGCTCGACGCCAAGAACATCGCCGCCATCGCCAAGATCCAGTTGAAGATTCTGGAGTCAAGGCTGGAGAAACTTGAGATGAAGCTGGACGTCAGCGACGAGGCTTTGGCCGAGTTGGCCAAGGTCGGCTTTGATCCTGTTTTTGGCGCCCGGCCGCTGAAGCGCGCGATCCAGCAGCGGGTCGAGAACCCGCTGTCCAAGCTGATCTTGGAGGGTAAGTTTGGACCCAAGGACGTGATCCCGGTTGACGTGCTGGACGGAGCTTTCCACTTTGGGCGGGTGGTGCACTGAGGGTCACACCTCGAGGCTTGATCCGTTCGCGGAGCTTGGGTGTGCCAAGCCGACAAATGCAAGCGGCTGGCGTGGGCCCAAGCTCAGGGTCGCGCGGCGGGTGAACTCAGGCTGATGCGGTCCAGGCGCGGGCTGGTCTGGCTCAGGCCGGGCTGGCGCGCACCGCCGATGGCGTAGAGATGGCCGTCCAGGCTCAGCACACCCAGGCCGTGGCGCGGCTCGGGCATGTGGGTGAGTACCTGCCAACCTTCATCAGCGGCCGGGCGGCATTGCAACTGACCCAGCACACCGCCCCCGTTTTCGGCATACTCGCCGCCGACGCTGCACAGCCACTCGTTCTTCGCACCCACGGCGCCCACGCCATGGGCGGCCTGGGCAAAGGCCAAGGGCTTTTGCTTGAGCCAGCGGCCGCTGGCTGGGTCCAGGCGGTGGACGCTGCGCAGATTGGCTCCGTTGTACCGGCGTCCACCGACCAGATAGGTTTGGTCGGCGACGCTGAACGCGGCCGCGCTGCTCTTGGCTTCGGGCCCGCCGGGCAAGGCCTGCCATTGATCCTGCTCGGCTTGATAGACCCAATGCCAGTCGACATCCTGGTGGTCACCCCACTGCGCATTGGCTTCGCCGCGCGGGCTGCGACCGCTGACCAGATGAATCTGGCCCCGCAGCACAAAGGCAGTCGATTCGGTCAAGGCCTGCGGCAGGGCGCCGAGGCGCTGCCAAGTCAAGCTGCCCTCGTCCAGGCGCAGCAGGTCGCGGCTGGCGCACCAGTCGCCCTGTGCGCAGCGCACGAAGCCGCCGATCAGGTAGAGGCTGGCGTTGAGGCTGACGAGCTGGGCATGGTGACGCCCCTCGGGCAGATTCGGCCCGAGGGTCCAGCGATTGTGGGCTGGGTCGTAAATCTGCAGCGCATTGCTGAGATGGCCTTGCGCCGCCGGCAACTCGCTGCTCAAGCCGCCGGCCACCACCAGTCGCCCCTGATGCACCGCAGGATAAATTTCCTGCACGCCGATGGGCATCGGGGCCAGGGTGTCCCATTGCAATGGCGAAGCTTGGAGATCGTGGCCGTGGCTGGTGCTCGCCAGCGCGATAAGGCCGAGGAGAACAGCCATTACTTTTTTCATGTCGTTCAAATGCCATCCGTCGAATTGCGGCGCTAGGGTAGCGCAAGCAAGGCCGGCGTGACTTAAGAAAACAGCGCCTCGGCGCATGCCCGCGCGCGCTGTGGCACGCTGCCGGCCAGGGCGATGGCCGGGCGTGGCCGGTCGGGCTGCAGCAACTGCTCGAACACCGCCTGCACCTGGGCGCCCGTAACCGCTTGCATTTGGGCCATGGCGTCTTTGGGGTCGCGCAGCCGGCCGAAGTTGAACAGCTCTTGCGCGGCGGCCTCCATGCGCCGCGCCGGTTGTTCCAGCGCCCGCAGGCTTCGCAGCTGTAACTGCTTGCGTGCGCGTGCGAACGCGACCTTGTCCAGCGGCCCGTCGGACTGGCGCTGCAGCAGTTGCTGCACCGCTTGCAAGAACTCTTCCGCCTGGGCCGGTGCCGTGGCACCCTCGATCAGGAACTGACCGTAGAGCGGCAGGATGTCGACCGAGCAGGCGACGTGATAGGCCAGCCCGCGGCGCTCGCGGATCTCGTCCAGCAGGGGAGAGCTCATGCCTTCGCCCAGCAAGGCGGCGGCCAGCACATGGGGCAGATGCCGGGTGTTGTTGAGCTCGCCCAGGCTGGGTGCTTCAAAACCCAGCATCAGCTGGCACTGGCCGCTGCCCGCCATGCGGCGCGTTTTCATGCCGCCCTGCCAGACCGGCGCGCTGAAGACATTGGGCTGACCGACGGGCATGGCGCCGAAGGACTTCTCCACCAGTCGCGCGAAGGCCGCGCCGTCCACCGGCCCGGCCACGGCCACCACCACATTGCTGGCGGTGTACTGGGCCTTGACATAGGCCAGCAACTCATCCCGGCTGAAGCGCAAGATATTGGCCCGCGTGCCGATGATGGGCCGGCCGGCCGCATGGCGCGGGCCGTAACAGGCGCGGTCCAGTAATTGGAAGACGACGCTGCTCGGGTCGTCCTCGAACTCGTTGAACTCTTGCTCAATCACGCGCCGCTCTCGTTCCAGCTCATCTGCCGGAAAGTTGCTGTTCAGCACAATGTCGGCCAGCCAGGCCACAAAGGCAGGCAGGTCACCGGCCAAGCCTTCGATGTGAAAAGCGGTGTGGTCCTTGTCGGTGTGGGCGTTGACCTCGGCGCCCAGCGCCTCGGCGTCGAGGTTGATGCGCTGGCAGTTGCGCGTGTCCGTGCCCTTGAAGGCCATATGTTCGACGACATGGCTGATGCCGTTCAGTCGGGCGCTTTCATCGAGGCTGCCGGTGCGTATGAAGACGCTCAGGCTGACCGTTTGGCGCCAGGGCATGGGAATCACCACGCTGCGCAGGCCGTTGGCCAGCGTTTCGAAGTGGGCGCTTTGGCTTGAATGGGAGGCTGTCAGATTGTCCAAAATGGTCTATGTGAATAATTCGTTATCAAGTAGTTGAGAGAACGGTTGCTTAGTTGCTCAAGGTCAGCCCGCGCCGCTTCAGGTAGGGTTCCAGCTTCGGCCCCGAGCCGACCATTCTCTCGAACTCCGCCATGATGTCCTTGGCTCCGCCGATCGAGAAGACATGGCGTTTGAGCTGCTCGCCGACCTGGCGGCTTAAGCCCCCGTTTCCTTCAATCCACTCGACCGTGGTGGCATCCAGCAGCTCGCTCCACAAATAGCTGTAGTAGCCGGCCGAGTAGCCGCCCACCATATGGCTGAAATAGGGCGTTCGGTAGCGTGGTGCCACCAAAGTCTGCTCGGGCCCAAAGCCTTCTTGCTGCAGCACGTGGG
>JADMJQ010000309.1 GCA_018780415.1 Roseateles sp. | reverse complement strand
GACTCAAAATCCCCCGCCGCAAGGTGTGCCGGTTCGAGTCCGGCCTCGGGCACCAGGAATGGTGTGCAGGTAAACAGCAGTTGAAGGTGAAATGCCCCGTAAATCAATGACTTACGGGGCTTTTTTTCGTTCGTCTGCCGGCTCAGTGCCAGGAATACAAGCCAAGCTGCGGCCCCCGAAAGCCCTCAACAGCCTGCGATTACACTCGGGGCTTTGCAAAGGCTTGCACAAGCCCTGCAGCCATTTGCCGCACCAGAGAGCTCCGCCATTCATGCCCCACATCCCTCCGGTTACCAAAGCCTTTATGCTGGCCTGTGTGGGCCTGTACTGTGCGTTTTTGCTGCTGCCACGCGGCCTGCAGATCCCGTTTGAGTTGTGGCCGCTGCAGTCGGGGCGTTTCTTGCCTTGGCAGCCGCTGACCTACGCCTTCCTGCACGGCGGCGAATTCCATCTGTTCTTCAATATGCTGGGCCTGTGGATGTTTGGCTCGGAGTTGGAGCGGGTTTGGGGCGCCAAGCGCTATACGCAGATCTTGCTTGCCAGCACGCTCAGCGCGGCGGCGATCCAGTTGCTGGTCACCCTGCTGATGGGTTCCATGGTGCCGACGGTGGGGGCATCAGGCGCACTGTTCGGACTGCTGCTGTCCTTCGGCATGCTGTTCCCCGACCGCATCATCGTTCCACTGTTTCCGCCCATCCCGATGAAGGCCAAGTACTTTGTCGGCATCTTCGGTGCGCTGGAATTGCTGTTGGGTTTCAACAGCAATAGCAGCGTCGCGCATTTTGCTCATTTGGGCGGCATGTTGGGCGCCTATCTGCTAATTCGCTACTGGCGCACGGCCAGGCGCCGCTGATCAGGCCAGCAAGCCATCGGCCACTTGGCCATAGTGCAGCCGCAGGCCTAACTCGGTCTTCAGGCGGGTATTGATCAAGCGTCTCGATTCGCTCATGAAGCTGAACTGCATCGGCGACATGAGTTGCCGCATCTGTACACGGTCAAGCCGCTGCGGCCTGGGCATACCGCACAAATCGGCCGCCAGGTCGAAGTAGTCGCCCATCAGCATTTCGCTGTCGTCGCAAACATGGACCACGCGCTGGCTCAACTCACGCGACAAGGCCCTGACGCAGGCACGCGCCAGATCATCGGCATGAATATGGTTGGTGAACACATCATCTTCCCGCCGCAGCACCGGTGACCCGCGCAGCAAGCGCTCGCGCGGGTGGCCGCCCGCCCGGTCCGAGGCATAAATGCCCGGTATACGCAAGATGGTAGCCCGCACCCCAAACTCGGCGCCAAAGCGGCGCACGCGCTGCTCGGCATCCACGCGGCGACGTGCCCGGTCGGTGCCGGGAGCCGTTAGCCTGGACTCATCAAATCGCGCGCCGCCGCAATCGCCGTAGACGCCGGTCGTGCTGGCATAAACAATGCATTTGGGTGGCGCACCGCGCGCCAGCGCTCGCAGCAAGTTCGCGGTCCGCCTGTCCTCGGCGCCGGTTGCTGCAGGCGGCGCCAAATGCAGCACCGCGTCAGCCAAGCCAGCCAACCGCAACAGCGTCTGCGGCAGATCCAAATTGCCCAGCAAGGGGCGCGCACCCGCGGCTCGCAACTCATGCACTCTGGCCGGATTCGAGGTCAAAGCCAACATCTGCCACGACCTGTGAACGCGTTGCAAGACCCGCATTCCGATATCGCCGCAGCCAACAATCAGCAGCCGCGGGCGCCCGATTTTCGTGGACCGACGCTCTGAAGCGCTTGGATGCGTGATGGGTGCGACGAGTTCTTTGACTGTGGATTCAATGGGCATTGCTCGAGCTCAGGCAAAATGACAGATCAGTGTACGGCCCGGCTTTCCCGGGCCGCTCTTGTCTCTAAAAGTGCCTTCTCATGAATTTTCAGGTCACCGTACAGCCCAGCGGCCGCGTCTTCTCCGTTGAACGCGACGAAACTATTCTGAGCGCCGCCATACGCGCGGGCGTAGGCCTGCCCTATGGCTGCCGGGACGGCGCCTGCGGCTCCTGCAAAAGCCGATTGTTGGACGGCCGCGTGATTCACGGCGCCCATCAGGCCAAGACCTTGACCGAAACCGAAGAGGCCGCCGGCTTTGTGCTGACCTGCTGCGCCACGCCGCAGACCGACTGCGAACTCGAAGCCCGCACGGTGCCCGGTGCCGGCGAGTTCCCGATTCTGAAGTTGCCCAGTCGTGTCGCCAGTTTGGAAAAGCCGACCACCGACGTGGCCATCCTGCGCCTGCAGTTGCCGGCGACCCAGAACTTCCAATTCCATGCCGGTCAATATGTAGAGTTCATTCTGCGCGATGGCGCGCGCCGCAGCTACAGCATGGCCAATGCGCCGCACAGCCTGCCGGGCTTCATCGAACTGCACATCCGCCATATGGCGGGCGGCAAGTTCACTGATCATGTCTTCGGCGCCATGAAAGAGAAAGACATCCTGCGCATGGAAGGCCCGTTCGGCAGCTTCTTTTTGCGCGAGGACAGCGACAAGCCCATCATCCTTTTGGGCAGCGGCACCGGTTTTGCGCCGCTCAAGGCCATCATCGAGCGCATTCAACACCTGGGCCTGACGCGCCCCACCACGCTTTACTGGGGCTGCCGCAGCAAGGCCGATCTGTATTTGCATGATTGGGCTGTCCAGGCCGCAGCCAACACGCCCGGCCTGAGCTATATCCCGGTCTTGTCCGACGCCAAGCCCGAGGACGGCTGGACCGGGCGCAGCGGCTTTGTCCATCAAGCGGTGATGGCCGACCTGCCGGATTTATCCGGCCACCAGGTCTACGCCTGCGGTGCGCCGGTGATGGTGGACTCGGCCAAGGCCGACTTCACCGCCAAGTGCGGGCTGCCGGCGGACGAGTTCTATGCCGACTCTTTCACCTCCGAAGCCGACAAACAGGCCTGATCCAGCAGGACACTTAATCGCCATGATTTTCACTCCGCCCTACGTCACCGCAGCCCGCTTTGAGACGCAATTGCGCGAACAAGGTGCGGCAGTGCTTGCGCCCACTAGTCTTCCGGCTGTGCTGCCTTGCAACTTTGATGACTTGCGCGAACTGCCGGCATTCTGGAGGGACCTGCCGCCCGACGCCTACCTGCGCGATGGCGGTCGCTACCGCTTCCGTCGGCATGGCTGCTTTATCGCCGAGGGTCAGGTCTTGACCCAGGTTGCCCATCGCGCGCACTGGCAGCCGCTCGACTACAACGCCCTGCACGGTGGCATTGAGCGCTGGTTTGAGCCGATTTCGGACGATTTGCTTGCACGGCCGGTGTGGTCCCAACTGATGTTGGGCCTGGCTGAAGTGGCTTCCCGTTTGAAGGGTCAGCGCCCTTGGTTCATCGAGGCGCATCAGTTCCGCATTGACACCACCGACGGCATCGGCCGCCCCACGCCTGAGGGAGCACACCGCGACGGCGTCGACCTGGTGGCGGTATTTCTGATCAGTCGCCAGGGCATCAAGGGCGGAGAGTCGCGCGTCTTCGACGCCCAAGGCCCGAACGGCCAGCGCTTCACCATGACCGAGCCCTGGACCCTGCTGCTGTTGGACGACGAGAGAGTGATTCACGAGACGACTCCGATTCAACCGATGGCGGAACAAGGCCACCGCGACACCCTGGTCGTCACCCTGAGATCGGGCGGGTTTCAGGCAATTTGAGGCGTTTTGAGGTAGCTGGGCAGGCGCAGATTCAACTCGCCCGCCTTGGCGCAATTACACTTGCCGGCCTCGGCCACCAAAAGTGGCCGACCCCTGGGCAACCAAGCCCGTTCATCAGCATCACGAGTGCCCTCAAGACATGAATGCAATTTCAGATTTCGCGCGCGCCATCGCGGCCGCGCCCGCTTCGTCCATCCCTTCCTCGCTGTTCGGCCTGCCCGACCAAGCGCCGCATGAGCGCGTGCTGCTGGCGGCCGACGCCGAGACCGGCCTGAAGGCCATCCTGGCCGTGCACAGCACCGCCCGCGGCCCCGCTTTCGGTGGCTGCCGCTTCTGGACCTATGACAACGAGTTGGCCGCGCTGAACGACGCGCTGCGCCTGTCGCAAGGCATGAGCCTGAAGAACGCATTGGCCGACCTGCCTTTTGGCGGCGGCAAGGCCGTCATCATCAAGCCAGCCGGCAACTTTGACCGCCCTGCCCTGTTCGCCGCCTTTGGCCGCGCCGTGCAGTCTTTGGACGGCGCCTACATCACCGCCGAAGACGTCGGCACCACCACCGCCGACATGCTGGGCATGCAGGCCCAAACGCCTTATGTCAGCGGCATCCCGCGCGCCGGCGCATTCGGTGGCGACCCCAGCCCCAAGACGGCCTGGGGCGTGTTTGTCTCCATCGAAGCCGGCGTCAAGCTGCACCTGAAACGAAACTCGCTGGAAGGCGTGCGCGTTGCCATCCAGGGCCTGGGTGCGGTGGGCTGGCATCTGGCCGAGTTCCTGCACAAGGCCGGCGCCAAACTGGTTGTCACCGATGTGGACGCCACCAAGGTCGCCCGCGCACAAAGCTTGCTGGGCGCACAAGCGGTCGGCATTGACGAGATCTTGTCGGCCGATGTGGATGTTCTGGCTCCTTGCGCCTTGGGCGCTGCGCTGAACAGCGTCAGCGTGCCCATGATCCGCGCCCAGCTGATCGCCGGCGCGGCCAACAACCAATTGGCCACCGTTGCCGACGGCGACGCTTTGCAGCAGCGCGGCATCTGCTATTTGCCCGACTATCTGGTCAACGCCGGCGGCATCATCAGCGTGGCGCGCGAGTACCGCAACGAAGGCGAAGAATCGGCCGTGATGGCCGAGGTCAGCCGCATCGGCGAGCGTGTCGCCGAGTTGTTGGAGCGCGTCAAGCTTGAGAATTCCACCCCCGGCCGCGTGGCCGACGCTTGGGCACGCGCTAAGCTGGTCAAGCCGGTCTGAGCTAGATCGCTGCAAACAAAAAGGCGGCCATTGGCCGCCTTTTTTTCATCTGGCCAAACCCTCATTCACCCAAGTAAGCCGCCCTC
>JADMJQ010000021.1 GCA_018780415.1 Roseateles sp. | reverse complement strand
CGTCATGAGGAGAAACTGATGCGGTATGTGACCCCAAGCCCTCGAATGAGACTGGCCGCCCATGTTCGCGCCTGCGAATGCGATGGCGGCAGCGTCATCTTGCTTGATCTGCGCCACAACCAGTATGTCGGCATCGGCGAGACCACGACGCAAGCACTGGCCGGCCATGTCGAAGGCTGGCCGACGAGTTCGGCGCGCGTCCATCTTCCGCTCGACGCCGCAGCCAGCAGCGACGCGGCGCAGCGGCTCCTTTCGCGAGGCTTGTTGACTAACTCACTATTTGATCAGCATCCCGGCCCCATCATCGAGGAGGCGTCAGCGACGCTCGACACCGAAAGCGGATCGACGCATCAAGGCATCGGCGCTCTACGCCTTGCGCAGGTACTCAAAAGTGTCGCGATCGCCACCTGGTGGATGCGTTCCCGCTCACTACAGGCCATTGCGTTGGCGGTCACCGCCCGGCGCGAGCGTCTGCGCGGACCCAAGTCCGACTCGCTGGATGTGATGAGGGCTGGCACAGTCGCCTACGAGAAGCTCCGGCCCTTCGTCTTCACGGCGAGGGAGAAATGCCTGCTCGACTCATTGGCGTTGGTCGGCTTTCTGGCTACTGAAGGCGCGTTTCCTCGCTGGGTGATCGGCGTCAGGACCTGCCCGTTCGGCGCGCACTCATGGGTGCAGAGCGGCCATACCGTTCTGAATGATCAACACGAGTACGTGCGGCAGTTCCGCCCCATCCTCGTCGTGTAGCCTGCGAGCGACGCCGACATGTTCCGATACCTCGCGATCGCATGGGACGACGCACTGCCAGACCGTTCGGAATCGGCGCGGCAAATCATTCTCGAATGGCAGGCGCGCAGCAGCTGGGATGCGGCGTTGCTTCGCCCTGGACTACAGGTTTTTACGACCGGCACCAGAGCGGGGATCAATGAGGTGCGTTCTCTGCAGGGCGACTTGCATGAAGACCTGGGCGTCGTTCTCGGCAAGCTGTTTCGGCGCGGTGAGTTCAATTCGCTGCCGTCGCCAAGCGCGACCCTCAACAGCAAAGACATGACGAATATTTTGGCGAGCGGCGGTCGCGCCTTGGTGAGCGACTTCTGGGGACGCTATGTGGCCTTTTTGCATACGGCTGCGGGATCCACCCTGGTCCTGCGTGATCCGAGCGGCGCGCTGCCCTGCTTTCGGATTCGCCATCAGGGCGTGTCCATCATCTTTTCCTGGCTTGAAGACGCCTTGCAAATGCTCGGCCATGTCGAGCCTCGCAGCGTGAACTGGCATGTCTTGACGGCGCAGATTCTGCGTGGCCCGCTGGGCGGCCGAGAGACTGCACTCGAAGGAGTCTCACAAGTGCTCCCCGGCGAGGTGATAGCACTGCATGATGGGGTATCGACCTTGCTGTGGAACGCGGTCGAGATCGCCCGATCCCCTTCGGCCTACGGTGTTGACGAGGCGACGCAACTGTTGGGGCAGACCGTGCGGTCGTGCGTGCGCGCTTGGGCTTCTTGCTACGACACGCTGCTGCTTCGCTTGTCCGGCGGTGTCGACTCCTCGATCCTGCTCAGTTGCCTGGCAGCCGATCGCACGCAGGCCGACGTCATCTGCGTCAACTATCACTCGCCAGGCTCCAACAGTGATGAGCGACTCTACGCGCGACTGGCGGCGGTACGGGTCGGCCGCGACTTGCTGGAGCGCGAACGAGATTCTGGCTTTCGGATTGATCGCATCCTCCAGATGGCCTGCATGCCGGATCCGGTCCCCTACGTCGGCTGGATGAACGCCAGCACCGATGCAAGGCTGGCTTCTGCCTACGTTGCCCCCGCAATGTTCACCGGCGCCGGTGGCGATGCGCTCTTCTACGAGATTCCCAGGTGGTGGCCGGCGGCGGACTATCTTCAAAACAAAGGTCTCGACGCCAGCTTTGCCGCAGCAGCGATAGATGCAGCGCGGCTAGGCAAGGTGTCGGTCTGGCGTGCCGTCGGTCTGGCGCTGAAGGAACGCGTTAGGCCCAACCTGGCAGCGAGGGCGCCCAGGGGGCCTGCGGCCTTGCTTGCGCCAGGCTTTCTGCGGGGCCAGATTGAGCAGCCCTGCTTCGCCCATCCGGCCCTGCGCGATTCGAACCAGTTGCCGATCGGCAAATGCATGCAGACCTTGGCGCTGATGCATCCGTTGGGTTATTACGACCCCTTCGAGCAGGCAGCGGCGCCGGAGCTGATCCATCCGCTGTTCTCACAACCGCTGGTGGAGTTGAGCCTTCGCTTGCCGACCTATTTGTTGACGCAAGGCGGCCACGGCCGCGCCATGGCCCGACGCGCTTTCGCATCCGACTTGCCGCCGCAAATCGCCAGCCGTCGCTCCAAGGGCGGCATGGAGGAACACATCAAGGCGGTGCTGCATGCCAATATCGACTTCGTACGTGGCCTGCTGCTCGAAGGTGAACTCAACCGACGCGGCATGCTGGCCCGTACCAAGGTCGAGGAATTGCTCTCCGGCCGGCCCACGGCGCTGCCGGGTCCGGTCAGTCAGATCCACGGCCTGGTAGCGGTCGAGGCCTGGCTGTCGCGCTGGACGCGGTAGCCACGCCGTGCGTTGAGGAAACATCCGCATGCCCGCGTTTCGCGACTTCAGCTTGGCGCTTCGGGTGCTTTTCGGCGGCGCGGATCGAACGGTGGCTTGGCGCCTGGTTGCTGCCAACCTGTTGGCCTTGGCGGCCGGCGCGCTTGCGGGCTTGGCGCCGCTGGCCCTCAAGGAAATGATCGATGCGGCGAGCCAAGTCACCTCAGCACAAAGCCCGGCAATTTCAATCGCGGGGTTCGGCGCTGCCTATCTGGTCTGCCTCAGCATCGGTCGGCTGATGACAGAACTTCGGCCCTTGCTGGTCGGCACCGCAGAACAGTGCCTGTATGCGGGGCTGCGGCGGCGCTACTTCAAACATGTGCTGGCCTTGCCGCTGGACTTTCACCTGGGACGGCGCACCGGCGCCCTCGTCCACGGTCTCCAGCAGGCGATATCCGGTTACCAAATTCTCATGTTCAGCCTCGTCAACAGCGTCGTGCCCGTCCTGGTCGAAGGGGTGACCGTGGCCATCGTGCTGATCTCCCTTGGCCTGCCCGCATTGACGGCCACCTTTGCCGCGACCGCCATCGCCTACGTGATGGCCGTGGCCTTGCACACCGGCGACCTCAGCGCCACGGCGCGGGCCGTCTCCAAAGCAAGCATCGATGCGAACGCCCTGCTGAGCGACAGTTTGATCAACTACGAGCCGATCAAATGCTTCGGCGCAGAGCACAAAACCCTGGCCAGCTTCGTCCGCTCCAGCAGCTTGCTTGAGTGCTGCTGGGCCAACCTGCAGCGCCGTCGCCTGAGACTGGGGCTCACGGTCACGATGATCTTCTCGCTGTCCATGATCACCTCGCTCGTGATTGCCAGCCAGGCCGTGGCGGCCGGCAAGCTCAGCGTCGGCGGCTTTGTGCTGGCGAACCTGTACATGGTGCAGCTCATGCGCCCGCTCGAAATGCTGAGCACCGCCGTGCGCGACCTGTCCCAAGGTCTGGCCTTTGTTCGCCCATTGATCGATGTGCTTCAGACACCCACAGAGACGACCCGTGACAACCAGGAAGGCCCGAGTTCGGATGAGAAAACCAAGCAGAGCAACAACCCGCAGCGCGCGGTGAGCCTGAGTTTCAGGGGCGTCCAGCTGGCCTTTGATACGGAGACGCCCGTGCTGAAGGACTTCAATCTCGATGTGCCGGCGGGCCGCTCGATGGCCATCGTCGGTGCGAGCGGCTGCGGCAAGTCGTCCCTGGTACGTCTGCTGCTGCGGCTCTGCGTGCCCCAGGCCGGCACGATCCTGATGGACGATGTGGAGATCGACACAATGCCCATAGCCGCGCTGCGGGCGATGATCGCCGTGGTGCCGCAGGACGTCGTGCTCTTCAACACGTCGATCGCGGCCAATATTGGCATCGGCAAGGAAGGGGCGACGCAGGACCAGATCGCCGATGCGGCGCGCCTCGCTGAATTGCACGACTTCATCACCGCCCTTCCCTGCGGCTACGACACGATGATCGGCGAGCGCGGCCTCAAACTCTCGGGCGGTGAGCGCCAGCGGATCGCCCTTGCACGGGCGATCCTGCGAAACCCACTCGTTTACGTGTTCGACGAAGCCAGCTCCATGCTCGATGGGCCGACAGAAAGCGCCATCCTGCGCAATCTCAAAAAGATCTCCACAGGCCGCACCACGATCACGATCGCCCACCGGCTGTCGGCCATTCAGCACGCTGACGAAATCGCCGTAGTCGCGGGAGGCCGGGTCGTCGAGCAAGGCGACCACGCCACGCTGCTAGCCCGTAGCGGGGCATATGCCGCGATGTGGCGCGCGCAGCAATCAAGCGGGCCGAACTGAATTGCGATTGCGGCCATGGCCTTGTTGCTGGATTCGGCCGCCGCCCTGACCGGGTGTCTGTTGGCCGCGATCAGGTGCAACCTGTTCGCCGGCATTGCAGGGGCGACAAGCAAAGCGCGGCGGGGATGGGCTGACCAGCCGATCCCCTGGAGGGCAAGCGCAGCGCGCAGTTCCGCAGGGCCACAGGAATCAACATCAGGCGCAGAAAAAAAGCACCGTTCCCGTCGTCAGCGGGAACGGCGCACTGGATGCTTACATCCAGCGATCAATCAGACGCCGGTGCCACCATCGTCTGAATCTTCTCAATCACGCCGGGTTCGACGAAAACGCAGGCTTGATCGGCTGTGATCGGTACATTGAATACGGCGGCGAACACGTCGCGTTTCAGGTGAGCCAGTCGGCCTGTTCGATAAGCTTGTTCCGGCTTCAAACGATCAGCGCCCGAAGCCTTGCCACTGCGCTGTGGGTCACATTCGACCAGTGCGACAAAGCCGTCATCGGACAGCTTCTGGTGTTCAGCGCACAGGCCCCAGCCCGTTGTCGTGTGGCGCTCCAGACTCGCTCGCAGGCGCTTGTCGAGCAGAATGCTGCCGGTGTCATAGGCG
>JADMJQ010000335.1 GCA_018780415.1 Roseateles sp. | reverse complement strand
TGCAAAGGAGTTCCAAGTTTCACCTTCGCCTGACAAGCTGGTGGCCCATGGCCTGAGCTTGGTGGACGTGGTGCAGGCGCTGGAGCGCAATAACGGCAATGTGGGCGCGGGCTATATCGAGAGGCGCGGCGAGCAGTATTTGATCCGTGAGCCGGGGCAACTCGGTAGCATGCTGGACATTGCCGATATCGTGGTCCGCAGCAATAACGGCGCAGTTGTACGCATCAGCGACGTGGCCAGCGTGGAAATCGGCAAAGAGCTGCGCACCGGCGCGGCCACCGAGAACGGCCGCGAGGTGGTGCTGGGCACCGTCTTCATGCTGCTGGGCGAGAACAGCCGCACGGTTTCGCAGGCGGTCGACAAGCGCTTGCAGGAAATCAATCGGACCCTGCCCGACGGGGTGATCGCTCAGACGGTTTACGACCGCACCATCTTGATTGACAAGGCGATTGCCACCGTCAAGAAGAACCTGATCGAGGGCGCGCTGCTGGTGATCGCCATCCTGTTCTTGTTCCTCGGCAATCTGCGTGCGGCTCTGATCACGGCGGCGGTGATCCCCTTGGCCATGCTGTTCACCTTCACCGGCATGGTGACGAACAAGGTCAGCGCCAATCTGATGAGCCTGGGCGCCTTGGACTTCGGCATCATCATCGACGGCGCGGTCGTGATCGTCGAGAACTGCGTGCGCCGACTGGCCCACGCCCAAGCTGCTGCAGGCCGAGCCTTGACCCTGGAGGAACGCTTCCACGAGGTCTTCGCCGCCGCCCGCGAATCACGCCGGCCGCTGCTGTTCGGTCAGCTCATCATCATGGTGGTCTACCTGCCGATCTTTGCGCTCACCGGCGTCGAGGGCAAGATGTTCCACCCGATGGCCTTCACCGTCGTGGCGGCATTGGTCGGCGCGATGATTCTGTCCATCACCTTTATCCCGGCGGCCGTCGCGCTGTTCATCGGCAAGCATGTGGGCGAGAAAGAGAACCGTCTGATGGGCTGGGCCAAGCAAGGCTACGCGCCGATGCTGGACTGGGCTTTGCTGAACAAGCCCATTGTGCTGACGGTGGCCGCCGTGTCGGTGCTGCTGAGTGGGCTCTTGGTCACGCGCATGGGCAGCGAGTTCATTCCGAGCTTGAGTGAGGGCGACATCGCCTTGCATGCGCTGCGTATACCGGGTACCAGCCTGACGCAGGCGATCGAGATGCAGATGGCGCTAGAGAAGACAATCAAGGACTTCCCCGAGGTCGAACGCGTCTTCGCCAAGCTCGGTACGGCCGAGATCGCGACCGACCCGATGCCGCCCAATGTTGCCGACAACTTCGTGATGCTCAAGCCCCGTGAGCAGTGGCCCGACCCCAAACGAAGCACCGAGTCCTTGGTGGCAGCTCTTCAAAAGGCGGTTGGCAAGGTGCCAGGCAACAACTACGAGTTCACGCAGCCGATCCAGATGCGTTTCAACGAGCTGATCTCGGGCGTGCGCAGCGATGTGGCGGTGAAGGTCTTCGGCGACGATATGGCCGTCATGGAGGCGACTGCCGGACAGATTGCCGAGGTCTTGGAAGGCATCCCCGGTGCCGCCGACGTGAAGGTCGAGCAGACCACCGGCCTGCCCATGCTGACCCTGCAAATTGACCGCGCCAAACTGGCCCGCTTAGGCCTCAGCATGGCCGACGTGCAGGAAACCGCCGCCACCGCCATTGGCGGGCAGGAGGCCGGCGCGCTTTTCCAGGGCGACCGACGTTTCGACATCCTGGTGCGGCTGCCTGAATCTGTCCGCAGCGATATCGAGGCGCTCAAGCGCCTGCCGATCAAGCTGCCGAATGGGAGTGGCTACACCCAGCTCGGCGACGTGGCCAGCTTTGATATCGCCCCGGGCCCGAATCAGATCAGCCGCGAAAGCGGCAAGCGCCGCGTGGTGGTGACGGCCAATGTGCGCGGCCGCGACATCGGCAGCTTTGTGGGCGAGGCGCAGGCGGCCTTGCAGGCCAAGGTGAAAGTGCCGACCGGCTACTGGACCACCTGGGGCGGAACGTTCGAGCAGTTGCAATCGGCCACCCAGCGCTTGCAGATCGTCGTGCCGCTGTCACTGGGCCTGGTCTTCATGCTGCTGTTTGCGATGTTCGGCAACGTCAAAGACGGTCTGATCGTCTTCACCGGCGTGCCGTTTGCCTTGACCGGAGGCATCTTGGCGCTGTGGCTGCGCGACATCCCGCTGTCGATCTCGGCCGGAGTAGGTTTCATCGCGCTCTCCGGTGTCGCGGTGCTGAACGGCCTGGTGATGATTGCCTACATTCGTTCGCTGCAAGAAGACGGCATGCCGCTGGATGCGTCGGTGCGGGAAGGCGCGCTGACCCGACTGCGGCCGGTGTTGATGACGGCCCTGGTGGCTTCGCTGGGCTTTGTGCCGATGGCCATCGCGACTGGCACCGGCGCCGAGGTGCAGCGGCCGTTGGCTACGGTGGTGATTGGCGGCATCTTGTCGTCCACCGCGCTGACCTTGCTGGTGTTGCCGGTGCTGTATCGCTGGGCACATACGCAGCGACGCATAAGGTCCTGGGGCATCTTCGGTCGCGGCTTGCCGCAAAGCACCGAGGCCCCCCGCTGAGTTGACCGCCGGCGTGCGGCGCTGCGCCCGCCAGGGGCGTGCCGCACGTCAACCAACGCGTAGGAAAGCAAGCATGCAAACGAAACGACTCATCCCTGTTGTCGTCACCACAGCGTTGCTGCTGTTAGCAGGATGTTCAGCGCCACCGCCACAGCCACCTGCGTCGGCTCCAGATGACAGCTATTGCCAGACTAGCATGAAGCCTCGCAGGAATATCTGCGTATTGGCCGGCGTTCCAGTGGCGGCCATTGCGCAAGAAGCTGCGGCGCTGGGTGCCAGTGAAGGTGCCTTGACGGTCTACATCATGCGCAACAACTGGACGGACCCCACCGAGTTGACCAAGCTGCGAGCGCCGGGCGGGGTTCTTGTTCAAACGCTGCCGCGCACCTTTGTCAGACTCAGGCTGCCGCCCGGCCAAAATGAGCTCAGTGTTGACTGGAGATCGGGCTCGGCCAAGACGGTCGTGACCGGCGCCGCAGGCGAGGTGCAGTACCTGCAATTGACGGGCTGGGCGTTTTGGACCTGGCGTGATTACAGTCTCTTGAAGATTGACAGGGCAAAAGCGCTGGAGCTCAGCCGCGACGCTAAATTCGTGGCCGATGTCCAGGGCCGATGAACTTGACGCCTGACTCAATAATGCGTCCCATGAAATCAAAGTTTGAACCCGGCGTGCTCGCCGCGCTGGGCGCCGCCGTCTTGTTCGGAGCCAGCACGCCCTTGGCCAAGCCGCTGTTAGGCCAAGCCAGCCCTTGGCTGTTGGCGGCCTTGCTCTATTTGGGTTCGGGCCTCGGGCTCTGGCTGGTGCGGCGTCAGCGCCAAGCGCCTGCCGTGAGGCTTGCTGCTGGCGATATGAAGTGGTTGGCAGGTGCCATCGTCACCGGCGGCATGATCGGGCCGGCCTTGCTGATGCTGGGCCTCTCGCGCATGCCGGCAGCCGGTGTGTCGCTGTTGCTGAATGCCGAAGGCGTGATGACCGCCTTGCTGGCCTGGTTTGCCTTCAAGGAGAACTTTGACCGGCGCATTGCCCTGGGCATGCTCGCCATCGTCGCCGGCAGTGTGGTGCTGAGCTGGCCGGGCGCCGATGCAGCGGCCACCGGATTCGAGAGCTGGTGGCCAGCGCTGGCCGTGCTGGGTGCCTGCTTTGCCTGGGGTATCGACAACAATCTGACACGCAAGGTCTCGCTGACCGATGCCAGCTACATCGCCATGAGCAAGGGCCTGGCCGCAGGTGCCACCAATCTCGTGTTGGCCCTGGCCGCCGGTGCGCATTGGCCGGGGCTGAGCACGGTGCTGTCTGCCGGTGTGTTGGGTTTTTTCAGCTATGGGGCCAGCCTTGTCTTGTTCGTGCTCGGGTTGCGCCATCTGGGCACGGCCCGCACGGGCGCCTATTTCTCCATTGCGCCATTCGTGGGCGCCTTGCTGGCCATCGGCCTGCTGGGCGAATCACTGACCTGGCAGATCGCTGTGGCGGGCGTGTTGATGGCGATTGGCGTGGCGCTGCATCTGACCGAGCGCCATGAACATGAGCACCAACACGAGCCTCTGGAGCATGAGCATGAACACCTTCACGCTGCGGGAGAGTTGCATCATGGCCATGCACACGAACCGCCAGTCCCCGAAGGATGCCGTCATTCGCACGCACACCGGCACCACGAGACGCGGCATCGGCACGCGCATTTTCCGGATGCGCATCACCGCCATGGGCACTGAGCGGCAGCCAGTACAAGGTCAGGATGACCACACGATGCACAAGCTCAACGCCTTGAGACGCTAGCGAACTGGACTGATGGCCATGACGCTAGCGGTCGCCGGAGGCGCTGCATTTGCGCACGGCGTGACCCAGAAGGTAGAACCTCAAGCTACTTGAGGAGCAAGCTCTTTCTGCCGGAGCGGCAAGGGACCATGTTGCCTATGGAGCTCATCAAGACTTTCGGACTGTTTGTGGTGACGGCGCTGGCGGAAATCGTCGGCTGCTACTTGCCGTACCTCTGGCTGAAGCAGGGAAAGTCTGCTTGGCTGCTTGTACCGGCCGCCACCAGCTTGGCGCTGTTCGCGTGGCCGCTGACATTGCATCCGACAGCGGCGGGCCGGGTCTATGCCGCCTATGGCGGTATCTATATCGGCGTCGCCATTCTTTGGCTGTGGCTGGTGGACAAGGTCACCCCGACTGCTACCGACTGGGTCGGCGTCGGTCTTTGCTTTCTCGGGATGGCAGTCATCATGTTCGGCTCCAGGGCCGAAGGCTGACAGCAGCTCGCAGAGTAATCCCGGTTCTCAGGCGGTGCTGCATTAAAAGTCCATGAACTGACAAGACGCCTTCACCGGACGTACAGGGACGTCCATCTCACCCCACGCGTGCATAGAACACAACTTCTCTTGCAGCTTGAGTACAACTTCTGTTGTGTGAGCG
>JADMJQ010000204.1 GCA_018780415.1 Roseateles sp. | reverse complement strand
GGTCGGGCACGATCGACGTGTCTTCGCGCAGATGCTCGGTGGTCTCGCCGGCATTCGACAGCACACCGTTCTTCAACTCGGTCAGCTTGGCGCGGAAGAACTCGATCTGCTTGGCGCCCATGTACTCGGTTTCGGGCATGGCCAACACTTCGGCGTCGGTCAGCTCGGCGCCGGTTTTGGTCTTCCAGGCGTTGACCAATTTGGGGTCGGCCTTGGCGGCGGTGCGGGGGCTTTCAATCACGGGAGTATTCATTTGTCTGGTGGGCGGCTTCGGCGGCGCGAATCGGTCGGCGAAGCGGCTGTTTCCGGTCGGTTGAGGGCTGGCCTCGATAGTGGCAAGGTCGGGCAGATCGGCGACCTCGGCTTTGGCCTTGGCGCTTGTCTTGCCCGCTTTGACGGCGGGGCGGGACTCAGCGTCGGCTTGGGGCGCTGTGGCGGGTTTTGGGGCCTGGGTCTTGCTCACGTTTCTCTCCTCGCACATACATCTCTAGTCGACAACTCTTTCGAGCCTGCCGCACCAGATATCAATCGGGACCAGCTTTGTTCGCATTTTGGGCGCCGCGGATTGTAGCCACGATATGGATGCGCCCAACAAGTCATTTTGCAAAGCTGGGTGGCAATTTTCAGGCCAAGCAACCTTCCATGCCTTGCAGAAGAATTTCCTTGGGCAAATCGATGCCGATGAAAACCATTTTGCTCGACTTTTTCTCTCCGGGCATCCATTTCGGGCCCAGATCCGAGCCCATCAATTGATGGACGCCTTGGAAGATCACCCGCTTGTCGGTGCCCTTCATATACAAGACACCCTTGTAGCGCAGCATCTTGGGGCCATAGACCTGCACGATGGCGCCCAGGAAGTCTTCCAGCTTGGCGGGGTTG
This sequence comes from Roseateles sp., assembly GCA_018780415.1. Taxonomy (GTDB): domain Bacteria; phylum Pseudomonadota; class Gammaproteobacteria; order Burkholderiales; family Burkholderiaceae_C; genus Paucibacter_A. The sequence goes on along the minus strand of JADMJQ010000204.1, from coordinate 4,132 downwards.
AAGGGCTTGTCCGACTTGAACACAAAGGACTTCACATCGTCGTCATGCACATGGTGGTGCGGGTGATCGCAGTGCTCGCCATGCTCGTGGTCGTGTCCATGGTCATGCGGGGCTTCGATGGTCAGGAAGTCCGGGTCGATTTCCAGCTTGGCGTTCAAATTGAAACCGCGCAGATCGAACACCTTGGACAAGGCCACCTCGCCGAAATGGGCCTGCTGCTGCGGCGCACGCGGGTTCATGTGCTTGATCCGGTGCGACAGCGCCGCGACGGCCTCGGGCAGGGCCAAATCGGCCTTGCTGATGAAGATCTGGTCGGCAAAGCCAATTTGGCGGCGCGCTTCCTGGCGGGTGTTCAGCTGTTCTTCGGCATGCACCGCGTCGACCAGGGTCAGGATGGAGTCGAGCAGATAGCTCTCGGCAATCTCGTCGTCCATGAAGAAGGTTTGCGCCACCGGGCCGGGGTCGGCCAGGCCGGTGGTCTCGATCACCACCCGGTCGAACTTCAACTCGCCCTTGCGCCGTTTGGCGGCCAGGTCGGACAAGGTGGTGCGCAGGTCTTCGCGGATGGTGCAGCAGACGCAGCCGTTGTTCATCTGGATGATCTGCTCTTCGGTGTCGGCCACCAGAATTTCGGTGTCGATGTCCTCTTCACCAAACTCGTTCTCGATCACGGCAATCTTCTGGCCATGGGCCTCGGTCAAGATGCGCTTGAGCAGGGTGGTTTTGCCGGAGCCGAGAAAGCCCGTCAGGATGGTGACGGGGACGAGGCCTTTTTGTGCGTTTGACATGGTGATCGGGCTTGGGAGCGGGTGTGGCGCAGTAAATTCACTAGCCCACAATATGGGGGCGGCTGACTGTCATGCAAGAGGGGCGTCATGTCAATCGGTTATTCTGTAACTCTGTGCAACTACGACACGCCCGTCCCAGTGTCTGACCCTCATCCTATAAAGCCCCCTTACCGTGGGGGCCAAAAACAAGCCGCGCCAGCACGCGGCCGTACACGCAATCTTCTGGAGCGCATGTTCGAATTTATCCATCCCGGTCCGGACTCCAAGTCCGAATTGATGGAGACCTTGGCCGACGCCGAACAGCGGGAGCTGATCGAGCCCGAGTCGCTGCAAATGCTCGAAGGCGTGCTGCGCATGGCCGAGCTGAGTGCCGGGGACGCGATGGTCGCAGCCCCGCGCATGGACTTGCTGGACATCGACGCGCCCTATGACGAGTTGCTGGCCAGCGTGATCGATGCCGGCCATTCGCGCTTCCCGGTGTTTGACGGCCAGCGCGACAACATCATCGGCATCTTGCTGGCCAAGGACTTGTTGAAAATCCAGCGCGCGCCCGAGTTGAATCTGCGCGCCTTGCTGCGCCCGGCCGCCTTCGTGCCCGAGAGCAAGGGCCTGAACGAGCTGCTGCGCGATTTCCGCTCGAACCGCAATCATCTGGCCATCGTCGTCGATGAGTTCGGCAATAACGCCGGCCTGATCACGATCGAGGATGTGCTGGAAGAAATCGTCGGCGAGATCGAGGACGAGTTCGACGACAAGGACGGCGAGTCCAGCATCTACACCTTGGCCGACGGCAGCCAGCGCGTCGCCGGTGACACCACCATCGCGGCGGTCAATCAGTCCTTTGCGGTGCATTTTTCTGAAGAGGACTTTGACACCATAGGCGGCCTGATCGCCCAGCACCATGGTCGTGTGCCCCGGCGCGGTGAGGCGGTCGAGGTCGGCGGCCTGCGCTTCTCGGTGATGCTGACCCGGGGCGGCTCGGTACGCTGGTTCAAGGTGACCCGCGCGCAACAGCACGCCGATTGATGGTCGTCGGCTTCGCTGCGGCCTTGCTGGCCGGCGTTATCCACACGGCGGCCTTTGCGCCGCTTGAGGCCTGGTATTTGCAGCTGTTCGCGCTGGCGCTGCTGGCGCGTCTGACCTGGACCGCCACGCCGCGCCGCGCCGCCATGCTGGGCGGCCTGTTCGGCCTGGGTTGGCTGGCCTCGGGATTCTGGTGGATCCATATCAGCCTGCATCAGTTCGGCCATCTGCCCTGGCTGCTTGCGGCGCTGGCCGTGCTCTTGCTGGCGGCTTTTCTGGCCTGTTATTACGCCGCGGCGCTGGCCTTGGCGGCCTGGCTGCTGACATCGGCCAAACCTGTTTGGCGGATTTTTGTCTGGCCGGCCTGCTGGCTCTTGGCCGAGCTGGGCCGGGCGACGCTGATGACCGGCTTCCCCTGGTTGACGGCGGGTTATGCCCATACCGTTGGCCCGCTGGCGCTGTGGGCGCCGTGGATCGGCGTTTACGGCATCACGGCCTTGGCGGCGGGCATCGCGGTCGCCTTGGCCGGCTTGAGTCTGCGCCACTGGTGCCCGGCCGCCGTGATGGCGGCGCTGCTGGGCTTGGGGGCGCTGTTGCCGCAGGACTTCAGCGTCAGCACCGGCACCTTGAAGGTGAGCCTGCTGCAACCCAATGTGGCGCAGGATCAGAAATTCGACCGCGAGCTGATGGCCGCCAATCTGGAGCGGCTGGCGCTGCAGATCGAGTCGGCGCGCGGCCAGGTCATCGTGACCCCGGAGTCGGTGGTGCCGCTGCCGCTCGACTATCTGGAGCCCGACTTCATGCAGCGCTTGCAGCGGGTGGCAGCGCAGCGACCGCTGCTGCTGGGCAGCTTCTTGGGTGACGAGCAGCGCGGCTATGTCAATTCCCTGGTCGGCTTCGGCGGGCCGGTCGCGTATGACTACGGCAAGCGCCATCTGCTGCCGTTTGGCGAGTTCATACCGCCGGGCTTTCATTGGTTTGTCAAAGCCTTGCAGATCCCGCTGGATGATCAGGCGCGCGGCCAGCATCAGCGCAGCTTCGACGTGGCGGGCCAGCGCCTGCGGCCGTTGATTTGCTATGAAGATCTGTTCGGTGAGGATTTTGTCGTCAGCATGGTCGGCGAGGGCGCCGCCACCGTGCTGGTCAACGCCAGCAATCTGGCCTGGTTCGGGACCTTGATGGTGCAGGACCAGCATCTGCAGTTCTCGCAAATGCGCGCGCTGGAGTTCCAGCGCCCGGTGATTCGCTCGACCAATACCGGCGCCACGGCCGTGGTCGACCACCGTGGCCGCGTCACCGCGCGGCTGGCGCCGGCCGTTGCCGGCGTGCTGGAGGCCGAGGTCGAGGGCCGCAGCGGCAGCACGCCATATGCGCGCTGGCTGCAGGCCTTCGGGCTGTGGCCTTTGTGGCTGGCGGTGGCGTTGGTGCTGGGTCTGGCCGGGTGGCGTCGCCGCGCCTCGTAGAATCGGGCGCAATATCCGTTCCTTAGGAGCGGCTTTTCTCAAATTACCGGCCATAAACAAACACATGCTGAGCTTCCAGCAAATCATTCTGACCCTGCAGGACTACTGGTCCAAGCAAGGCTGCGCGCTACTCCAGCCCTTTGACATGGAAGTCGGCGCCGGCACCAGCCACACCGCCACTTTTCTGCGTGCCATTGGCCCCGAGCCCTGGAAGGCCGCCTATGTGCAGCCCAGCCGCCGGCCCAAGGACGGCCGCTACGGCGAGAACCCCAACCGCCTGCAGCATTACTACCAGTACCAGGTGGTGCTAAAGCCCGCACCGGCCAACATCCTTGAGCTGTAGCTCGGCTCGCTCGAAGCGATGGGCTTCGACCTCCAGGCCAACGACATCCGCTTCGTCGAAGACGACTGGGAGAACCCCACGCTCGGCTGCTGGGGCCTGGGCTGGGAGGTCTGGATGAACGGCATGGAAGTCACGCAGTTCACCTACTTCCAGCAGGTCGGCGGCATCGACTGCAAGCCCATCACCGGCGAGATCACCTACGGCCTGGAGCGCCTGGCCATGTACCTGCAGGGGGTCGACAACGTCTACAACCTGAAGTGGACCGACACGCTGAGCTATGGCGATGTGTACCTTCAGAACGAGATCGAGCAGAGCACCTACAACTTCGAGCACAGCGACGTGGAGTTCTTGTTGCAGGCCTTTGGCGCACATGAAAGTCAGGCCAGGTACCTGATGGAGCAGCAACTCGCGCTGCCTGCCTACGAGCAGGTGCTCAAGGCCGGCCACACCTTCAACCTGCTCGACGCGCGCGGCGCGATCAGCGTGACCGAGCGCGCGGCCTACATCGGCCGCAT
>JADMJQ010000044.1 GCA_018780415.1 Roseateles sp. | reverse complement strand
TAACGTTGAAGCTAACCGGACCGTTGCGGTGTGGCGGCATTTGGGCTAGGGTTTTCTAGCCCAAATGGCGGCACGCCGCAATGGGTCCGGTTGAGCGACCTGTTAGGCCGCACTGGTGGAAGTGCGCTTACCCGACCAACTTGTGAGGAGCACACGGGCCTGGCAAATGCGCAGGGCCTTGGAGGACACGTCGCAGGCGTTGGACGGAGCGGCATGCGGCCCACGCTAACCGATGAAGTGCGATGCTGCAACAAGGGCCGCACCAAAGAACTGACTCCGCGGTGCAGCACGCCGGCGCGAAGCGCCAACCACCAACTGGCCAAGTGACCTGCGATGCGCAACCGGCCCAACATAGGACGCGCAGAAGCCAACTGATGCTTCGAGTTGCGGTGACGCCGAAGGACGGCCACGTCGGTATTGGATTCTTGGCTGGCTAGTTGCGCGACGGATTGAACGTCGCACACCAGCGCTCGGGTTGAATTCAACGCTGCGATCTCGGCACGGCATTTCAGTTGTGCGGCCTAACGTGTTGTAGGCAGACAGTTTTGTCGCCAATTGCCCGCAAACTGTCGCCCTAAATCCGACGCGATAAAACGGACAGAGCCCCCTTGAATACTGGCTTTGCGAGGCTCTGAGTGAGGCTTCGTATAGGAATAACAAATTGACAAAGGCAGCACCTCGATTGAGTTGCAGAAACTAGCGGTAAATCAACATTTGCTAGCCCCGAAGACGTCAATGTTGACCCCCATCTCCTCTCTCCCCCACTGTTGGATTTAGAGCGATAGGTCGGCCTAACTACCGCAATGCACGGGGCTGACTATAGCGCCCAGTTCTGCACCAATCGAATGGCCGTCGGGTCCGACCCTGAATGGGCGGTGCACGCACTTTTTTTACTTCGGATTCCACCAAACCTAGCTCCAGCACGCGCTAGCCTCGCTATTCAAGCCCGCCCATGTCGATCATTGCAGCGCTGGCATCGGCATTTCACCGCTGACCCCGTTGACCCCCGCAGAACCCTCGCCTACATTACTGACCAATTGGTCATTAGTTGTAGCCGCACTTGAGTACATCCCCACGTCAACGTCGCAAGGAGGCTCGCCCGCAGGAGTTGCTGGCCGCTGCCTTGACCTTGTTTGTTGAAAAAGGTTTCGCCGCCACACGCGCGGAGGAGGTGGCGGCCTTGGCCGGCGTCTCCAAAGGCACGCTCTATCTTTACTACCCAAGCAAAGACGAGTTGTTCAAGGCCGTGGTGCGCGAGAACCTGTCTTCGCGCATCGCCGAGGCCGCCGCGCTTGCCGCTCAGCATCGGGGCTCGGTGACGGAGCTGCTCTGCCATGTGATGGGTGAATGGTGGCGCCAGGTGGGCTTGGGGACGGCCGGCGGCATCAGCAAGATCATGATGGCCGAAGCGCGCAATTTCCCCGAGTTGGCGCGCTTTTATGTCGATGAAGTGGTGCTGCCCACCCACCAATTGCTCGGCAGCTTGATCGAGCGCGGCATCCAGAGCGGCGAATTCCGCCCGGTCCCGGTGACCGAGACCGTGCATGTCTTGGTGGGGCCGATATTGCACATGATTCTTTACCAGCACTCGCTCGGTGCTTGCAAATTGCATGGCCCCGCGATCGACCCATCCGCCGTCTTGGCGGTGCAGATGGATTTGATTTTGCGCGGGCTCTTGAACACGCCTGCTAAGGCCGACCTGCAGTGACGAACGCCTTGACAGCTGGCGATCGAGGCTCGGGGCCACCGGGTCCGTTGCCGGGCCTGGGCAGCGGCTAGCAGGCCCTAGAATCCCCGCCTGACGGAACAATAATTCCTTGAGGAATAGATATGAATATCGAACAAGCCCGCTTCAACATGATCGAGCAGCAGATCCGGCCCTGGGATGTGCTGGATGCCGGTGTGTTGCAGCTGTTGGCGGTGGTCAAGCGTGAAGACTTTGTGCCGCCTAGCTGCAAGGCCTTGGCTTTTATGGATGTCGAAATCCCCTTGGCCGGCGGCCAGTGCATGTTGGTGCCGCGCGTCGAGGCCAGGTTGCTGCAAGAACTCAAGGTGGCCAGGCATGAAAAAGTGTTGGAGATTGGCGCCGGCAGCGGCTTCATGGCCGCACTGCTGGGCCACCGGGCGCAGCGAGTGATTTCGCTCGAGATCAACCCGGAACTGGCGGCCTTTGCCGCCGCCAATCTCAAGCGTGCCGGCGTGTCCAATGTGGTCGTGCGTGAGCAAGACGGCGCCAATGGCTTTGCGGCGGAAGGCCCGTTTGATGTGATCTTGTTGTCCGGCTCGGTCGCCGAAGTGCCGGCCGCGCTGCTGGGTCAACTCAAGCTGGGCGGGCGTCTGGCGGCCATCGTCGGCGACGAACCGGTGATGCGGGCGCAGCTGATCATGCGCGTGGGCGAGCAGGACTTCCGCACCAGCAATTTGTTCGACACCGTCGCACCGCGCTTGCAGGGTTTTGCGCCGGTCAGCGCATTCAGCTTCTGAGCGCGATGCAGCAAATCGGCCCCGGCGAGCTGCTGGCACTTTGCTCAAGCAGCCAGCCGCCCTTGCTGCTGGATGTGCGCGAACCTTGGGAGGCGCAGCTGGCCAGCATTCGCCTTGAGGGCGTACGCGATGTTTTGCTGCCGATGGGGCAGATCGCCGCGCGCTTCAGCGAGCTGGATGCCATGCAGCCCGTCGTCTGTTATTGCCATCATGGGGTAAGAAGTCTGCAAGTCGTCGCATTTCTGCAGCGTGCCGGCTTCGATTGCGTCTATAACCTCGCCGGTGGTATCGACGCGTGGTCGCTGGAAGCCGATCCGACGGTGCCGAGATATTGAGTTCATGGCCCGGGCCTGTTGCTGCTGCTGTCGCTGCGGCCATGCTAAATAAATAATTGCTAACGAGGAAGTTCATGTCAGACCATCGCGCACCTAATTCGCTCCGCTCACTGACCCGCTCCATGACCGGTTTGAGCGTGTCGCTGCTGCTGGCTTTCGGCGCCGCCGGCGGCGCCAAGGCGCAGAGCTTGCTGGAGTTGTATGACGCGACCCGCGCTTTTGATCCGACCTATTTGTCTGCCCGTGCGCAGGCCGATTCGGCCCAGTACCGGGTCGGTCAGATCGAAGCCTTGGAGAAGCCGACGCTGGGCCTGGGCGGTTCGGCAAAACATGAGCAGGTCGACCTGCCCAAGCGCGATTGGGTCGGCGCGAGCAGCTTTCAAGCGGGTTTGACGGGCCGCTATTCGCTCTACAACAGGGGCAACCGCCTGACCGTGGAGCAAGCGCGGCTGGGGCTGGACATTGCGGCCGCCGATCTTGAGGCCGCCGAGCAGGACTTGATCGTGCGGTTGGCGCAGGCCTATTTCGATGTGCTGGGCGCGCAAGACACCTTGACGACGACGCAAGCCGCCCGGACGGCGTTTGCCGAGCAGTTGGCCTCGGCCAAACGTAACTTCGAGGTGGGCACCACCACGATCACCGATACGCGTGAAGCGCAGGCCAAGTTCGACCTGGCCACCGCGGCCGAGATCGCCGCCGACAATGATTTGCGCGTCAAACGCCTGAAGCTGAACCATGTGGTCGGCAAGCCGGTCGTTCCCAAGGCCTTGGCGCTGCCGGTGGCTCTGCCGGCCATCACGCCGCCCGCCGTGGAACCCTGGGTCGAGCGGGCTGAAGAGCAGCACCCGCAGATTCGCAAGGCCCGCATCGGCGTTGACTCCTCGCTGCTGGAAACCGGCAAGGCGCGCGCCTCCGATGGCCTGACGGTTGATTTGAGCGGCACCGTGGGTGCGGTCAATGCACGCGGCAATGGCTCGCAGATTCTGGGAACCACCAACAGCGGCAATCTGGCCGTGTCGGTGAATTTGCCGCTCTACACCGGCGGCGCCACGCAAAACCGCATCAAAGAAGCCCTGGTGCTGGAAGAAAAAGCCCGCCAGGACCTGGCCAACGCGCGCCGCGGCGTGTCGGAGGGAACGCGCAGTAACTTCTACGGTGCCTTGTCGCAGGCCGCCCAGGTCAAGGCGCTGGAGGCGGCGGAGTCGTCGACCAAGCTGGCCCTGGATGCCACGCAGCTGGGTTTCAAGGTCGGTGTGCGGGTCAATCTGGACGTTTTGAATGCCCAGACTCAGCTCTTCACCACCCAGCGCGATTTGGCCAAGGCCCGCTATGAGGCGGTGCTCTTGAACCTGAAGCTGCGCCAGGCCGCCGGCGTGTTGACCCCGGCCGATGTGGCCGCAACCAACGAGTTGTTGGTCAAGTAAGGCAGTCGCTCAGAGTAATTTGGAAGACCCGCTGCGGCGGGTCTTTTGCTTTGGCGCCGGCTCAATGACGGGCGGGGCGCCGACGGGTGGAACAGGCCGTAGCGGCGCGTGCTCGCGCAAGACCTTGAGGATGATGGCGGTGGAGGTCTCGGCCAATTGGCAGTAGCGCTGCAGCACCTGTTCCAGATGCGCGACATCGCGCACCGCGATTTCCAGAATCCAGCTGTCTTCACCGGTCACGTTGTAGGCGGTCAAGACCTCGGGGCTGGCCTCCAGCGCGCGCAGCACCCGGGGCTCATCACAGCGGCCGACCCGAACCACCGCGCGGATCGCGTAGCCCAGTTTGGCGCTGTTGACGATGGCCTGGTAGCCGCTGATCACGCCCAGATCCTCCAGCTTTCGCACCCGCTCGGTGACGGCCGGCTGGCTCAAGTGGACCCGGCGGCCCAGCTCGGCCATGCTCAGGCGAGCGTCGGCCTGCAGTTCGGCCAGGATGCGGTGGTCATGCTGATCAAAGAGGTTGTCCATGATTTTCAAGGCGGGAATGGCTGAATTCCGTCGATGTTAGTTCTTTTGCGGCTGTTTGCCTTTGAACTTGTATTCAGGAACAGGGCTGTTTTGCCTACCATTGCGGCCATGAATACAGCCACCATCACCGCGCCTTCTGAGCGCCTGAGCCCCCGTGTCATCGCCTGTCTGGCCGCCACCTGGCTGGTCTGGGGCGCGACCTATCTGGCGATCAAATATGCCCTGATCAGCTTCCCGCCGTTTTTTCAGATGGGCAGCCGATTCTTGGCGGCCGGTGTGCTGCTGGCGGCATGGATGCGCTGGCGTGGTGTCGCCTGGCCGGGTCCGCGTCAATGGCTGAATGCCACCGTGATCGGCGCTTTGATGTTGGGTGGCGGCATGGGCTTCACGGCCACCGCCGAACAAACCGTGGGCTCGGGCCTGGTGGTGGCCTTCATCGCGGTGATTCCCTTGATGACGGCGGCCTTGAATCTGTTCTGGAAAGTGATCCCGAGCAGGCTTGAGATGGTCGGCATGGCGGTCGGCTTGGGCGGCGTCTTGTTGCTGATGCAAGGCCAGGGCTTCAGCGCCTCGCCGGCCGGCTTGCTGGCGATCACAATCGCCTGCCTGACTTGGTCCTTGGGTAGCGTGTTATCTCAGCGGGTCTTTCCGTTGGCGCCGGGTGCCATGGGCTTTGCCAGTGAGATGCTGGCCGGTGGCGTGGTGCTGATGCTGATCAGTCTGTTGCGCGGCGAGGCCATGGCGTAGCCGCCGCAGCCGCTGGCGGTTGGTGCATGGGTCTATCTGGTGATCTTTGGCTCGCTGGTCGGCTTCAACGCCTATATGGTGCTGCTGGCCGAGGCGCCAACGGGTCTGGCGACCAGCTACTCCTTCGTCAACCCGGTGATCGCGATGTTGCTGGGGGTGGCCATCGCCGGCGAGCGCATCAGCGGCTTCGAATGGGCGGCGGCCGGGGTGGTGCTGCTGGGTGTGATTTTGCTGCTCAAAGGCCGTCGGAGCTGAGGGTTTGGCTTGGCGTGGCGAAAAGGCCGGCGACAATCGCGGCCATGCTCTATTTGCTCTCACCCGCCAAGTCGCTTGACTACGAAACTCCGACGCCGCCGGCCTTGCTGGATTTGGCCAGCCAGCCGCAGTTTGTGCGCCAATCCAGCGAGCTGATCAAGCTGCTCAAGCCGAAGACGGCGGCCGATATCGCGGCCATGATGAGCTTGTCGGAGGCGCTGGCCGAGCTGAATGTGGCGCGCTTCCGGGCTTGGCGGCCGAGCTTCACGCATGCCGACAGCAAGCCGGCGGTGCTGGCCTTCAACGGTGACGTTTACGAGGGCTTGGCCGCCAACACGCTGAGCACGCCGCAGCTGCAATGGGCGCAAGAGCATCTGGCGATTCTGTCCGGGCTGTATGGGGTGCTGCGGCCGCTTGATCTGATCCGCCCCTACCGGCTGGAGATGGGCAGCCGCTTGGCCAATCCGGCCGGCGCCAATCTGTACAAATTTTGGGGTGAACGGCTGGCGCAGCACTTGAATGCGCGCGCGACAGCAGCGCAGGTACCGGTGATCGTCAACCTGGCCTCGCAGGAGTATTTCCGCGCCGCCGATCGGCCGGGCCTGCAGCCGCGTGTGATCGAATGTGTGTTTGAGGACTGGAAGAACGATCAGTACAAAGTCATCAGTTTTTTTGCCAAACGTGCCCGTGGCTTGATGGCCCGTTACGCCATCACCGAGCGGGTTGATACGCCGGCCGGGCTGTATGATTTTGCGGCCGAGGGATACAGTTTTCAGTCGGCTCTATCGGAGCCAGGGCGTTTGCTATTCAGACGCAAGGTGCAAGAGAAGAGTCTATGAGTGCCATTCAACAACAAGCCATCAGCCCCGAGCTGCGGAGCTGGATTCAGGAGCAGCTGGGGCAGGGTTTCGATCGCGAGCAGGTGCTGGCCGCCATGCTGAGCAGCGGCTGGCAGAAAAGCGTGGCCGTGCAGGCCCTGGACGAGCCGCTGGGTGGATCAACGGTCGCCAGCCGTGTGCCCACACTCGATCTGGCCGACGCCCGCCCCACGCTCAGCATTGACGGGCATGAGGTCAAGGTCTTGCTCACCCTCAGCCAGCCCCGCATCGTGGTGTTGGGTGGCCTGTTGTCGGACGAGGAATGCGATGCGATGGTGGCCGCGGCGGCCGCCCGTTTGGCACGCTCGGAAACGGTCGCCACGACGGCGGGCGGCAGCGAGATCAACCCGGCGCGCACCAGCGACGGCATGTTTTTCGAGCGCGGCGAGAGCGAGCTGATCCGCACGGTTGAGGCGCGCCTGGCTAAGCTGATGAACTGGCCGATCGATCATGGCGAAGGCCTGCAGGTATTGCGTTACCGCCCCGGTGCCGAGTATTTGCCGCACTATGACTATTTCGATCCGAAGATGGATGGCGCGGCGGCCATTCTCAAGCGTGGCGGCCAGCGCGTGGCCACGCTGGTGATGTACCTGAACACGCCTGCCGCCGGCGGTGCGACGATCTTCCCGGACATCAAGCTCGACGTTTCGCCGATCAAGGGCAACGCGGTCTTTTTCAGCTACGACAGACCCGACCCCCTGACGCAAAGCCTGCATGGCGGCGCGCCGGTGCGCGAGGGCGAAAAATGGGTGGCGACCAAATGGTTGCGCGAGGGCGTGTTTGTTTAGAGTTTTGGCGGTTTTAATGGCAGCTGGCTTTGCTTCAGCTGACGTAAAACGAAGCTGGATTTGCTGTGGCGTATGCCGGGAATCTTGTACAGCCGTTCGCGCAGCAGGCGCTCGTAGTCGCGCGTGTCGGCGACGGCGATGCGGACGTAATAGTCGTAATCACCCGAGACCAAGAACGCCTCCAGCACCTCAGGGATCTGCTCCAGCGCCTGGCCAAACTCGAACAGTGCTTCGTCCGAATGGTTGTCCAGCGTGACCTGCACGATGACGGTGTCGGCCAAGCCGATCTTGGCGGCGTTGACCCGCACCGAATAGCCCTCGATCACGCCGGCTTCTTCCATCCGCTTGATGCGGCTCCAGCAAGGTGAGCTGGTCAGGCCCACCTGCTGGCTGAGTTCGGCCAGGCTGATGCGGGCGTCCTGCTGCAGCGCAGACAGGATGGAAAAGTCGAATTTATCCAGTTTCATGCGGTGAAATTCTAGTCGGCAGCAAAGTTTGCTGAATAGGGCTGAATCGCACGCAAATTCGGTAGCCTTTGCCGACGCTGTTTGGGCACAGTGCTGGCATGACGCCCGTACTCGAAAAAATCACCTCTCAAGCCACCGCCTCTGTTCCTGCCGTCCCGTTGAACGGCGCCCAGACCCTGATCGCCACGCTGCTCAGCCTGGGCGTGGACACCGTCTTCGGCTATCCCGGCGGCGCCGTGCTGCCGCTCTATGACGCCCTGCATGCCGAGCCGCGGCTGCGCCATGTGCTGGTGCGCCATGAGCAGGCAGCGGTCCATGCGGCTCAAGGCTATGCGCGCAGCAGCGGCCGGGTCGGCGTGGTGTTTGTGACCTCGGGGCCGGGCATGAGCAATACCACCACCGGCCTGCTCGACGCCTTGTGCGATTCCGTTCCTGTGCTGTGCATCAGTGGCCAGGTGGCGACCGGCTCCATCGGCACCGACGCGTTCCAGGAATGCGACGCGCTGGCGATTTCCAAGCCGGTGACCAAATGGAATGCGCAGATCCGCTCGGCCGACGAGGTCGCGGCGGTGGTGAGGCGCGCAATCGGCCAGGCGACGAGTGGGCGGCCGGGGCCGGTGCTGGTGGATTTTCCGAAAGACCTGCAGCTGGCGCCGAGCATGAGCCAGCCCGTGGCCGCGGGCGTGGCTGAAACCTTGGTCTGCAATGCCCAGCAACTCGGCCGGGCGATTGATCTGCTGAGCCAAGCCAAGCGCCCGATCTTCTATGGCGGCGGCGGCCTGATCAATGCCGGCGCCTTGGGCTGCGCGGCCTTCAAGCGTCTGATTCATCTGACCGGGGCGCCTTGCACGCTGACCCTGCTGGGCCTGGGCGCCTTGCCCGCGTCGGACCCGCGGTTCCTCGGCATGCTGGGCATGCATGGCACGCTGGAGGCGAATCTGGCCATGCATGAGGCGGACCTGATCGTCTGTGTCGGCGCCCGCTTTGATGACCGCGTCACCGGGCGGCTGGACAGCTTTTGCCCGCATGCTCAGGTGATTCATCTGGACATCGACGCCCGTTCCATCGGCAAGGTGGTGCGCACCGAGGTCGGCCTGCTGGGCGACTGCACGGCCAGTTTGCTGGCGCTGGAGCGGCTCTGGGTAGCACGTGGCTGCAGCGCTGTCGACTTGGCGGACTGGTGGCAGCGCATAGCGCGCTGGCGCGCCGAGCAGTCGCTGAGCTTTGCCGACGCGCCCGCGGGGCCGATCTTGCCGCAGGCCTTGATGACACGGTTGCAGCTGGCCATCGGCGACGAGGATACGGTGGTGTCAACCGATGTCGGCCAGCATCAGATGTGGGCGGCGCAGCACCTCAAGATCGAGCGGCCCGGGCGCTGGTTGACCTCGGGTGGCGCCGGCACCATGGGCTACGGCTTGCCGGCCGCCATCGGCGCGCAGATCGCGCATCCGGAAAAGCTCGTTGTCTGCGTCAGCGGCGACGCCTCGGTGTTGATGAATATCCAGGAGCTGTCCACCGCCGTCCAGCACCGCACGCCGGTCAAGCTGGTGCTGTGCAATAACGGCCGCATGGGCATGGTGAGGCAATGGCAGGAGCTGATCCATGGCGGGCGCTACAGCCACAGCTATACCGAGGCGCTGCCGGACTTTGTCGCGCTGGCCAAGGCTTTCGGCTGGCAGGCGCAAAGGGTAGAGCGGCGCGAAGATCTGGACGCGGCTTTGCTTGAGTGTCTAGCGTCAGACGGGCCGTTCTTCCTTGATGTGGTGGTGGCGGCCGAGGAGAACTGCTTTCCGATGATCCCGGCCGGCGCCGGCCATCACGAGGTTTGGCTGGGCAAGGGCAGGGCCTATCAGCCCAGCGAGGATTGAGACAAAGCAAAAAGGCACCCGAGGGTGCCTTTTTTATCGAGCCGAGCGAGAGCGGGGTTTAGACGCGCTTGCGGTACTCGTGCGTACGGGTGTCGATTTCGATCTTGTCGCCTTGGGCAACGAAGATAGGCACCGGAATTTCGAAGCCGGTGGCCAGCTTGGCGGGCTTCAAAACCTTGCCCGAGGTGTCGCCCTTGACGGCAGGCTCGGTCCAGACGACTTCGCGCACCACCGAGGTCGGCACTTCGACCGAGATGGCCTTGCCGTCGTAGAACACCACTTCAACCGGCATCGCGTCTTCCAGATACTGGATCGCGTCGCCCATGTTCTCGGCCTCGACCTCGAACTGGTTGTATTCCTGGTCCATGAACACATACATCGGGTCGGCGAAGTAGGTGTAGGTGCAGTCTTTCTTTTCCAGCATCACCTGGTCGAGCTTGTCGTCGGCCTTGAACACGACTTCGGTGCCCGAGCTGTTCAGCAGGCTTTTGAGCTTCATGCGCACGGTGGCTGCATTGCGGCCGCCGCGGCTGTACTCGGTCTTCAGCACGACCATGGGGTCCTTGCCGTGCATGATCACGTTACCGGCGCGAAATTCTTGAGCAATCTTCATGAGTGTTCCGATGTTTGGGAGGGAGTTCTGAGGCAGACACTCAATTCGAAGGGTCTGTCCAAATCAACATGTCTCGTTGTACGGGTGTACACGCCCACACCAAAAGTCTCCTCAAAGGTTACTCATGGCGCAGCAAAGCCGATGATTTTAGCTTGATTTGGAGGCAAGACTGAACAGCTGGGTCGTCAAGTCCGGTTGCGACGTCAAATGTTCACGCCACTTGAGGGCCTGCGCGCGGCCCGCATCCAGTTCGGGCAGGGTGCCGTCCCAGGCCCGCAGGCCGTTCCAGCCGCGCCACAACGAGCGGGTCTGGTCGGCCAGAAGCGCGTCGCAGTCGGCCAAGAGGAGATCCATGAAGGCTTCCAGCTTCGGCCCATGGGCGCCGTCGTGCTGGGGGTAAATCTGCCAGACAAAGGGTCGGCCCGCCCACTGGGCGCGCACGAACGAGTCCTCGCCGCGCACAAAATTCAAGTCACAGGCCCAAAGCAGGCGGTCGTATTCGGGCTGGCTCAGATAGGGCAGGGCCTGCCAGCGCAAATTGGCGTTCGGCAGCATGTGGGAGTTCATTTGCGCCTGCGCCGCGCCGGGGCAGATCAGCAGCAGGGTGGGTTCTGTTGTCAAGGCGGCCAGCAGTTCCGGCAGGGCCGGGTTGGCGTAGGCAAACAGGCTGACGAGGCGCTCACCCGGCCGGCGTTCGATCTTCCCATCGCCCAACTGGGCCAGCCAGGCCTGGGCGTCGAAGCGATCCCGCTCTGCCAGCAGGTCCGGTTCGCGCAGCAGGCCGCCGGTGCGAGGCGTGAAGCCGGGGTAGAAGAATTGTTTGCTTAAGCCGCGGCCGGGGCCGTTGAACTGTGGTGAGCTCAGACCATGGCTGCGCTCGACATAGGCTTCGGCGCTGAGGTATTCGAGATTGATCCAAAGTGGAGGCGTGCCCCTGGCGGCCATGCGGGCGACAAATGGGGCCGGCAGCTCGCAGCCGAAGGTCTCGATCACCACATCACCGACCTCGACCTCGTTCACGCTGTCGTCCCAGCGGCGCACGCCGATGCCGGCCGGCATGGCTTTGCCGGCTGCCATCCATTGCAAGGCGCCGGCGTCGTCAAGCCACAGCCGCACCGTTTGGCCGCGTGCGGCGAGGTCACGGGCCAGCCGCCAGGCGACGCCGATGTCGCCAAAGTTGTCGATGACGCGGCAGAAGATGTCCCAGTTCAGTCCCATGGCCGGAATTATCGGCTGCGGCACAATCGCGGCCCATGCAAGCTCCCGACCTCAACAAGCCTGATTCGACCCCAACCGAAGGCGACGACGCCACCGCCGCCGAGCTCGGCGCCAAGCAACAAGCGCAGTGGACGGCCGAGCGCAAGCTGGTCGAGGCCGCCGAGGCGCAGCGGGTTGTGGTGGTCGAGCAGGCCGCCAGCGACGGGCGCGCGCGGCTCTTGATCGAGGTCGCCGCCTTGCCGGGCCTGCCGGGCGTCTATCGCTACTTCGATGTGCAGGGCCAGGTGCTGTATGTGGGCAAGGCCAAGCACTTGAAAAAGCGCGTCTCCAGCTATTTTCAGAAAGACCATGGCGGCACCCGCATCGGCATGATGGTGGCCCGCATCGCTCGGCTTGAAACAACGGTGGTGCGCACCGAATCGGAAGCCTTGCTGCTGGAAAACAATCTGATCAAGACCTTGAACCCCAAGTTCAATATCTTGTTCCGCGATGACAAGAGCTACCCCTATCTGAAGCTTAGCGCGCACGAGTTCCCGCGGCTCAGCTATTACCGCGGCGCGGTCGACCGGCGGCATCGCTATTTCGGCCCATTCCCGAGTGCCTGGGCGGTCAAGGAGTCGATCCAGCTGATTCAAAAAGTTTTCAAGCTGCGCACTTGCGAGGATACGGTTTTCAATAATCGCAGCCGGCCCTGCTTGCTGTACCAGATCCGCCGCTGCTCGGGGCCTTGTGTGCCTGACTTGACGGCCGAGGGTCACGACGGGGATTACGCCCGCAATGTCAGCAATGCCGAGCGCTTTTTGCTGGGCGAGACCGAGGCGGTGATGGACGGGCTGCAGGCCCAGATGATGGCCTTTGCCGACAAGCTGCAGTTTGAGTCTGCCGCCGAGGTGCGCAACCAGATCTCGGCCTTGGCTCGGGTGCTGCAGCAGCAGTCGGTCGACGAGAACAGCGCCACCGGGCGCGACCGCGATGTCGACATCCTGGCCGCCAAGGTGCAGGGCGGGCGCGCCTGCGTGAATCTGGCGATGGTGCGCGGCGGCCGCCATCTGGGCGACCGGGCGTTTTTCCCCAAGCATGTGGAGGAGGCCACCGCCGTCTTGCTGTCCGACGAGGAGCAGGCTGAGAGCGTGTCGGCTGAGCGCCTGGTGCTGGAGGCCTTTATGGCCCAGCATTATCTGGAGGCCCATGTGCCGTCGCTGATCGTCGTCAGCGAAGCGGTTGACGAGGCGCTCTGCACCGCCTTGACCGAGCAGGCCGGCTACAAAGTGACCACGCAGGCGCAACCGCGCGCGCAAAGGCGCATCTGGCAGGAGATGTGCATCAAGGGTGCGGAGCTGGCGCTCGCCCGTCTGCTGTCCGAAGAAGGCTCGCAGCAGGCCCGCACGCGAGCTTTGGTCGAGGCGCTGGACCTCGCCGCGCAGGATCTGGAGACCTTCCGCATCGAGTGCTTCGACATCAGTCACACCGCCGGCGAAGCCACCGTGGCTTCCTGCGTGGTGTTCGAAGGTCATCAGATGCAAAGCGCGCAATATCGCCGCTACAACATCGACGGCATCACCGGCGGCGACGACTATGCGGCGATGCGCCAGGTCCTGACGCGCCGCTACAGCAAAATGGCCGAGGCGGCGCAGATGGGCAATGCGCGCCTGCCAGACTTGGTGCTGGTGGACGGTGGGCGCGGCCAGGTGTCGATGGCGCGGGAGGTGTTCGAGGAACTGGGCCTTGATCTGAGCCTGATCGTTGGCGTGGAGAAGGGCGAGGGCCGCAAGGTAGGTCTTGAGGAGCTGGTGTTTGCCGACGGCCGGGCCAAGGTCTATCTGGGCCGCGATTCGGCCGCGCTGATGCTGGTCGCGCAGATCCGCGACGAGGCGCACCGCTTTGCCATCACCGGCATGCGCGCCAAGCGAGCGGCGGTGCGCACCGGCGGCTCGCGCCTGGAAGATATTGACGGCATCGGGCCAAAGAAGCGCGCACAGTTGCTGCAGCGCTTCGGCGGCGTGCGCGGTGTGACCGAGGCCAGCATTGACGAGATCGCCACCGTCAAGGGCATTTCAAAAGAATTGGCCGAGGAAATTTACCGTGTCTTGCACTGATAAAAAACATGATTTGAGGGCGACTCTCGTCAGCGCCACCGGTATCGGCTTGATGGCCTTGTTGACGGGCTGCTCGGACAGCCCGCGTGTGCCCGTTGCAGGGTCGGCAGCTTCATCGGCGAGTGCCAACGCCAGCAATTCGGCGCAAGAACCAGGCCCCGCCCGCCCGCAGCCACCGGCCAGCGGACCAAAGACCGGCGCGGCGCTGCCAGCACCCAAGCCGCCGCGTACCCATGATGAGCTGCGTTTGCAGGCCGCCCATCGGCTGATCGCCGCCAATCCGCAGCACAGCTACACAGGGACCGTGCCGGAAATCTTGCTGGCCATCCCGGTGCTGGAGGTGAACTTGAACCGGGACGGGTCCATCAAGAGCATCGTGGTGCTGCGCCGGCCCAGCCAAGAGCTGGGCACGGTCAAATTGGCCATTGATGCGTTGCACCGTGCGGCGCCCTATGGCGATCTGTCACGGCTGCCCGGGCCGTGGAAGTTCACCGAGACCTTTCTCTTCAATGACGAGCGTCGGTTCAAGCCACGCTCACTGGACTGAGGGCGCGCTTGGGCGCCGTGCGACTTAAATGCCACATAGTTCCGGCCTGCGGCGAAGCGCTGGCACTTTGCCGGGCACAATCCCCGCATGTTTCTGACTCTGCCAACACTGTTCACTTGGGCTCGCATCGTAGCCATACCCCTGATCGTTGGGGTGTTCTATCTGGATCTGGCTCAGGAAACCAAGAACCTGTTTGCGACCGTCTTGTTTGTGTTGATGGCGCTGACCGATTGGCTCGACGGTTATCTCGCACGCAAGCTCAACCAGACCTCGGCCTTCGGTGCGTTTTTGGATCCGGTCGCCGACAAGATCCTGGTCTGCGCCGCGCTCTTGGTCTTGCTGGAGCTTGGGCGCGTCAATGCCTTGGTGGCGCTGGTGATCATCGGCCGGGAGTTGGCGATTTCGGCCTTGCGCGAGTGGATGGCGCAGATTGGCGCTTCGGGCAGCGTGGCAGTGCATATGGTGGGCAAGCTGAAAACAACGGTGCAAATGGTGGCGATTCCGTTTTTGCTGTTTGACGGCACTTTGTTCGGCCTGCTGCACACCCGCCCCTGGGGCACCGGGATGATGTATCTGGCGGTGGTGTTGACGATCTGGTCGATGGTTTACTACCTCAGGAAGGCCTTGCCCGAGATTCGCGCCAAAGCGAGGTAGGGTGCGCGGCGCGGCGGTCAAGCTTTGTATCAGGGCATTCACTCGTCCTGACGCTGCCGAAAATGCGCATAGAATGCGCTTCCCCGCGATTGCTGGCAGGGGCGTGAACCCTAGGGTTCGGCCGTGGCGCTTAGCAGCAGCTGGTCCTAAAGTCAGCGCGAGTGCCCAGCGTTTTGTGAGGTAATGAAGTGAACAAGTCCGAACTGATCGAACACATCGCCACCCAGGCCGACATTTCCAAGGCGGCGGCGGGTCGTGCTTTGGAGGCGCTGATCGGTGGTGTCAAGATCACGCTCAAAGAGAACGGTTCGGTTTCTCTGGTAGGCTTCGGCACCTTCAGTGTGACCCAACGCGCAGCGCGTGCTGGGCGGAACCCGCGCACCGGCGATGAGATCAAGATCAAGTCGGCCAAGGTGCCCAAGTTTCGGCCCGGCAAGGCGCTCAAAGACGCGGTCAATTGAACGCGTAGAATTTTGTTGTTTCCGGTTGATCCGGGTGCTTAGCTCAGTTGGTAGAGCATCGCCTTTACACGGCGCAGGTCGGCGGTTCGAGCCCGTCAGCACCCACCAAAAAATGCCCTTGGCTCAGATCATTTCTGGGCGTGGGCTGTGGCTGAAGTGCCATCCCCCGCAAAGGCGAACCCCGGTTCGCCTTTGTCGTGTCTGCAGTCTGCATGTTTGAGGTTTTGACTGATGTTTGAATTTGTCCGTAAGCACACGCGCTTGTTTCAGTTCATTTTGCTGATTCTGATCTTGCCGTCATTTGCTCTGGTGGGCATGCAGGGCTATACCAGTTTCATGGACGGCTCCAACTCCGGGGTGGCGACCGTGAACGGGCGCAAGATCACCCAGGCCGAGGCCGACGCGGCGCATCGGGACCAGATCGAACGCATGCGCCGCCAGATGCCGAATCTGGATGCCAAGCTGCTCGACTCGCCCGAGGTCAAGCGTGAGTCGCTGGACGGACTGGTGCGCGAGCGGGTGATGCAGGCTGCCGCCGAAAAGCAGCACCTGGTCATTTCCGACGAGCGTCTGCAGGCGATGTTCTTGAATGACCCGCAGTTCGCTTTTCTGCGCAACGCCGACGGATCGCTCAACAAGAGCCTGATCGCCGCGCAGGGCATGAGTTCGCAGATGTTCGTGGAGCGTTTGCGCCAGGACCTGACGCTGCGCCAAGTGAGTGCCGGCGTGACCGGCACGACCGTGTCTGCCGAAGTGAACGCGACCGTGGCTTTCGACGCCTTGCTGCAGCAGCGTGAAGTGCAATTGCAGCGCTTTGAGGCCAAGGACTTTGCGGCTCGCATCGAGCCCAGCGACGCGCAGATTGAAGCCTTCTACAAGGACCCCGCCAATGCTGCGCAGTTCCAGATGGCCGAAACTGCACAGATTCAGTACCTGGTCCTGGACCTGGAGGCACTGAAGTCCGGGGTCAGCGTCAATGAAGAAGAGCTGCGCAAGTATTTTGATGAGAACGCCGCGCGTTTCTCGGTCGCCGAAGAGCGCCGCGCCAGCCATATCTTGATCAAGGCCGAGAAGAGCGCCTCAGCGGCTGACCGCGCCAAGGCCAAGGCCCAGGCAGAGGAGCTGTTGGCTCAGGTTCGCAAGACGCCGGCGGTTTTTGCCGAGCTGGCGAAGAAGAATTCGCAAGACGAAGGCTCGGCTCCAAACGGCGGCGACCTGGACTTTTTCGGTCGTGGTGCCATGGTCAAGCCATTTGAGGACGCGGCCTACGCCCTGAAGCAAGGCGAGATCAGCAACATCGTCGAATCCGACTTCGGTTTCCATCTGATCCAGTTGACCGGCATCCGCGGCGGCGACAAGAAGAGCTTTGAGTCCGTCCGGGCAGAGATTGAAGCCGATGTGCGCAAGCAGTTGGCGCAAAAGCGCTATTCCGAGATGGCCGAACAGTTCAGCAATATGGTCTACGAGCAGTCCGACAGCCTTCAACCCGCCGCGGACAAGTTCAAGCTGGCCATTGCAAGCGCGACCGTGCAGCGCAATCCGGCGCCCGGCGCGGCCGGCCCATTGGCCTCGCCCAAGCTGCTGGATGCGGTGTTCGGCAACGAAGCCTTGCGCAACAAGCGCAACACCGAGGCTGTCGAAACCGGCCCGAATCAATTGGCGGCGGCGCGGGTCGTGCAACACAACCCATCGCATCTGCAGCCACTGGTCGACGTGAAGGCGCAGGTGCGTGCACAGTTGGTGCGTAAGTTGGCGAGCGCCGAGGCGATCAAAGCCGGTGAGGCGCGCCTGGCGGCCTTGAAGAAGGATGGCGACCTCGCCGGCATGAGTGCACCGCTGGTGGTGTCGCGGGCGCTGCCGCGGGATCTGCCGCGCAAGGTCTTGGACGGCATTCTTGCCGTCGACGCCGGCAAGCTGCCTGCCTTTGTGGGACTGGATGCCGGCGAGGGCGTGTTTGTGGTCGCCAGTCTGTCCAAGGTGCTGCCGCGTGACCCGGCCGTCATCGACGCAAAGCGTGCCGCCCAGCAATATGCGCAGGCATGGAATGCGGCCGAATCCGATGCGTTCTTTGACGCAATGAAAACTCGCTTCAAGGTCACAGTGAATGCAGCCGCAACGGCTGCGTCGAGCGCGACCCGCTAGTCAAGCAAGCGCCGGCCCTCTGTTGTGGATGGCCGGTGATCGTGCTGCGCGTAGACTTTGGCGCGCAACGCATGCTTGTTATTTAAATTGATAGAACGCTTGATTTCCAATTGGAATTCGTTCTATAATCTTAAGCTCTGCGGTGGTTGTAGCTCAGTTGGTAGAGTCCAGGATTGTGATTCCTGTTGTCGTGGGTTCGAGCCCCATCAGCCACCCCATAAATAATATTCATGGCACACCATGAAGCATCAAAAGCCCTAAGCAAATCAACAGCTTAGGGCTTTTTTGTTGCCTATCGCCACCACCACACACCATTGCAGTGCAGGGGAACAAGGGGCACAGTTAGGGGAACGGGCGCCAGATGGTGCCCAACACCGAGGCCTGTTCCCCTATGGCGTTGACAGACATTGAGTGCAAGAACGTAACTTGCCCCCCAGAACAGAAGCGCATCAGGCTCACTGACGGCGGCGGCATGTATTTGGAGATCGCGCCCAATGGCTCCAAGCGCTGGTTCTGGAAATACTATTTCTCCGGGAAGGAGAAACGGCTGGCTTTGGGGAGCTACCCTGACACGAATGCCAAGGCTGCTCGCCTGAAGCGTGACGAGGCTCGGCTACTGCACCAGACAGGCGTAGACCCCGCACAGCAGCGCACCGTTGATAAGCTGCAGCGGAAGGCCGCTCACATCAACACCTTCGAGGCGGTCGCCAAGGATTACCACGGCACCAAGTCTGCCGACTGGAGTGATCATTACGGGAAGCGCTGGCTTGCCCGACTGGAAAAAGACGTCTTCCCTTGGATTGGCAAAATGCCGATCGCCGAAGTCAAGGCGCCGGCGCTGCTTGCTACTCTGCGGCGCGTCGAGGCGCGTGGCGTGAAGGAGTTGGCCCACTCTCTCAGAGAGGCTTGCGGCCAAGTCTTCAAGCATGGGAATCAGATTGGCGCGTGCGAGCACAACCCAGCGATCACATTGCAGGGGGCCTTGAAGCCTTACCAAGTGAAGCACATGGCGGCCGTCCTTGATCCCGTCAAAGCCGGCGAGTTGATGCGGGCAATCGGCGGTTATAGCGGCCAGCCCACAACACGGGCGGCACTTGAGCTGTCGGCCTTGGTGTTTCAGCGCCCGATCAACGTCCGCGCCATGGAGTGGGCCTGGATCGACTTCGAAGGCGCCATGATCAGTATTCCTGCCGCCGATATGAAGCGGAAGAAGGCGGGCAAGATCAACGGCCGGCCGCACTTTGTGCCAATGGCCCCCCGGGTAGTCGAGATCCTTCAAAACCTGACGCCGCTGACGGGTCACGGGCGCTTCGTCTTTCCCAGCTTGCTGACCGGTGAACGCCCCATGAGCGACAACACCCTGCGCACGGCCCTGCGGCGCATGGGCTTTGACAATGACGAGATCAGCCCTCACGGCTTCCGCGCGATGGCGCGCACGCTGATGGTCGAGCGTTTGAACATTCACCCGGATGTGATTGAGGCCCAACTCGCCCACGGCAAGAGTGGCCCACTGGGCATGGCATACGACCGCCCCGAATTCATGGATCAGCGCAGGCAAATGATGAACATTTGGGCCGACTATCTCGGCCAACTGCAGGCGGGTGCGCAGGTCATCCCGATGAAGGCAGCCTGACATGACCGAATTACAGAGCGGCGCGGATGCGCTTAAATCACTGATCAGGCAGATAGGCGAGGCCGCGAATGATGACTTGGCCAACGGCCCGGATGAAGCCTTATCAGCCGATGTACGCGATTACAAACACTTGGCCGAACTGGTCTTGACAGGGATCGCTAGAAATTTGCACCAGCACCCTTCCAAAGGCCACCGGCAAGGCTTTGCGTTGGCGATGGCAGACCTGTTTGCAATGACCCATGACGGGGTAGCCCCCGGCTCTGACTGGAATCCCCTTGAGACCACGCGGGCGGCAATGGCGGCAGAAGCCACAACGGCGGCGCTGATGACCCGCACTCAACTTTGCAACGATCACCCAGGAGGCGATTAAATGGAAGACAAGAAAAGGCCAAGAACGCCAAGATCAAGCGACACGCCGGACTACGCGAACATGCGGCCACCATCAGATGACGTATTGCGTGAGATGAGAAACAAGGAATACGCCCGCCGTATGGCCGAAATTGAGCAAGATTTTGCCGAAGCGTCACGCAGAGTTATGACGAAAGAACTTAAGGCAAAAGGCGAATGGACGCCTGAAGCTGGCGCCCGGATCAACCGCCAGCTTGCAGCAAGGAGCGATTTTGACTTTCAGGTTTTCATGCACTTGGCGATACCGGGCGAAGTAAGGTGCCGGTACGCGATTTGGCGAGGAAGTCAGCCACTCTGACCGGCTGCGTTCTAGAGTTTTGCCGTTCAAGGCGGCGTGAAAGTGCATATGAAAATTGATGAACTGTTGAGAGTTGCTGAGGGCTTGGGCTGGATGTCGGACAGGCTTGCAGCTCTTCCTGAAAACCGGGACGACGGACTAGCGGCGGGGCTCCATTGCCAAATGGCGCGGCTGATTGTGCTGGAACTAGCCAGGCACCTCAGCGATGGAGTTGAGCCCTACGAAGCGCTGCGTAGAGCAGCCGTTGGCGAACTCGAAGTCCCCCCGGAGAAAGCAACCCTTTTGCGATTGCTTCGTCCCAATCGGGCTCCACCAGATGAAGGAACTCCGGCGCCTCAGCGGTCCTGAGGCAATAGCGGGCTTGCAAGGTGTCTCACCACCGAACAAGCCCTGACCACAACGCACAAACCGTGAAAGGACCGTGCATCATGGCTTCTGAAATTGTCGCCGATCAGTCGGATACCACTGGCCCGTCGCTAACCGGCGCGCGAGACAAAGCGATCTATTACGCCGCAGCAGAAAGCTCGGCTCTTGCAAATATGCTGCGCAAGCAGAACAACGATACGACGGAGTTTGACTTCGTTCTTCCCGGTGCGCTCATGCGCATTGAGGCTCTGAGCACGGCGGTTTGCCAACTGCTCGGGAGCAAGGAAGAGCACGTCATTGCCGAGGAATATGAAATCGTCTTCGGCGAGAAGTTGGAGGTTAGTCATGGCTGACCAAGCAATCACGGTTTCCGAACCTCGTTTGGGCTTCATGTTCGATGCGCTGCTCGAGATTGAGTCTTTGTCCCAGGTTGTAAGAGGGCTGCTAGGCGAACAGAACTTGGAAAACGTCGGCAGTGCCAGTTGCGGGATGCTCATTCGGATCGAGCAACTTGTCGAAGCAGCACATGCCTGCTTGATTCCTCCAGACCAGGGAAAAAGCGATGTAGTTCTCAAACATATCGTCTGCGGGCGCGCGGTACCCACCATTGGTGGCCTGTCATGAACGCGCCGCCTATGCTCCGCCGCCCGATCATGGGCGGCGCCTTTGGCCAGGCCGGGTTCGAGTTGGCCACCCAGCCGACGATCACCAACGGACTACACGCGGTCCGGTTCATGGTGATCCACCTGACCGCCGGCCAGATCGTCAGCATCGCCGAGGACAAGCGCGAGGCCCTGGCAGCGGCGCGCGACCTCTTGAAGGCGACGGCACCGGCTCAGCAGCCCGAGCCTAACTGGCGGCAGTCCGATCTATGGCCGGGCATCCAGTTGG
Organism: Roseateles sp.; assembly: GCA_018780415.1. Taxonomy (GTDB): domain Bacteria; phylum Pseudomonadota; class Gammaproteobacteria; order Burkholderiales; family Burkholderiaceae_C; genus Paucibacter_A. The sequence continues at coordinate 30,713 of JADMJQ010000044.1, read as the reverse complement.
TTCCCAGCACGCCGCAGACACCAGTATCGAGAAGACGGCGGGAGGTTTTCGAGCGCTCGGGCGGCGTCTGTTTCTATTGCCGCTGCCGCCTGTCTATTCATGCCTTCGAAGTAGAGCATCAGCGACCGCGTGCGCTCGGCGGCGACGACTCTCCTATTAACTTGGTGGCGCGCTGCAGCCCCTGCAATTCAGCGAAGCGTGACAGGACGGCTATCGAGTTCATGGCTGGTCAAACTTCAGGCCGGCAATCTTTTCGCCAAGCCTAGGCTGGTCCCCATACAACCGGTTCCTGTGCCGGTTGGGCACGGCACCTTCACCAAGGATGTAAAAAGAGCGAGCTATGGATGAAAACGAAAAGACAAGCGACCTAGTGAGGTTCCAGCGCGAACTCCTGAGATTTGCTGCGCATGAGTTGCTGATGAGTGTCGTGCCTGCAGCGCAGAGCATTGGCGCCGTACCCGCCGATGTGCGACTCGCCGAGCTTCAAGATCTCGCGCGGCAAGATTTCCCGGGCGGCATGTCGCAAGAGGCTCTTGCCGTGATCGACGAACCAGAGCGCGCAAAGGAGCGCGTAAGGGTCATTCTTGGGGCGCTGGTCCTGTCTCTCGACGTCACGTTGGAAGACTGTATCGCAGGCAGAGAAGGCTGGCAGGATCGCGCACTTCAACTATTGACTGAAGCGTATCGCCTGGCCGGATACATCGACGGCGTCTACCGCACTGAGGTAGACAGGACGGCTCCTGCAGCAAAGGGCCGAACCACGATTGGCCAACGAACGAACGCGGCGATCGTGAAAGCGGCCGCGCCGTATCGGCGGCAAATGTTGTCAAGGGAGGAGGCTGCTCCGTTGATCGCCGAGAAAATCGGCAAGGGAGAAAGTACGGTTCAGAAAAAGCTGAGCATGCTCTTCCCTGGCCAGTCATGGCGAATTGGACGTATCGACGATACGCCCTAGCCCATTCAGGCCCCCGGCGACAAAGTGCACCCACGCCCAACCATAGGGCTTCAATGAGGTGCAAATGAACTCACTCGTCACAGCTACCCCCCCCAAGGTAACCCGCTCAATTCCGAGACGCTCTCCGCAGCGCCAAACCCCTCTGCAGCCGCTGGAGATTATCAATGTCCCGGGCGCGCTATTGCGTTTGGAGACACTCGCCAGAGTCTCCGGCCGTTCGGTAAACACGCTCTACCGTGATGCATCTGAGGCACGCGGCCTGCTGGTGCTATCGAGGTTCGGGACGCATTGCACTCGCGTCACATCAGAGAACGCCCGGGCCTACCTTGCCCGTCTTGCTGGAGGTGCAGCATGACCACCGCCGGAATCTCCGTTCCAGTGCAAGCCACCGACGCCAAGAGACTGGCCACTGCAAAAGCCCGCGCCGCACTGCGCGGAATCGTGCTGGTCGAATCTCTGGACGACCGCGGAGCGCCCGAATGGATCGCCAGCTTGCATGCCATGACGAAGGCTTTCAGCAGCCTCGATGACCTGGAGCGTTGGCTGGATCTGGTAGAGGGCAAGCGGTGAGCTTTCGCCGCGAGCGCCTGCCCGACCCGGCGGACTTCTTCGAAGGCCAAGGCCTAACGCTGAAGGGGCCGGGTAAGTGGAAAACCGCTGAGTGTGGCTTTCATGGTGGTTCTGACTCTTTTCGAGTGAATACCGAGAATGGCGCGTGGGTTTGCATGGCTTGCGGCGAGAAAGGCGGCGATGTGCTCGCCTTCCACATGGCGCGCACCGGCGACGACTTCATTGAGGCCGCTAAAGCGTTGCGCTGCTGGGATGACGACGGCCGGCCGAGTGCCGTGAAGCCGCTCCCGTTTTCAACACGCAATGCGCTTGAAGTAATCCGCCTAGAGGCGCTGGTTTGTGCTGTGGCGGCCTGTAACGTCGCGCAGGGCGTGGTTCTGACCGAAGCCGATAGACAGCGCCTGATCGAAGCCGCCGGGCGCATTGAGTTCATTGCGACGGAGATTGTCAAATGAGCGCCCATGCTGAACAGATTCGACGGCGTGCCGAAACGGCTATCAAAGCGGCTATGCAGGCAGCGGATCACCAGAACACTGAGACCTACCAGCGCAAATTAGATTACGTACTGGCTGAGCAACTGTCAGATGATCAAGATGCTTTTGATGACGAGTTGATTGAGGGCACTGTCGGCCGAGGTGCAATGGTGGTTCTCTATGGCGACAGCAACAGCGGCAAGACCTTCGCGGCCATTGACATGGGCGCATCGGTGGCGCGCGGCATCGACTGGCTAGGCCGGCCGACTGACACAGGCTTGGTGGTCTATCTGGCCACCGAGAGCCCTGGCTCAGTTGAAACCCGCTTGCGTGCCTACCAGCGGTTTCATGGCTTGCGCGTTCCTGGCTTCGTGATAGTTCGCTCACCAATCAACTTGTTCGACGGCCAAGCCGACACGACAGCCATCATCAGCTTGGTTGACGATTTGGAGAACGAGCACGGTGTGAAGGTCGCCCTGATCATTGGGGACACCCTGGCTCGCTTGGTCGCTGGCGCCAACGAAAACAGCGGTGAAGACATGGGCATTGTGGTTCGCAATGTCGACGCAATCCGCAAGGCCACTCAGGCCGCGTTCGTCCTCATTCACCACTCTGGCAAAGACGCGGCGCGCGGCGCTCGCGGATGGTCTGGGCTGCGCGCCGCTACCGACACCGAGATAGAGGTCACCACGCAAGAAACAACGGGACTCCGTTCGGCTGAAATCACCAAGCAGCGCGACTTGCCCGGAAAGGGTGATCGGCTGGGGTTCCGCCTGGAACCAATCGTGCTCGGAAAGAACCAATGGGGCACTGAACGAGGCTCCTGTGTGGTCGTGCCTTCGGACGCTCCTGAAAAGGCTGCGCGGGGCAAGCGCCAAAGCGAGATCGCTGGCGCCATCACTGAGTTCCTCCGGGCTCGCAGTTGCGGGTGCCTACGCGGCGCACTGGCAGCGCATTTCAAGGAAACCTATGCACGGCAATCTGTGTATCGCGAAATCACCAAAATGCTCGAAGCTGGCCTCCTTATAGAGTGCGCTGGCGTCGTCGCTCTGCCTGGCGCGCCTGGAGTTGCCTGATGAATAGTTGTCACCAACTCCGAATTGCCAGAAAACGCTGCAACGGCGGGGCTTTCAGGCTTGTCTCTTCTTGTCTCCAACTTGTCACCAACAACGATTTGGTGACACGGCCTGTGTTGTCACCAACTGTCTCCTCTCCCTTTAGGGGAGGAGACAAGGAGACAACCCAACCAGGAGACAGTCGGTGACTGCATTCGCTGCAGCCCTGACCAGGACTTGGAAGATCGGTCGCTACACCGCAACGCTGACCGTGCCGCCTCTGGATGGCTGCATCGTGCATGCAGTCATCGAGTGGGAGCCGCACGTTCCCAATGACCTCACGGCCGACGAACTGCAGTCCTATCGCGCGGGGTGCAATGCGGCGTTCGCTGAATTAGGACTTTTGTCCGCAATCGTGGAAACCAACGCCCAGAGCGGCGTGAAAGGCAAATGATGAGTGAACGAGAGCGACGTGAATTCTGGGCCGACATGGTCAAGAAGCCAAAGGCGCCGCCCCTAACGCCTGCCGAGTTGGTTTCGCTCGCGCTGAACTGCGAAGCCATGGCAAGCCCTGACCCAACGGCTGCGTTCGATGCGATTGGGGCGATGCACATCGCCATATCGAAGGCCAAGGCGAAGCGCTGATTTCTTACCTGCAGGGGCGCTGAAGGCTGGCCGCCTGCTTTCATTGAAACTTAACGGAGATCGAAATGACTGATCAAGAGACTATCCTCGCGGAGATGAGCGCACAGAGCTTGGTCCTGACGACTATCTGCAGGATGCTGCCCCCTCACCAGAGGGCAGGATTAGCGGCAGCAGTGGTAGCGGCCGAAGGCGCCATCCTCAATAGCACCCTCTCAGACGAAGGCGCCGCCTTCATGCTGGAGCGGGCACGGTTCCTCATTGGGGCGCAGGAGCAGAACCAGTGAGCAACCCTCAAACCCGCTCCTGCGCCAACTGCTGCGCATTCAAAGTACTCGATGGTGAAGTGAAAATCGGGTGCGGAAAAGGTGTCGCTTTCCGTCCGTTCGGCGGAGGCGGATGGCGGGCGGCCCGTTCCTACGATGCCTGCGACTCGCACAAGACCCACGAAGAGGATGCGGAGGGCGCGGCGTTGGATCGGTTCCGCGCCACTCTGGGTTTGCCTCCAACCAACTCGAGCAGGACGTAGCCCATGGCACGACCATCAAAACTATCACCGGAGCAATGGGCGGATGTTGAGCGCCGCTCAGCCGAGGGCGAGACTGCCCGCGCCCTGGCGCGCGAGTTCGACATTGATGAGGCCGCGATTCGCCGCAGGGTAAATCCGCAAACTCCGCAGATCAAGGCGGTGGCTCATAAGCTGGTTGAGGCCAGAGAGGCGCTTGCGGCCCTGCCTGTCTCTCAGCAGTACATGGCACTGAACATCGCGGATAGGTGGCGCAACATCAGCAACAGCTATACGTTAGCAGCTGAGCTTGCGACCAAGACCGGCCATAGGCTGCACGCGCTGGCGAATGCTGAGGTGTGCAGGGTGGATGATTCGGGGCCGTTGTCCGAGGGCTCTATAAAGACGCTGAGAAGTGTTGGCGTGCTGACCAAGATGGGGAACGATGCGCTTGTGCCGGCAAGCAATCTGCTGGCGGCAAATAAGGCGGCGGTCGAGAAGGCCAATGCTGATGACGGCATGGTGGGCATAAGCGCCACTGACCGGACGGCTCGCATAGCTCAGATCATGGCAGCGGCCCAACGGCGCAAGGAGGCTGCAGATGACGACGCCGACCACTCTTGACCGCGCCCTGCTCCACGACCTGGAGCTGGTGCTTGAATGTATGAAGGCCGCCCGGATGCCTGATCGCGCTAAGAAGGCTGCGACCACCGTCATTCGCGCACACATGGATCGCCTGAAAGCCCCGGCGATGCTGGCGGCAGTGGCACCAGGCCGATGGACGCTCAGCCAAGGCGACCAAACGCTCGAATTGGACTTTGCATCGGGAAGACGAACCCGGCTTGAAGCCGCCGCTCGATTTGCGGCCAGCATGTTGCTGCCGCCAGGCATCCATCCGCAGTACACCGGCCCTGAGTGGATGGGCCAGGACTTGCCCTGTTGCATCTTCGAGCACGATGTCGGTGTGAATGCGCTACGCAACGCGCGGAACGAATTGGCCGTCTACATCGAGCGCGCCGGCTGGCCCCAGGTAGGTGCCGAGCTACGTCGAATGACCATTGGCAGAGATGGCCATCTCAAGTTCAAGCCCAGCGGCGCCGTAGTCGTGTTTCATCCGTGTGCGGGTCGTGTGCAGGACTAGCCGTGATGCAGAGCGCTGCCGATGATGGAGCCATTCCATCAACTGGCATCTCACCATGACCACCACATTGCAAGAGGAAGTAGCTGTCGCCCGGACTCGGGTCCAACAACAACGCGCTGAGGCGCAGAACAACTTAGACGCGGCGCATGCGGCGCTAGCTGAACGACCGGCGGAATCGGCTCTGCTTGCAGCAGTATCGAAAGCCAGCCGCACGCTTGCGGAGGTCAACGAGCAAATGCAACACCTTGATGCCGCTGCTCAGCACGCCACCAAAGCAGCAGCTGCAGCCGAGCGAGTGGAACGTAAGGCGCGACGCAAGCAACAGCGGCAGCAGATAGTCAAGATGACGCCAGTCCTGGACGAAGCCGCTGGCGGGCTCATCGCGCACATCGAGCGCCTTGGTCCGTTACTCGCAAACTGGGCGGCACTGGCAGATGATCACAGCGCACTTTGTGTGGGCTTGGCGCGCGAGGCCGAGTCCGATCTGAAGCACGGCAGTCAACGACTGCGAGAACAGCTGGAGCAGGTCACAGACCCAACACGAGGCCCATTGATCGAAGCAGTTGCAGCAGCCTTTTGGAATGCAGGCTTAGGCCGTGTTGGCCCTGATCTCTCCACCTGTGGGCTGTCCATCACTTGGCCCGGCCGCGACAACTTTCGGGCTGATCCGTTGGCTGCGCTCGCAGGGGCCATGAAGGATGTTCGTAGCCAGATCGCTGGCGCGCTGGATCGCGCTGACGCGCATTTGGCAGAACGCGATGCGAGGGAAGCATGAACGAGGATGCGCTCGCCGCGATGTACCCAAGCATGGCCCCATCAACCGGGGAAGCGCCTGTCGCTGATGGTGGCTTGGATGATGCGGACGCGCTCGCCAATGCAATCTTCCCAAGCATGCGGTCGGTCGAGCTGGCGCCCGAGGAGCTGAGCCCTGCCGTCCAGGCCTTGCGCGACTTGGAGCCGGCCCGAAAAATGTTCAAGGACGAGGTGGTCTATGGCACAGCGCTTGAAGCCGTCACGCACGACCTGGAGCCCGACGCCAAGGCACTAGCGATGCGTGAGTGGGCCGGCATCCTCGCCGATTGCGAGATCCCGTCGACCGAGGCGCAGACCCTTGTTGGTCTTGCGGTCCGCCAGGGCTTTCCAAGCGAAGACCAATCTTTGCGGTGGGAGGCCGCCTCGCACGATTCGCTAGTGAGTGAATTCGGTGCAGGCGCTGACACGGCGCTTGCCGATGCCAAGTTGCTTGTGTCGCGTGATCCGCGCCTGGCCAAGTTCCTCGACGAGACCGGACTGGGTGACCATCCCGAGATTGTGCTGAAGGCCGCGCGCATCGCCAGGGAGCAGATCGCCAGTGGCAAGCTGAAACGGAAGGGCTGACCATGATTACAGATAGCCGCAACGAGATTTGCACCGAACTGAGCCTGAGCGGCTTCGGGCTCGGCGCCTCCATGTTTGGTGACAACTTCAACCTAAGCGTGAGCGGCCGCCAGCTCGATGGCCTGTTCTTGGTGGCCGCCTGCACCGAGAGCGCCGCCAGCGCGGGCGCTGCGACCGCCACCCTATCCATCGTATCGGCGCCTAACGGCTCATTCACCAGCCCTACCGTGCACGGGTCGACCGGTGCCATTGCGCTGGGCCGCTTGCAGCGCGGGCAATTCGTGATGTGCATGCCCATTCCTGCTGGCCCTTATGGCGCCTTCCTGGGGCTGCGGCTGACCGTTGGTGGCGCCGTGTTCAGCGGAGGCAAGTTGTCCGTAGCGCTGGTTAGCGACCCATCTGCGTGGCGGGCGCATGCCAAGCGTAGTTGAGGCGAATCAGTCACACGCTACGACACATTTGCACTGAAAAACAAGGAAACCGAATGAGCTGGCAGACCGATCCAATTGAAGCCCCGAAAGCGGCTTGGGAAAATGACCCCATAGTGAAGGGCTTCGACCCGTCAACGGCGCAGCTTGTATCTGATAGCTGGCGCGATGCACCTATTGCCCCAGAGGATGGTGCCAAGAGGGCGGCGTGGGAAAGCGCCCCCGTAGTCGGACCCAGCCCGCGCCATGCGCTGCGCGTGGCCGTCAAAGTCAACCCCGATCAGGCCGCCGAAGCCTCCCGCTTAGCCAAGCGTTACGACCTGCCAGCTGACTTGATCCTGCGCAACTTGCGGGACGTGCAGGTGCAGGCGGCTGTCGACGATGCGGACACAAAGCTGGCCACCTCGCCGAAGCTAGCCGGGTTCATGCGAGCGCGGCCGTTCGCAATTACCCAGGCACATGACGACATCGACAGCCTGAGCCTGTTCGAGACTTTAGCCAACAGCTTCCGGCGCGGCATACCCGGCCTCAAGCAAAACGCCAGCGCCACGGCAATGCGCTCCAACGCTGCCAGCCTAGCCACGCTGAACCTTATCGAGGCCACAGTCGCCAGCGGTGGGCGTGTTCCCGAGATGGAAGACCCTGCCGGCGTGCAGTACATGACGCCCGAGCAGCGCGGCGAGTACCGTGCAGCCATTCAGCGAGCGGCCAGCGGCAACGCTCAGACCATCGCCTCGGCGCAGGCTGAAAAAGCCAACTATCCCGCGCCCGAGGTGGTGCAACAGGTCATGCAGGCCAAGAGCTTCGGCGAAGCAATACGCTTATTCATGACTGACCCGGTGAAGTTCATCGCCAGCGTTGGCCCTGAGTCCCTTGTACAAAATGCGCCCGGACTAGCAGCTGCAGCAGTGATGCCTGGCGGCACGGCGGCCAAGGCCTTGACCATGGGCGCCGGCAGCTTCAGCACCGATTACGGCTCGTCACTGCTCGAAGCGCTCGGCGCTGAAGGCGTGGACATCGCCGATGCTGACTCGCTCAAAGCCGCAGCAGCTAACCCCGCGTTGATGCGGCGCGCTGCTGCCCAAGCCATGGCGCATGCTGGCGTGGTCGGCGCAGTGGACGGCGCATCGGGCGGCTTGGCCAGGCGCTTGCTCTTGCCCAGCAAAGTGCTGGCCAAGGCGCCAGTGGGCCGCGAGCTGGCGAACATCGCCACCCAGACCCCCATTCAGGGCGTGCTCGGTGGTGTCGGAGAGGCCGGCGGGGCATTCGCAGCGGGTCAGGAACTCAGCCCGGGCAAGATCCTGGCCGAAGTGGTCGGCGAAGCCTTCAGCGCGCCCGCTGAAATTGCTAGCGTTGCCGGTGGCCGGGTGCGTGAGCGCATGGCGCAGGCCCAAGAAGCGAAGACGCAAGCGGCCGAGCTTGCCAAGGTGATGGATGCCGCCAAGGCCAGCAAGCTGCGCGGCCGCGATGCTGGCGTGTTTGCAGACTTCGCTAAAGCCGCGACCGCCGATCAAGAAGTTTTCATTGACGCCAACACCTTCGCGCAGTCGGTCACACCGCAGATGCTGGAAGCCTTGCCCGAGTCAATCCGCGAGCAGTTGCCCGAGGCCTTGGCCGCCGGCGGCGATCTGGCCATCAAGCTCGGCGACTTCGCCGCGCATCTGGCCGATGTGCCCGAATTGGCGCAGCATTTGCGGGTTGCGCCTGAGGCGATGTCGGCAGCAGAAGCCGCAGCCTATGTGCCCGACGAGCATCTGCCCGACGAGGTGGGCCAGATGATGGCCAGCGAGCCTCTACCGGGTGACCCGCACGCCGAGGCGATCATGCAAGCACGCCAGCAGGTGGCCGATGCGCTGACCGCAGCGGGCAGGTTCACGCCGCAAGCGAACCAGCAATATGTCGACTTGATGGGTGCATTCATCAGCACCATGGCAGACCGCGCAGGGCTTGACGCGGAAGCAATCAAGGCCTTGGCGCCCCGCATCGTTTCCCAACTGGAAGCGGCGCCGGCCGGCAGCGTGTTCTCGCAGAACCCCGAGGCGCAACCAGGCCCGGATTCGCTGGGCACCTACAACCCCAACACCAAGACCATCGCGCTCTTGAAGAACGCGAACCTAACCACGCTCTTGCACGAGGGCGGGCATTTCTTCTTGGACACCATGACCGACCTGGCTGCGCGCGGCGATGCGCCTGCCGGCGTGAGCGGTGACATGCAAGCGCTGCTCGGCTGGTTCGGTGTCAAGGATCTGAGCACCTGGCGCGGCATGACCGTGGACCAGCAGCGCAAGCATCACGAGCAGTTCGCCCGGGGCTTTGAGCGTTACTTGATGGAAGGAAAAGCGCCCACCGCCGAGCTGGCCGGCATGTTTGCCCGTTTTCGGGGGTGGCTGAAGGCGCTCTATCGCAAGCTCGAAGCTTTGAATGTTGAACTCACCCCCGAGGTGCGCGGAGTGATGAGTCGACTGCTGGCAACAGATGCCCAGATCGCCGGCACATCGGGCCAACTCGGCGCCGCTCCGCTGTTCGCAACAGCCCAAGCGGCCGGTATGTCTGCGGAAGAATTCGCGACCTATCAGGCCCAAGGGCAGCAGGCCATCGAGGACGCTGTGGCTCAGCTCCAATCCGCCAGCCTGCGCGATATGCAGTTCATCTCGAATTCAAAGGCCCGGGTGGTGCGCAAGGCCAACGCCGAAGCCAAGGCCAAGCGCTCGGCCATCGAGGCCGAGGTGGCCGCCGAGATTCACAGCTTGCCGATTTACGCCGCTTGGCGCGATCTGGCGCGCGGCCACACCGAGGACGGCCACACCATCAAGCTGTCCCTGCCCGACATCAAAGCGAATCACGCCGATCTGGTGGGCAAGATCCCGCAAGGCTTGGCAACGAACGACGCCAACGCCATGCCGGCCGACATGGTGGCCGAGGCCTACGGGCTCAGCTCGGGCGACCAACTGCTGAAGTTGCTGGGCACTTTGGACAAGCCTGCCGCAGTGATCGAGGGCCGCACGGATCAGCTGATGCTGGAGCAGCACGGCGAGCTCGTGAACGCGGCGGCCGTCGAGCGCGCAGCACATGAGGCCATCGCAAACGACGCCCGCGCCCGGGTGTTGACCACCGAGGCCAACGCCTTGGCCCGAGCAGTGGGCGCGCCGCTGATGGTGTCTCGCGAAGCCCGCGCCTTTGCTGAGGCTGCAGTGGCCAAGCGCAAGGTTCGGGAACTGCGCCCCGGCATTTTCAGCGCCGCCGAGGTTCGGGCCGGTCGTGAAGCTGCCAACGCTTTCCGCAAGGGTGACCTGGCCAGCGCGGCGAATGCCAAGCGGGCGCAGACCCTGCAGAATGTTCTGGGCAAGACCACCACCGCAGCGCTGGCCGAGGTGAAGAACGCCATTGCCTACCTGAGCAGCTTTGACAACGCCGCCACACGCAAGGCCATCGGCCCTGAGTACGCGGATCAGGTGGACCAGCTGCTGGAGCGTGTGGATCTGCGCGCCAGCCAATCTCTGACCGACATCGACCGGCGCAAGTCGCTGGCCGCTTGGGTCACTTCGCAAGAAGAACTCGGCTTCGCACCGGTCATCGACGACCGCCTACTCGCGCAAGCGCAGCGCCAGTCCTACAAGGACATGACGCTGGAGGAATTGCGCGGCCTGGTCGACACGGTGAAGAACATCGAGCACTTGGGCCGACTCAAGGAACGCTTGCTCACAGCGCGCGACAAGCGCAGCTTTGCCGAAACCGTCGAAGCCTTGTCCACCAGCATCGAGCAGCACGGCGGCGAGCGGCGGCCGGTGGCCTTGGAAGGCGAGAAAGGCGTGAAACCGTGGCTGCAGGGCATGGCCGCAGCGCATCGCAAGATCAGCAGCTTGATGCACCAGATGGACGGGGGCAAGGATGCCGGGCCGCTCTGGTCGGCGCTGGTGCGGCCCATGAACGAGGCAGGCACCCGCGAAGAGGTCATGATTGAAAAGGCCACCCAGCGCCTGGCCGAGATTTACAAACCCATCATGGCGCTGAAAGGCGGCACGACCGGCGCCAAGCTGTTCATTCCTGAGATTGGCGACAGCCTCACCCGCGCCGGCCGCTTGTCGGTGGCGCTGAACTTGGGCAACGACGGCAACCGGCAGCGCCTGCTCGATGGGGACCGGTGGACGGCGCACCAGGTGCAGGCCATCATCAAGACCCTGACGCCGGTTGAGCTGCAGTTCGTCAACCAGGTGCACGAGTACGTCGATAGCTTTTGGCCCGAGATCCAGGCCCAGCAACTGCGCGTGTCGGGCGTCACCGAGGACAAGGTGGCGGCCACGCCGTGGACCGCGACGGCGAGCGACGGCACGCAGGTGGCCATGCGTGGCGGCTACTACCCGGCCAAATACGACACAGCACGCTCGGCCAAGGCCGAGGCGCACGACGCGGCGCAAGTGGCCAAGGACATGATGGCCGGCGCCTACGTTCGGGCAACCACACGGCGCGGATTCACCAAGGCGCGGGCCGAGGAAGTTGTCGGCCGCCCGCTGCGCAAGGATCTGGGCGTCATCACCCAGCACATCACCGAGGTGACGCATAACCTGGCTTGGCAGGAGTGGCTTGTGGACGCGAACCGCCTGCTCAGCAGCAAAGCCATAGACGGCGCAATCCGCAGCTTCTACGGGCCGGCCGTGATCCGCACGCTCAAGGATGACTTGCAAGGCATTGCTACCGCCGATGTGGTGAGCGGCACGGCCATTGACCAGGCGCTGCTGCATTTGCGCGCCAACGTCAGCCGCGCCACCATGGGCCTGTCCTTCACCACCGCGCTGATGCAGCCTTTCGGCCTCACGCAGAGCATGGCGCGAATTGGCGTGCGCCCGGTGCTGCGCGGCATGGCTCGATGGGGTGGCGACGCTGCCCGCCTGGAAAGCTCGATGTCTTGGATCAACGAGAAGAGCGATTTCATGCGCCTGCGCGCCAAGACTTTCAACCGCGAGCTGACCGAGATCTCGGGCCGGGTGGGCGGCAAGTCGCAGACCGCGCAGATCATCGACGCCGGCCTGTTCTACATGACCACCAAGTGCCAGCAGATCGCCGATGTGCCGACCTGGATAGGCCGGTATGAGCAAGCGCTGGCGCAAGGTCTGGACGAAGGCGCGGCCGTTGCTCAGGCCGACCAGGCGGTGATCAGCAGCCAGGGCAGCGGGCAAATCAAAGACCTGGCCGAGGTGCAGCGAAAGCACCCCATGCTGACGCAGTTCTACAGTTACTTTTCGGTGACGGTCAATCTGGTGACCGAGAAGACGTCCGCGACCGACTTCAAGAACCCCAGGGCCGTGGCCGGCTGGCTTGCTGATATGGCGCTGCTGACGGTGATTCCTGCTATCGCGCCGGCCGCACTCACCGGGCTATTGCGGGGAGAGGACGCAGACGACCCCGAAAAGTGGCTGAAGAAGCTCGCCGGGTGGCAAGCGTCCTATCTGCTGGGCATGGTGGTGGGCGTGCGGGAACTGTCCGGCCTGGTCGGCGGCTTTCCGTACAACGGCCCGCCGGTCGGGCGCATCGTCACCGATCTGGGCAAGGCCACGCAGCAGATCAACCAGGGAGAAGTCGACGAGCCGGCAGTCCTGGCTATTGTTCGCTTGCTGGGCTCAGCGTTCGGTATCCCAGCAGTGCAGGCCATCCGGTCCTATCGCGGGTGGGAAGCTTGGGCCAATGGTGACGCCCCGGTCACTGCGGTGCTGATGGGGCCGCCGCCGAAGGAATGATTACCACCCAATGAGCAAGGCCCGCCATGGGCGGGCCTCGTTTCACGGTTGCGTTTTGTACATCTCAATCAGCTTGAGGCGTAGCGCCGCGATGGCGTCGCCCAAGTGGTTGCCGTTATTGCTGGTCGGAACCGGAGGCAAGAACAGCTGGGGCTGATTCTGGATAAGTTCCTTCAACAGGTAGTCAGCTTTATCCGCTGCGTCCTCTTGGCTCATTGGCATTTTTCATCTCCCTTTTACCCGGAAGCGCCGGGTGCGCTCAAGCATCGTACCGTCCTAGCCAATTTTTTGACCTGGTTCTAGGTGGCTCGCCGACTCAAAATTGAGTCGGCTGGGTCTTGATTGCCGTCTGCACAAAACTGAGCAAGCGGAATTCAATACAGCTGCCGAGTTGACTTCAAGTTCAGGCCGCTCATTGGCGAACTGCAGCCAAGGGGAACAAGTAGGGGAACGATAGGGCTTTGCCTGCGGAAGAGTGAGCATTGGCGCGGGCTAGATAGATTTGTTCAATCTCCATCAGCCACCCCAAGTAATAAGTAGAAAGCCGGTAAGCAAGCACTTAGGTGCCGCTTACCGGCTTTTTTACTTTTTGCGCAAGCTCGGGTGGTGGTGCAAGGCGCCAGGGTAGCGCTGAATCAGGTGGTGGGCCAACTTTGGTAGGGCCGACACGCTAGCTGTGAGTTGAAATAGCGCGGGTCATCGGTCACCTCTCGACCCAGCCAGGGCGGCGTCTCGAAAAATTGCTCGGCTGTATCCAGTTCGAGCTCGGCCACCACCAAGCCTGTGTTGTCGCCGAGGAACTCGTCGACTTCCCAGTTCATACCGGCAAACGGGACAAGGCGGCGAATTTTCTCAACCCGCGGCCCCTCGCATAAAGCCAATAGCTGATGAGCATCAAGCAAGGGAATCGGGTACTCAAACTCGGCACGGCTGGCGCCACTGCTTAGCCCCTTGATGGTCAGCCAGGCTTGTTGACCCTTGACCCGTACCCGCACCGTGCGGGCCGGATCGCGGTTCAGGTAGCCCTGGCTGATGAATTCACCATCGCCTTGCTTCCAGGCTTCGCCGATGACGAGGAATTTGCGTTCGATTTCGATGCCCATAGCTTGACGCTCAAACGCGGGCTAGTGCCGCCGCGCATTCGCTGACCAGAGCCGGGCCTTTGTAGATCAGACCGGTGTAGATCTGCACCACATCGGCGCCGGCTTGTAGCTTGGCGCGGGCGTCGGCGCCGCTCAGTACGCCGCCGACGCCGATGATGGGGTAGTTGTTGCCCAAGGCCGCGCGTAGCAGGCGTATCACCCGGTTGCTGGCCTCAAACACCGGGCGGCCCGACAAGCCTCCAGTTTCGTCGGCATGGGGCAGACCCTTGACCGCCTCGCGCGAGGTCGTTGTGTTGGTGGCGATGACGCCGTCGATGCCGTTGTTCTGCAGCGTTTGCGCGATCACCGCGACCTGCGACTCGTCCAGATCGGGTGCGATCTTGACGAACATCGGCACCTTGCGTCTGGCCGCAGCTTCCAACTTCAGCTTCTTCTCTTGCAAGGTGGACAGCAATGCGTCCAGTGCTTCATCGCTTTGCAAGGCCCGCAGATTTTTGGTGTTAGGGCTGGAGATATTGACGGTGATGTAGTCGGCATGCGGGAACACGCCTTCCAGGCCGATCAAGTAATCGTCGGCGGCATTTTCGATCGGTGTGGCCGCGTTCTTGCCGATGTTCAGGCCGATCAGGCCGCCGCTGGCGCGAAAGCTGCGCGCCCGCTGCACATTGGCCAGAAAGCTCGCCAGACCTTCGTTATTAAAGCCCAGGCGGTTGATCAGGGCGTCGGCCTCGGGCAGGCGAAACATGCGCGGCTTGTCATTGCCGGGCTGGCCCTTGGGCGTGACGGTGCCGACCTCGATGAAGCCAAAGCCCATCGCGCCGAGGCCGTCGATGCAGCGGCCGTTCTTGTCCAGGCCGGCGGCCAGGCCGATGCGGTTGGGAAACTTCAGGCCGGCCAAGACCAGCGGGTCTTGCACGCGGGTCTGTGACCACAGGCATTGGGCCGGCGTGTTTTGCAACTTGGCGATGGCGCCGAGTGTCAACTCATGCGCGTGCTCGGGGTCGAGGCCGAAGAGAAAAGGGCGGGTGAGGGCATAAGGGATCAGAGGCATGCCGGAATTGTCGCATCGCCTTGGCTGAGCTGACCTTGAATCCCGGCGTAGATAATCGGTGCAACTGAAGGAAGCTCTGACGATGAAATCACTTGATAACCCAGCTCAGGACCGCGAAGTCGGTTCGCGCGATGAGACCCGCGACACCACCCGCACCGACGACACCCGCATCGGCGCCGTGCGCCCGCTGATCTCGCCGGCACTGCTGCTGGACGAGCTGCCGCTGCCCGACGCGTCGCTGGAGCTGGTGGAAAAGCGCGCCAAGACATCAGTGCGGTGCTGCACGGCCGTGATGATCGTTTGCTGGTGGTCGTGGGCCCTTGCTCTATCCATGATCACGAACAGGCCATGGATTACGCGCGCCTGCTCAAGGGCCTGAACGACGAGCTGAGCCAAGATTTGTTGATCGTGATGCGGGTCTATTTTGAGAAGCCGCGCACGACGGTGGGCTGGAAGGGCTATATCAATGACCCCCGCCTGGATGGCAGCTTCCATATGAACGAGGGCTTGCGGCTGGCGCGCCGGCTGTTGCTGGACGTGACGGCGTTGGGCTTGCCGGCCGGCACCGAGTTTTTGGATTTGCTGTCGCCGCAATACATCAGCGATCTGATCGCCTGGGGCGCGATCGGCGCTCGTACGACCGAGAGCCAGAGCCACCGTCAGCTGGCCTCGGGCCTGAGCTGTCCGGTCGGTTTAAAGAACGGCACCGACGGCGGCATCAAGGTCGCCTCCGATGCGGTGCTGGCGGCCAGCGCGCCGCATGCCTTTATCGGCATGACCAAGATGGGCGCGGCGGCGATTTTTGAGACCCGCGGCAACCAAGACTGCCACATCATCCTGCGCGGCGGCAAGGCGCCCAACTATGACGCGGCCTCGGTGTCCGCTGCCTGCGAGGCGATGCGCGCGGCAGGCCTGCGCGAGCAGGTGATGGTGGACTTCTCGCATGCCAATTCGAGCAAGAAGTACGAGCGCCAGATTGACGTGGGCCAGGACGTGGCGGCGCAGATCGCCGGCGGCGATTCGCGCATCACCGGCGTGATGATCGAATCGCATCTGCAAGCCGGCAGGCAAGACCTGGCCGCGGGGCAGCGCAAGGCCGACCTCAAGCCCGGCGTGTCCATCACCGACGCCTGCCTGGGCTGGAGCCAGACCGAGCCGCTGCTGCGCGAGCTGGCGGCGGCGGTGCGCGCGCGCCGAGGCTGATTGGGCTGATTTTGCATAGCCGTTGGCGCCGGCCGGGTGCGTTTGGCGCCGCCGGCTGGCCCTCCGTCGCAAGTCGCTGTTTGGCGGCGGCGGCCATCCTTAGAGTTCAGTCACTTTCACTGTTCTCAAGGACTCCGCATGAAAACCATTCTGACTTGTGCCGCTCTGCTGTGTGCTGCCTTGACCACGCCGGCTTATGCAGTTGACATGGAGGTCGAGGTCAGCGGGCTGACGCAAACCGAGGGACGGGTGATGGTCGGCGTGTTCAGCGACGCCGGCACCTGGTTGAAAAAAGGCATCAGCGGCGCTTCGGTCGAGGCCAGCCAGCAAAAGGATGGCCGCGTGCTGGTCAAGCTGCAGGATTTGCCCGAGGGCAGCGTGGGCTTGAGCGTGTTTCATGATGTCAACGGCAATGGCCGGCTGGACAGCAATGCGATGGGCATGCCCAAAGAGCCCTACGGCTTCTCGAATAATGCGGCCTGCGTGTTCGGCCCGCCCAAGTTCGAGAAGGCCCAGTTCGAGGTCAAGGCCGGCGCGCGCGTAGCCGTGCAGCTGAACTGACTGGACGGGAGCGCCACCATGATGCAAAGACGCGATCTCCTGAAGACGGGTTTGACCGGCCTGGCAGGCATCGGCAGCCTTGGTATGTTGCAAGAAGTGCTGGCCGCTGGCCTGCCTTCAGCGGCTTTCGCTGCTGCGGCGCCCGAGCTGGCACCCTTGCAAGGCTTCACCGGCAGCGAGGCCCTGGACGCCCGCGATCTGCGCGTCGAAGGGCGCTTGCCGGCAGGGCTGCGCGGCGTCTACTACCGCAACGGCCCCGGCCTGATGGGTCGAGATGGTGAGCGCTATAAACACTGGTTTGATGGCGACGGCCTGGTGCAGGCCTGGACCTTTGGCGCCGACGGCGTGCAGCACAAAGCGCGTTTTGTGCAGACCAAGAAATTCAAGGCCGAGACCAAGGCGGGGCGCTTTTTGCTGCCCGGCTTCGGCACCAGCTTCCCCGACCAGGCCACGCGCTCGCCGGTGCGTGCCGCCGACGACGTCAACACCGCCAACACCAGCGTGCTGAAGATGGGAGATGGCCGGCTCTATGCGCTGTGGGAGGGCGGCAGCGCCTACGAGCTGAACCCGGTCACGCTGGCGAGCAAAGGCCCGCGCGTCTGGGCGCCCGAACTGGAGGGCATGCCGTTCTCGGCCCACCCCAAGGTCGAGGCCGACGGTACGGTCTGGAACTTCGGCACCCAGTCGGGGCGTATGGTGGTCTATCAGATCTCGGCACAGGGCCAGGTCTTGCGCAGCGAGGTTTTCCCGGCGCCCGGCCACAGCGCGATGGTGCATGACTTCGTGGTCTCGCAGCGCTACTTGGTGTTTCTGCTCTCGCCGATCAGCCTGGATGTGGACGCCTTGCGCGGCGGCAACGCCATGCTGGACGCGATGCGCTGGCTGGGCCAGGAGGCGACCCGCGTGCTGGTCATCGACAAGGCCGATTTCACGCGCCGCTGGGTGCTGGAAATGCCGGCGGCGATGGTGTTCCACTTTGGCAATGCCTGGGACGATGGCCGGCAAATTCATTTGGACTATGTGGAGTCACGCGCCTTGCCTGCTGTCAATGCGGAACTGCGTCAGATCATGACTGGCGAGCGTCCTGCGCATCAACCCTCCACACCACGCTTTATGCGCATCAGCCTGGGCGCGGAGGGTGGTGCAGCCGGCGCGGGACAGGGCCGCATCGAGCTGCAGTCGCGCGATGAATCGGTCGAGTTCCCGGTCGTCGACCCGCGTGTGGTCGCGCAGCGCTACCGCCATGTCTACTACCCGACCGCCATCGATAACGCCGAGCGCTGGGGCTTCAATGGCCTGCTTCATCTGGACGTCGAGACTGGCCGACGCGAACGCTTCAGCTTTGGCAGCGACGTGCTGGTGGAAGAGCATGTGCTGGTGCCCAAGCCGGGCAGCGCCAAGGAGGGTGAGGGCTGGCTGCTGGGGCTAGGCTATGACTGCAAGGCGCGGCGCTCGTTTGCCTCGGTGTTCGATGCCCAGGCCATCAGCGCCGGCCCACTGGCCAGAGTCTGGTTGCCTTACTGGGTCACCTACGGCTTCCACGGCAAGTTCTACGCCGCCTGAACTCCAGTAGTTCAGAGCTTGCCGGCATCCAGGCTGGCGACTTGTTCGCCCGCCGGTGGGCTGGCTTGGGCTTGCGCCAGTTGGTCGGCTGGCGGGCTGTCCGGCGCTTCAAAAGTGCCACTGGCCAAGCCCAGCAGGGTCACCACCGCCAGCATCGAAATCCAGGACTGCGGGTCCTGGCCCAAATTCAGCAGCCTGGTCAGCAAGCCGCGCTGTTTGATCGTCGTCCTCATCACCATCACTCCTGGTCAATTCGTCGAAGTGATTTAACTGTATATGTGTACAGCTGTAAATGCAACCAGTTGTTGCGCCGACGTCAAGAAATGGGCTTCACCGATAATCCGGTCCTTGCCCATCAGCTTCATTGTCCAAACAGCATGACCCAAGACGAACTCAAAACCCTGGTCGGCCAGGCCGCTCTGCACTATGTCAAGGCCGGCAGCATCGTCGGTGTTGGCACCGGCTCGACCGTCGATAAATTCATTGACGCCCTGGCCGCCAGCGGCATCCAGGTGGCCGGCGCGGTGTCCAGCTCCTTGCGCTCGACCGAGCGCATGCAAGCCCTGGGCATTCCGGTGCTGGACGCCGCCGAGGTGCAGAGCCTGGGCGTTTATATCGACGGCGCCGACGAGATCGACCATGGGGGCCACATGATCAAGGGCGGCGGCGCGGCGCTGACGCGCGAGAAGATCGTCGCCGACCTGGCCGAGCGCTTTATCTGCATCGCCGATGCATCTAAGCTGGTCGACGTTTTGGGCAAGTTCCCCTTGCCGGTCGAGGTGATCCCGATGGCGGCCGCCCAGATCGCGCGGCGCTTTGCGGCCATCGGCGGCGTGGCGACCCTGCGCGCCGGTGTGGTGACCGACAACGGCTGCCAGATCCTCGACGTGACCGGCCTGCAGATCCGCGACCCGCAGGCCTTCGAGGCCGACGTCAACCAATGGCCGGGCGTGGTGACTGTGGGTGTGTTCGCCCGTAACCGCGCCAATGTCTGCCTGCTGGGCACGGCCGACGGGGTCAAGACCCTCAGCTTTGACTCGGCCGCGGTGGCCTGATCACGGCCTGATCAGAAACTGGCCCAGTCGTTGTCGTCCACGGCAGGGGCGGGAGCGGGGGCTGGCCGGCTTGCCGGCTTAGTCGATTGCAGCGGCTTCGCTGGCGGCCGCGCCGACGCGCTCTTGGCCGCCAGCGGTTTAGCTGCGCTGCCAGTTCTGAATTGGGGGCTGTGCTTGGCGCTGGCGCTGGCCCGGGCCTGCGGCGCTTCGCTCAGCCGGAACACCGCGATCGCCTCAGACAAGCGGCCCGACTGATCGCGCAAGCTCTCCGCCGCAGCGGCCGATTCTTCGACCAGGGCGGCGTTTTGCTGGGTCATCTGGTCGAGCTGGGTGACGGCGGCATTGATCTGGTTGATGCCGTCGCTTTGCTCGCGCGAGGCGGCGCTGATTTCGGCGATCACATCGGTCACGCGCTGCACGCTGGCGACGATCTCGCCCATGGTCGCGCCGGCGTTCTGCACCTGCTGGGTGCCGGACTCGACCCGCTCGACGCTGGCGCCGATCAGGGTTTTGATCTCCTTGGCGGCCTCGGCCGAGCGCTGGGCTAGCGAGCGCACCTCGCTGGCCACGACGGCAAAACCGCGTCCCTGCTCGCCGGCCCGGGCCGCTTCCACCGCCGCATTCAGCGCCAGGATATTGGTCTGGAAGGCGATGCCGTCAATGGTGCCGATGATGTCGCCGATCTTGCGCGAGCTGGTGCTGATGTCCTGCATCGTGGCCACCACCTGCGAGACCACCGCGCCGCCGCGCTGCGCCACCTCGGTGGCCGAACTGGCCAACTGGTTGGCCGTGGTCGCGGCGTCGGCGGTCTGGCGCACGGTATTGGTCAGCTCCATCATCGAGGCGGCGGCTTCTTCCAAATTGGCGGCGGTTTGCTCGGTGCGGGCCGACAGATCATGGTTGCCCACGGCGATCTCGGTGCTGGCCGTGTTGATGCTGTCGGTCGAGCCGCGTACCTCGCCGATCAATTTGACCAGGGCATTTTGCATGCTCTGCAGCGAGCGCAGCAGCCGGCCGGTCTCATCATTGCTGGTGATGTGTATCGGATGCGTCAGGTCGAAATTCGCAATCGCATCGGCCACGGTGACGGCCTGTTGCAGTGGCCGCGTGATCGAGCGTGCCAGCCAGTAGGCCAAGCCGGCCGCCAGTACCAAGGCGCCCAGGGACAAGACGATCAGGCCGGTGCGGGCGGCGTCGTTGGCGGCCACAACTTTTGCCGACGCTGCATCGAGCTCGTCGCGCTGAATCTGCACGATCTCCTTGATCGCATCCCGGTAGATGACCGAGGCGGGCTGGAACTGGCTGTCGAAGATCTGCTTGGCTTGGTCTGCATCCCCGGCCTTTTTGGCCGCGCTCAATGCATCGCGCGAGCCGATATAGCCTTTGCGCAACTCCCCTATCTTTTCAAACAAAGCCCGCTCCTTGGGCGTGTTCATCAGGGTGTCCAGCTTCTTTTGCAGTTCGGTGGATTGCGTCGTCGATTCGGCCGCGGACGCCGCGAAGAACTGCGCCAGGCTGGTATCGCTGCTGACGGCAATCGCCGTGGTGCGGAAGATGCCGCCGGTGATATTGCGATACCAGTCGGTGGCGGCGCGCTCGGTGACCAGGCTCTCGTCGAACATCTGCCGGGTTTCGCTGGCGATCCGGGAAAGTGCCCAATAGCCGACCGCAGAGCCAGCAAAGGCGAGCAAGAGCACCAGGCTCAATACGGCAGTCAGGCGCTGAGCGATAGAGCGGCCGGATAACAAGGTGCTGAGCATGCGAATTCCTTTGCGGGTCGAACCTGGGGCTGCACATGCGGGCTGCTGTGCCTTTGCCTCATTTCGGCCGCAGATCGATCCGCTTTAGCCCTATTGCAGCCGCGAGGCCCGCATCGCAAAGCGCTGCGGGTCGATCGCGTCGAGCAGGCTGGCCTCCAGCGGGCAGGGCGCGCCGCTCATTTGTGCCGCTAGGACCTGGGCGCACAACATGGCCCAGGTGATGCCACGTGAGCCCATTGCCATGCACAGGCCCAGGCCGGGTTGGCGAGGAATGAAGCGCAGCTGATCCTGTCGGCCGGCATAGCCCGGTGCGCCCAAGCCGCCGACCAAGGGCAGGCGGTCGGGCGCCGCCAGGCGCCAGCCAACGCGGCCGGCCATGGCACTCGAGTGCTCGCTCTCTTCGGGGGCGAGCCCGGCGAGCTGCTGCCATTGCCGCAGATTGTGTTGATGGTCGGCCAGGCGCAGCGCGCCGTCGAAAGGCGCCAACAGCGCCTCCTCTTCGTTGGTCGCGCCGCACCACAGGCCTTCGTCGGGGTCGGCGATCGCATAACCTTGACCGGCGACGGGCAGGCGCGGGCGTGCCTGCTGGGTGTTCGTCGAGTCCACCAGATGACTCAACTGCCCGCGCGAGCGGCGCAGCAGCCCGGCCAGCTCGGGCGCCAGCCCCTGCAGCAGGGCGATGCCGTCGACGCCACCGGCCAGGATCAGCAGCGGCGCCTGCGCCAGCACTTGGCCATCGGCGGCGATGGCCTGCCATTGCTGATTGACTCGTTGCAGGCGTGCGACAAACTGCGCCAGCCGCAGCTCGGCGCCGGCGGCGTTCAGCAGGGCGGTGGCGTAGGCCGGCGGCGGCAAGGCGCCGCCACCGGGGTAGAACCAGGCAGGCTGGCTCATGTTCAACCCCGATTTGACCTTGGCCGCCTCGGCGCTCAAGGCCTGCACATAGTCGGGCGGTAGGCCCAGCCGGGCTATCAGCGTCTGCATCTGCGCCAGGCTGCGTGCGGTCTCAATCCTCAGCAGACCTTGTTGGCGCCAGGGCAGGGCGGGCAATTGATTCAAGACGCGTTCGGTCTCCAGCGCACAAGCGCGGTTGAAGCGCGCATGCAGACCGTCGTCCGGGTTCAAGGTGCCATGGAACAGGCCGCCGGGGTTGCCCGAGGCGGCCATCGCCGGGCCGCTGCGCCCATCGATGACGGTGCTGGCAATACCGCGCTCGGCCAGCGCCCATGCGCACGCCGCTCCAGCAAGGCCGGCGCCGATGATCAGGGCGTGGCGGGCATCAGGTGCCAAGGCCTGGCGAGCCGCCGGTTTCTGGATCTCGTGCCTAGGCGTGAATCGAGCCACACACATGCCGCCTTTGTTGGCGAAGCCGCGCTGGCGCTCCACCGTGAAGCCGGCCGCCGCCAGACCCTCGCGCAGCTGCGGCGCCACGCTCCAGGAGGCGGCGGTGGCGCCGGGCGCGGCATGCCTGGCGATCGCTTTGAGCAGGTGACGATCCCACATTTCCGGGTTTTGCTTGGGGTTGAAGCCGTCCAGGTAAAACGCATCCACCTCGGCCACCAGTTCGCGCAACCAGTGGTGAACATCGCCCAGGCAGAGCAGCAGCTGAACCCGCCCGCTAGCGAACACCAGTCTGTGCAGATTGGGCGTCAGCGGCGGCCAAGCTTGGCAGAGCTGGGCGGCCAACTCGGGCAGCTCCGAGCTCAGATGGGCTTGTCGCAGATCCCGCTCGCTCAGCGGATGCTTCTCGATGCTGATGAAGATCAGCCGCTGGCTGCGCGCCGGGTCGGCGGCCCAGGAGCCCCAAGTGGCCAAGAAGTTATTGCCCAGCCCAAAGCCGGTCTCAAGAATGACAAATTCTTCGCGGCCGGCCCAGCGCGCCGGCAAATCATTGGCGCCTAGAAAGACATGGCGGGCCTGCTCAAGCGCCCCGGCGCGGCTGTGATAAACATCGCCGTAAGCCGGCGCCGACGGGGCTGCGGGGTCGCTGAAATCAATCTGGGCGATGCTGATCGGTGGTTGTTTCTTCGTCATGTTTGGGTCGGCAGTATGACCCAAAGAATGCCGGCCGCGAGCAGCCAGCTGACCAGCAAGACGCCGGCGACGATGGCGGCGAATCTGCGACCGCCGGTGAACCAGGCGGTGGCCGCCCGGGTCACGCTATTGCTGGCGATGGCGGCCAACACCCCCTTGCACATCAGGGCCGCATCGATTTGCCCCGCCTGGGTCAGACCGGCGAGTGAGGCCACCGGCGAATGCGCATCCACCAGACCCGCCAGCATCACGGCGGCAAACAGCCCTGAGCTGCCGAATTTTCTTTCGGCCCAACTGACCAAGACCGCCACTGCGCTGAGCAGCAGGGCGATCACGGCCGCTTCCTTCAAGCGCAGAGGCCCGCCGCGCTGGGGCTTGGTGGCGGCAGGCGCTGTTGTGTTCAGGCCGTGGCGAGCCTGGCGCGCCAGCAGCAAACCCGCAGTGCCGGCCACCAAGATGCCCGCCACACCCAGCGGCAGGAACTGCTGCGCGGCCTGGGGCGCCAGCGCAAACAGCATCAAGGTCGCTTGCAGCCAGGTGGCGGCGGTGGACATCACCGCACCGGAGGCGCAGGCCAGCTGCAGATGCGGCTCGGCCTTGGCACGCTGGCCCATGGTGGCGATGGTGGCGGTGCTGGACACCAAGCCCGACAGCAGGCCGGACAGCGCCAGCCCGGTCTGCGCGCCCAGCAGGCGCAGCGCCACATAACCGACCGCTTGCAGACCCAAGAGCAGCAGCAACAAGCCCATCAGTGAATAGGCCTTCATGCCGGCCAACCAGGGCAGCGGCTCGGTCGGCATGATGGGCAAGACCACCAGCACAAGGGCCGCCAGCAGCAAGCCGTCGTGCAATTCTTCCTCACGCAAGAGGCGGGTGGCGAAGCGGTGCAGTGCGGTGCGGGCACTCAGCAGCGCGGTCAGCGTCACGGCGGCCGGCGCGCCCAGCAGCGGTGCCTGCACGCACAGCACGCCGATCAAGTAAGTGGCCAGCAAGGCCATTTCGGTGGTCAGGCCGGGGTCTTGCTCACTGCTGCGAAAGTAGGCCATGGCCGCCAGCACCGTGATGGCCAAGGCACCCCCCGCCACCAAACCTGGGATTGCCATGCCATGCGCCAGCGCGCCGGCCAGCGCGCTAATGGTGAAGGTGCGCAGGCCCGCCGGTTCAAGTTCCCGGCCGCCGCGGTGGCCACGCCCTTTGTGGCGCTCGCGCTCCAGGCCGATCAGCAGGCCACTGCCCAAAGCCACCAGCAGGCCCATGGCCAAGGCTGCATGCTCGCCGAACGCGTTCTCCAGCAAACTCACAGTGTTGCGGTTTCGCCGTGCTGAGGCACGCGTACCGCCCAACCCAGCTCATCCTGGATGCGGCTGCGCAGCGCGTCGCTGGCTGCGGGCTCGCCGTGCACGACAAAGACCTGGCTGGGGGCTTTTTTGAAGCCGCGCAGCCAGGCCATCAGGCCGTCGGCATCGGCGTGGCCGGAGAAGCCTTCCAAATGACTGATCTCGGCGTTCACCGCCACGTATTTGCCATGCAGCTTGATTTCGCGCGCGCCGTCGACCATCTTGGCGCCACGGCTGCCGCCCACCTGGAAACCGGGGAAGGCGATGTGGTGGCGGGCTTGCGGCGCCAGCGTCTCGATGTAGTTCAAGACCCGACCCCCGGTGGCCATGCCGCTGGCCGAGATGACGATGGACGGGCGGCCGCGCGCCGAGGCCAGAGTGGCGGCCAGCTTGAGCGAATCGGCGCCCTTGGTGACCAGGCGCACGCCGTCGCACAGGCCGGCCGCGTCGGAGGCGCTGATGCGCAGCAAGCGCTTGTGCTTGATCGTCAGCTCGGTGGCTTGCAGCGCCATCGGGCTGTCGAGGTAGATGGGCACATCCTGGGCCAACTCGCCCGCTTCGCGTAGGCGCTGCAACACCAGCAGCAGGGCTTGCGCGCGGCCGACCGCAAAGCTGGGCAGCAGCACCGAGCCGCCGCGCTTGAAGGTGTTGCGCAGGATCTGCGCCAGCCTGGCCTGCACATCTTCGGCCGGGTGCAGGCGGTTGCCGTAGGTGGATTCGATCAACAGGATGTCGGCCTCCTCCAAGCGCTGCGGCGCCGGCATCAAGAGGTCATTGTGGCGCCCGACATCGCCGGAATAGACCAAGGTCTTGCCCCCGGCCTTGACGCTGATGGCGCAGGCGCCCAACAGATGGCCGACCGGCGTGAAGCGGATCTCGGCCTGGCCCAGCTTCAGCCGCCCATCGCGCGGCAGGCCGACGAAATGTGCCAGCGCCTTCTTGGTGTCATTGACGGTGTACAGCGGCAGCGCCTTGGCATGCTTGGACGTGCCCTGGCGGTTGGCGCGGCGAGCGTCCTCTTCCTGCAGGTGGGCGCTGTCCAGCAGCAAGACCTCGCACAGGTCGCGGGTGGCGCCGGTCGAGAAGATCTGGCCTTTGAAACCCTGGCCTTGCAGCGCGGGGATATAGCCACTGTGGTCCAGATGAGCGTGCGACAGCAGCACCGCATCGATGCTGGCCGCCGCCACGCCCAGGCCGGCCCAGTTGCGCTCGCGCAGCTGCTTATAGCCTTGAAACATGCCGCAATCGAGCAGGAGCTTTTGATCGCCCAGGTCGAGCAGATGGCGTGAGCCGGTCACGCAGTCGGCAGCGCCGAGGAAGCTGAGTTTCATGGTGCGCCCAAGGTTTGCAAATGATTAGATTCCAGCACTTGCAAGGCCGGACCGTCTTGATCTATGGCAAGTATGAGCGCGCGAGCGACCACCTCGGCTTGTACAGGCCGCCACTTGGCAGGAATCAGCGCGCGAAATGGCTCGGTCAAGCGAAGTGCCCAGGCTTCGCCGCTGCGCTTGGCTTGGCCCAGTCGCGCACGTTCGCCGGCCAGCAGCGAGGGGCGTGCGATCACCAGACGCTCAAATCGCAAGGCCGCCATGGCCTCTTCCATCTCGCCCTTGACGCGGTTGTAGAAGACTTTCGATGTCGCGTCGGCGCCAAGCGCCGACACCACCGCACAGCGCCGCGCTCCGGCCACCTGCGCCGCCCGAGCCACATTCAACACCGCGTCCAGATCAACGGCTCGAAAAGCGGCCTGCGAGCCGGCTGCGGCGATCGTGCTGCCCAGGCAGATATAGACGGCCTGCGGCGGCGACAGGGCGGTTGTGCCCAAATCGGCTTTGGAAAAATCGACCAGATGAAGTTGCAAGCCCTGGCCTGCAGGTAGATCGGTAATTGAGCGGCGCAACAACACTTCGACCTGGACCGGGTTGCCCAGCAATTGCGTGAGCAGAGTGCGGCCAACCAGGCCGGTGGCGCCGGCCAGCCAGACGCAGGGTTGGCGCTGGTTCATGGCAGCTCCCTGCCCGGTGCAGCGGTGGTGATGAAGCATTCGGCAACCGGCCCTTTCAACGCGCCCGGCAGGCTGCTGGGGCCGCGCTTTTGGCCGCAAAAATCATCCTGCACCATCTGCAAGGTGGGCACGCTGTCGACCAGATTGCGCCAGCGCAGGTCGAGGCTGTCCGGGCTTTGGAGGTGTTGGCGCAGATCGAGGACCTCGTTCATGCTGGCATTCGCCCGGGCGCCGTCGCGCTCACGGATGCGGCCGTCGAGCAAATTGCCATAGACGGTCGCCGAGGATTGCGCGCTGCGCACATCGATGCCGGACGTGTTGATCAAGCTGTTGTGTGCGAGCAGGATGGACGTTGACCGGTTGACGTCGAGGCCAAAGTCATTGCAATGCGCGATCACGTTATTGCTGGCGATGCCGGCGGAATGCTCGAACTCGCATTGCTCACGGCAGAATTTCTTGTCGACGCTGTTGCCGCCAAAGGACAGGCCCACGCGTATGCCTGGGCTTGCGCCGGGCTGGCTGCTGCACACCAGCAGATTGCGTTCCAGCCGCCCGCCATGCCCGCCACCCCGGATCAGCACCCCGTAGGCGGTTTGATTGCCCAGCGATTTGGCGAAACCGCCGATGTGGTTATCGAAGATGCGCCAACGGCTGACGCCGACGATGTCGATCGGCGCCACCTCGCGGTGCGTGGCGCGTGGCCGGCTGTTGCTGAAGCTATTGAATTGCAGCAGACCATCATCGGGCCAGGCCTCAGCTTCGCCATTGACGCGCACATGGGCGTTGAAGTCCTCCATCAAGTTGTTGCGCACGACGCTGCTGCGGGCCGCGCCGACGATATGAAATGCATGCTCGCAATTGGCTTGCTCTTCGCATACGCCGCGCAGATTCAAGTTCTCAAACACCCAGAAGGGG
The DNA here is from genome assembly GCA_018780415.1 of Roseateles sp. Taxonomy (GTDB): domain Bacteria; phylum Pseudomonadota; class Gammaproteobacteria; order Burkholderiales; family Burkholderiaceae_C; genus Paucibacter_A. The sequence continues at coordinate 3,248 of JADMJQ010000044.1, read as the reverse complement.
TGCGCTACCCGAAAGCCCACCGAGCTGCTGATCTCGAGCCGCACCTCGCCGGGCTTGCTTGCGCGCACCTGGATGGGGAACTCAGGCTCGCCGGCCGCGCCCGTCAGCAAGGGGCGGGTGATGGCATAGCGACCCGGCGCAATCAGAATCGTTTGGCCGGCCTGCGCTTTTTGCATGGCGCGAAACAGCTCGGCGCTGCTGGCGACCCGGATCTCGTTGACACCGCCGGGCAACTCATAGGGCGCCGGCGTGGCCGACTCAGCCTGGGCGTGGCCCTTGGCCGAGAAGCGAGCCGGCGCCATGCCAAAACTCTGTTGGCCCTTGCTCAGGCTGGGCATTTTGGTGTTGGGGATGGGCCGCTCGATGCTGGATTCAAGCTCCGCCAAGGCCGGCAGCATCACGGTCTCGAGGAGCTCGTGCCCCAGCAGACGAATGCGGGCATAACGAATCAACTCGCCGGCGGTGCGTTCCTTGTACTCATCCCTTATTTTCTCGAATTCGAATTGCCTCAGCAGCAGGTAGACGATCAGCAGGGCGGTGGCGACGCCGACGGCCAGCGTCCAAATCAGCAGCTTTCGCGGGGAGAGTTTCATCGCATGAGTACACAGGGCCGGCAAAGCTGGCATTGTGAGGCGCGATTGTGTCGGCGGCAGCTAGGTGTTTCCCAGCCGCGAAGCCAGGCGCTGCCATGAAAAAAGACATGAAAAAAGGCCAGACTGCTGCCAGTCTGGCCTTGATTTCTTAGCGCTTGGGTTCAGCGCTTGGGTGGGCTGGACCTGGTGCCCGGGTTGCCACCACGGCCACCACCGCCGCCGCCCGCAGGACGACCACCACCGCCACCACCGCCAGGGCGTTGCCCTTGCGGTGCCGCCTGACGTGGCGCGCCGCCATCACGCGAGCCATGAGGCGCATGGCCACCTGCACCGCGCGGCGCCGACGAACGGCCGCCACCGCCGCCACCGCCGCCACCGCCGCCACCTGGGCGGCCGCCGCGTCCACCACCGCCGCCGCCGCTGGTCGAGCGGCTGCCATTCGGGTTCAGAATCATCCGGCCCAGCACGATGGGCTCGGCGCGCTCGCTCGGATCGGGTGCGAAGCCGGGCACGATTTCCTTGGGGATCTCGCGCTTGATCAGCTTCTCGATCTCACGCAGGAAGCCGTTCTCGTCCACGCAGACCAGCGACACCGCTTCGCCCAGGGCGCCGGCACGGCCGGTGCGGCCGATGCGGTGCACATAGTCTTCCGAAACATTCGGCAACTCGAAGTTGACGACGTGGGGCAGCTGATCGATGTCGATGCCGCGGGCTGCGATGTCGGTGGCGACCAGCACTTGCAGGTCACCGGTCTTGAACTCAGCCAGCGCCTTGGTGCGGGCACCCTGGCTCTTGTTGCCGTGAATGGCCATGGCGCTGATGCCCTGGTCGTTCAGGTAATCGGTCAGGCGGTTGGCGCCATGCTTCATGCGGGTGAACACCAGCACTTGCTGCCAGTTACCGGTCTTGATCAGGTGCGCCAGCAATTCCTTCTTGCGCTCGCGACCGACCGGGTGAACCTTTTGCGCGATCGACTCATTGGTCTGGTTGCGGCGCGCCACTTCGATCAACGCGGGGGCGTTCAGCAGGCGGTCGGCCAGGTTCTTGATGTCGTCGCTGAAGGTGGCGCTGAACAACAGCGACTGCTTCTTGGCCGGCAACATCGCCAGCACCTTCTTGATGTCGTGCACAAAGCCCATGTCCAGCATGCGGTCGGCTTCGTCCAGCACCAGCATCTGCACCTGGCTCAAATCCAAGGTGCCTTGCTGGGCGTGGTCAAGCAGACGGCCGGGCGTGGCGACGAGGATGTCGACGCCGTCGCGCAGGCGGTTGATCTGCGGCTGCATGCCGACGCCGCCGAACATCACCATGCTCTTCAAGGGCAGGTACTTGCCGTAGGTCTTGACACTTTCCTCGACCTGGGCGGCCAACTCACGGGTAGGAGTCAGGACGAGGGCGCGGATGGCCGGCTTGCCGCGCTTGTTCAGCACGGGTTCGCCGATGCTCAGGCGGTGCAGCATGGGCAAGGTGAAGCCCGCTGTCTTGCCGGTGCCGGTCTGGGCGCCTGCAAGCAGGTCGCCGCCCTGCATGACGGCCGGAATGGCCTGGGCTTGGATGGGAGTAGGGGTGGTATAGCCGGCGTCGGCGATGGCCTTCAGCAAAGGCAGGGCAAGGCCCAGAGATTCAAAGCTCATTGATTTTTTGGTGAGCGCGCATCTTCGGTTGCTGGGCCGCGCTGCAGGATATGCAACGCCAGTCTTCGAGCCTGCGATAGGAGGCGCACTTGATGTCAAAAAAGAAAACGCCGCGGAAGACTGGTAGCCGCGGCGTTGGGCTGCAGTATAGCCGGCCCCCGGGGAAACCCCGTAGCAAACCGGCCATTGGGGCTGTCGAGCGTGAACTTGTGACGGCTGCGCGGCGGCCAACAGGCGCGAAGCTGCGACAATCGCCCGTTACGGTCTTCGCGCACTCGTCCTCAGCCGAGCAGCGCACCGAGCTTTTCATCGAAACATCCAGGACAGGAACTCCCCGCTATGGCGCAATACGTCTTTTCCATGAACCGCGTCAACAAGACGGTTCCCCCAAAACGCCACATCCTCAAGGACATCTCGCTCTCCTTCTTCCCCGGTGCCAAGATCGGCGTGCTGGGCGTGAACGGTTCGGGCAAGTCGACCATCCTGAAGATCATGGCCGGGGTGGATAAGGAGTACGACGGCGAGGCGATCGCGATGCCCGGCATCAAGATCGGCTACCTGGAGCAGGAGCCGCGCCTGAACGAAACGCAGACCGTGCGTGAAGCGGTCGAAGAAGGCATCGGCGGTGTTTTGGCCGCCAAGAAGCGTCTCGACGAGGTCTATGCCGCCTATGCCGAGGAAGACGCCGACTTTGACGCCTTGGCCGCCGAGCAGGGCGAGTTGGAGTCCATCATTGCCGCAGCTGGCTCGGAGAATACCGACTTGCAGCTGGAGCTGGCCGCCGATGCGCTGAATCTGCCGCCCTGGGACGCCGTGATTGGCGTGCTCTCCGGGGGCGAGAAGCGCCGCGTGGCGCTTTGCCGCTTGCTGTTGAGCAAGCCCGACATGCTCTTGCTTGACGAGCCAACCAACCACTTGGACGCCGAATCGGTCGAGTGGCTGGAGCAGTTCCTGCAGCGCTTCCCCGGCACCGTGGTCGCCATCACCCACGACCGCTACTTCCTGGACAACGCGGCCGAGT
>JADMJQ010000156.1:40341-52109 GCA_018780415.1 Roseateles sp. | reverse complement strand
GCCAAGTCATGGAAAGGTAGCAAGCGTTGAGCTGTCAGAACAAAACCCAGGGCTAGTTCTGATCCCACGAGGCGTTGCGCACGGTTTCCGGGCTTTGACGGACGGCGCAGTCATGGTCTACAAAACAAGTTCCGAGCACGCACCATCACACGATTGTGGCGTTCGCTGGGACAGTTTTGGTTTCGACTGGCACTGTCCTTCCGCCGTGCTTTCAGACCGCGACCAAGGCCATCCTTCGCTAGCAAATCTTCCCGCTTGGTTTTAAACATGAAGCTATTCGTTACCGGAGCTACTGGATTCGTCGGCTCGCATTTCGTGCGTCATGCGATTGCCGCAGGACATTCAGTGCTTGCTTCGCACAGACGTGGCGCCAAGACATTTGATGTGGATGGCCTGACCTGGCTGGAGGCCGACCTTGACGCTTTACCTACCGGCAAGCTAATGGGCTGCCATGCACTGGTACATTTCGCTGCCGTCGGCGTAAGCCCCAAGCGGGCATCGCGCCAAGAAATGACCTATTGGAATGCCACAGTCCCACAACTGCTGATGGAGTCAGCTCGCGAGGCGAATATACAACGTGTTGTGATGGCAGGCAGTTTTGCGGAGTATGGCCGCTCGGCCGAACGCTTTGAGTTGATACCGCCGGACGCACCATTGCTCCCGACGAGCGCTTATGCTGCTTCGAAGGCAGCTAGCTTCGTTACGTGCCATGCTGCTGCTATCGAGCTCGGCCTCGAGCTTTGCTACCTTCGAGTCTTTTCCGCGTTCGGAGATGGTCAGTTCGACACAAACTTCTGGCCTGCTTTACGCAAGGCAGCAATGGAAGGCGCGGACTTCCCGATGACCGCGGGAGAGCAACTTCGCGACTTCGTACCCGTCGAAGATGTGGCGCGAGAATTCCTGTATGCGGTCTTGCGTCAGGATGTCATCCCCGCTGAGCCGAAGACCTGGAACGTGGGCTCGGGACAGCCAATCACCATTCGGGAATTTGCGAAAAGCTGGTGGCAGCAGTGGAATGCCACCGGCAAACTGCAAGTCGGCGCAATCCCCTATCGGCCCAACGAAGTCAGGAAATTTGCGCCACTGATAACAGACCGTGCGCCAACCCCTATAGATTCTTCCGCATGAACCTAATTCTTGGAGCCGGCCTAGCCGGGTTGTCAGCGTCTTACCACCTTGGTCACGAAAACTGTCTGTTACTTGAACGACAAGGCCACTCATTCGGACATATTGCTTCCGAAATGCGAGAGGGATTCACTTGGGACCAAGGTCCACATGTTTCCTTTACCAAGCATGAGTACGTCCGGGAATTATTCCGGCGAAGCGTAGACAGCGCCTTTGAAGATTTTCCGGTTTGTGTGGGCAACTACTTCAACGGCCACTGGATTGAACACCCGGCCCAGACAGCGCTCCACCAGGTTCCTGAGCCCCAGCGCAGCGCCTGCCTCGCCTCATTTCTACAAACTCGCCGGGGCGCGGTCCAGAATGTGCCTGACAACTATCAAGACTGGCTTGATATGGCCTTTGGCCCAGTTTTCACGGAACTATTTCCATCGGCGTATACGCAAAAATACTGGACCCGCCCGCCTGCGGATCTCACCACGGCGTGGATCGGAAATCGAGTCCTTTTTCCTGACGCAGCCGACGTTGAGACAGGAGCATCAGGACCAATCGGCCGCCCGATGCACTACATCAACACAATTCGCTACCCAAAACAAGGCGGCTATCAATCGTTTGCTGCTGGGCTTAAGAAGGGCAGCAACATCCGCTACGGCGCAGACGTTGCATCAGTCGACCTTGTTCGCCGTGAAGTAGTCGTCACCGATGGGCGAAAGTTCAACTTCGATACCCTGGTCAACACCTTGCCCTTGCCTGTATTTATTCAGGCTTGTCGCGATGTACCGGAACATGTTCTTGACGCGGCCCGGCAACTGACCTGCTCACAACTGGTATTGGTCAACATTGCCGTCCCACATGTTGCCCTGCGCCCTGAGCACTGGATATATGTCTACGACAAGGACAAGCTGTCAACACGCATCAACTTCGTCGAGAAACTCAGTGCCAACAATGCGCCCGAAGGATGGTCAGGCATTCAGACTGAGGTGTATTTCAGCCGACACAAGCCGTTGTTGCAGTCGCCGGAGGAGATCGGAGCGCTGGTGGAGGCCGAGTTGATCGAGATGGGACTCATCGATCCCTCGCGGTTCACCCGTGGCCGTACTTCGCACCGACATGTCAAGCTAGTTCCATGGGCCAATGTGATCTTTGATCACGGAACTATCGCCGCTATGCAGAAAATTTTGGGCTGGCTGGAAGGCTTTGGATTGGTCCGAGAAGTCGACGACCTACACCCATTGACTGACTGGACGCACACCCCGCTCAGAGCGATTAAGAGAGCACATTTATTCTTGGCGGGCCGGTTCGGCCAATGGAAATATTACTGGTCTGATGACTGCGTAATGCGCGGGCGTGAAATCGGCCGTCTTTCTAGACAGTAACAAATGTATCACCCTCCCCTCTCCCTAGAATCGACCCGCTGCTGTGATTCGAGCAGAAATAGGGAATCATCCCGTCGATATGATACGTCATCGGCTCAATTGGCCGCTTAATTTGATTGAAAATCGAAAAATATTTTCAACAAAATTCGAGCCTATTCAACCACCACCGAATAATTAGGAAAACCAATCAAAAATGAAAAAAGTATTGATTACAGGTGCCGATGGATTCATCGGCTCCCATCTTACAGAAATGTTGGTCGCAGAAGGCTACCAAGTAAAAGCACTATCACAATACAACTCCTTTAACTACTGGGGTTGGCTGGAAGACATCAACTGTGCAAAAGAAATAGAAATATTGAACGGTGATGTGCGAGACCCGCACTACTGCAAACACATTACCAAAGACATTGATGTGGTCTTCCACTTGGCCGCTTTGATCGCCATCCCTTACTCGTACGTCGCTCCAGACAGCTATGTGGACACCAACATCAAAGGCACTCTCAACATCTGCCAAGCGTCATTGGACAATGGTGTAGAGCGCATCATCCATACATCAACCAGTGAGGTCTATGGAACGGCGCAGTATGTGCCGATCGATGAGAAACACCCCTTACAGGCGCAGTCGCCCTACAGCGCATCAAAGATAGGTGCGGACGCGATGGCCATGAGTTTTTTCAACGCTTTCAATTTACCGTTGACAATTGCTCGGCCGTTCAATACTTATGGACCTCGTCAATCCGCCCGTGCAGTAATACCGACCATCATCAGTCAAATCGCAAGCGGCGCAAAACAGATCAAACTTGGCGATGTGACGCCCACCCGCGACTTCAACTATGTGGCCGACACCTGCCGCGGTTTTCTTGAGTTAGCCCGTTGTGACAAAGCGATTGGCGAAACCGTCAACATCGGTTCCAACTACGAAATATCAGTAGGCGACACGCTGAATTTGATCCGCGAGTTGATGGGCAGCGACGTCGAATTCCTGACCGACGAACAGCGCATCCGTCCCGAAAAGTCGGAGGTGTTCCGTCTCTGGTGCGACAACACGAAGATCCGTGGCATGACCGGCTTCACGCCGCGCTTCGACATCCGTGCAGGCCTACAGGCGACAATCGACTGGTTCGCCAACCCGGACAATCTCCGGAAGTACAAGGCCAATATTTACAACGTCTGAGGTTCGCGATGTTTGACCGCCTGGTAAGTTTCATTCGCGAGCAGTATCGTACGCAGGAATTCATTCCGCTGCACGCGCCCGTGTTCCGCGGACGCGAGCGGGAACTGGTGCTCGACACGATCGATTCGACGTTCGTGTCGAGCGTCGGGGCCTATGTCGACCGATTCGAACGCGACATGGCGACCTTCGTCGGTAGCCCACGCGCCATCGCAGTGATGAATGGCACAGCGGCGCTGCATATGGCGCTGAAGCTGGTCGGAGTCGAGCAGGGCGATCTCGTCGTCACGCAATCGCTCACATTCGTGGCGACCTGTAACGCAATCGCCTACTGCGGCGCGGAGCCGCTCTTCATCGACGTGGATCGGCGCACACTGGGCCTCTCGCCGAAGGCCTTAGACGAATGGCTGTCAGAGCACGCAATCGTCGATGATGCCGGAGACTGCCGCACCAGAGATGGTCACCGCCGCATCCGTGCCTGCTTGCCGATGCACACCTTTGGCCACCCGGTCGACCTCGACGCATTGGTCGCCGTCTGTGAGCGATGGAGGCTGGTGCTTGTCGAGGACGCGGCCGAATCGCTCGGCAGCTACTACAAGGGCCGTCATACCGGCACGTTCGGCCGCATCGGCACGCTGAGCTTCAACGGCAACAAGATCATGACCACCGGCGGCGGCGGCATGCTGCTGACTGACCAAGTGACCGGCACGCGCGCCAAGCATCTGACCACCACCGCGAAGATTCCTCACCCCTACGAGTTCGTGCATGACGAGGTCGGCTACAACTACCGCCTGCCCAACCTGAACGCGGCGTTGGGCGTCGCACAGCTCGAGCAATTGCCGGCCTTCATAGAGTCCAAGCGCGCACTGGCGCAGCGCTACATTGACTTCCTGAAGGACTCACCGCTGGCACCCATCGTCGAGCCGGCGCATTGTCGTTCCAATTACTGGCTGAATGGCGTCGTCTGCGAGGACGCTGCGCAGCGAGACGCCCTGCTGAAGTCGACCAACGACTCGGGCGTCATGACCCGCCCGATCTGGGCGTTGATGAATCGCCTGCCTCATTACACCAACGCCCTCAAGGGCCCGCTGACTAACGCCGAGTGGCTGGAAGCACGGGTGGTGAATCTGCCAAGCAGCGTGCTGCAGTCGGAGCAATGACAGCCCGCCGCATCGCCTTCTTTACCAGCACCCGTGCGGAGTACGGACTGCTTCGGCCCTTGATGGCCGAGGTCGCATCGCGTCCGGGGTTGTCGCTACAGACCATCGTCGCGGGTACTCATCTGTCCGAAGAGTATGGCGAGACTTGGCGCGATATAGCTGCCGACGGCTTCTCGATCGATGCCCGTATCAACATGCGAGTACCGACGGACGATGCGGTCGGCTTCGCGGCGTCGGCTGCCCTGGCTTTGACGGGCACCGCAGAGGCGCTGGCCCGGCTGCAACCAGACGTGCTGGTCCTGCTGGGTGATCGCTACGAGCTGCTGGCCGCAGCGCAAGCTGCTGTGCTTGCCCGTATCCCGATCGCGCATATTCATGGTGGTGAGGCGACCGAGGGTGCCATCGACGACTCCATCCGTCACGCAATCACCAAACTCGCCCATCTGCACTTCCCAGCTGCCCAAGCCTATGCCGAACGCATCCTGCAGATGGGTGAGTCCCCCGACCGTGTCTGGACAGTCGGAGCGCCTGCCATGGACAACATCGCCAATCTGGACCCGATGCCACTGGAGACGTTGGAGGCGTTCATCGGCATGCCGCTGCGCGCGCCCGCGTTTCTCGTCACATACCATCCCGTCACGCTCGCGGGCGACGGCGGGTTGGCGGCGATGGATGCCTTGCTGATTGCGCTGGACGAGCGCGCGGGCTCCATCGTGATCACCGGCACCAACGCCGACCCTGGGGCCGCCCCCATCCGCAAGGCGCTGCAGGCCTTCGCTCACGCTAATGCGGGCCGTATCGCGCTGGTCGAGTCCCTTGGTGTCCGCCGCTATCTCAGCTTGATGCACCATGTCGATGCGGTGGTGGGCAACTCCTCTAGCGGACTACTGGAAGCGCCTGCAATAGGCGTACCAACGGTGGACATAGGTGCTCGCCAGCGCGGTCGGTTGCGGGCACCGTCGGTGATCCATTGTGACGAGACTGCATCGTCGATCCGGCAGGCGCTCAACACCGTACTCACGGAAGAACATCGTCAGCTTGCGGCCCGGCGCGACTCGCCCTACGGGCGCCCCGGGGCGGCGAAGCGGATCGTCGACGTCCTGCAAAGCGGTGCGATCGATACCTTATGCAAGCCCTTCGTCGACCGTCCTTCCCCGGAGGTCGCATGATCGTTACCCCCTTCTCTCAAGAACAGGAATCCCGAATGCGAAGCGTCTACGTGATCGCCGAGGCCGGCGTCAACCACAACGGCAACTTGGATCTGGCGCGCAAACTGGTCGAAGCCGCGGCGGACGCCGGCGCGGACGCGGTCAAGTTCCAGACCTTCGATGCCAAGAAGCTGGCGACGGCCGCAGCGCCCAAAGCCGGCTACCAACAGCGCACCACGGACGCGGCAGAGTCACAACTGGAGATGCTTCGCAAACTAGAACTTCCTCGCGAGTGGCACTGGGAACTTCGAGCTCACGCGCGTAATCTCGGCGTCGAGTTCCTTTCCACTGCATTCGACGCCGGCAGCCTGACCTTCCTGGAAGAGCTCGACATGCCCTTCTACAAGGTGCCCTCAGGGGAGCTGACAAACGGGCCACTCCTGTGGCAGTTCGCGCGGCAGGGGCGGCCGCTGGTTGTCTCAACAGGCATGGCCACAATGTCAGAGGTCGAACAGGCCCTTGCGGTAATCGCGCACGCAATCAACGCGGATGCCGAGCCGACGGATGCGACAGATACCTGGCGCGGCTGGAGCCGACCCGAATGGCGTGCTTCACTGCAAGGTCGCGTGACGCTTCTGCATTGCACGTCGCAGTATCCGACGCCTCTGAACGAGGTCAATCTGCAGGCCATGGACACGCTGAAGGCGTTTGGGTTGCCGGTGGGCTATTCCGACCACACCGAAGGCATTCTCATCCCGATGGCCGCCGTCGCTCGAGGCGCCACGTTTATCGAGAAGCACTTTACGCTCGACCGAGCCATGCCAGGGCCAGATCACAAAGCGTCACTGGAACCGGCGGAACTGTCCCTGATGATCCGGCAGATCCGCGACCTACAGCAGGCGATGGGCGACGGTGCCAAGTGCCCACAGCCAAGCGAATGGAATACGCGTCAAGCGGCTCGGCAGCAAGTAGTGGCAGCCCGCTCTATCAAATCCGGGGCGATCTTTACCAGGGATGATTTGACTACCGCCAGATCTGGGCGCGGTTTGGCACCGCATCTACTCTGGGAGTTAGTAGGCCAGACATCAGGCAAAGCCTTTGAACCAGGGCAAGTCATCGAACGATGAAGCGACCTAACGTCATCGTGGTGGGCGCAGGCGGTCATGCCGTTGTAGTCGCGGATGCATTGCTGCAAGCGGGCAGAAACGTCGTTGGATTCCTTGACTCAAGCCCCACCCAGCAAAAACGCGAGCTTTGTGGGCTTCCCGTCTTATCGGAAATCAGTTACCTCGCACAAGTTGGCTGTAAAGAAGCGGAGATGGCGAACGGTATTGGAGGAATTGGATCAACATTGCACAGAAGAAATATTCAGTTGGGGCTCGAAAAGCTTGGCTGGATATTCACAGCGGTCATACACCCTAGCGCTGAGATCTCCCCCTTCGCTACTGTCGCGTGTGACGCACAGTTGCTGGCAAGATCTGTTGTGCAAGCCTATGCGAGTATTGGGACCGGCTGCATCGTAAATACATCAGGAATCGTAGAGCATCACACAATACTAGGAGCTTGGACACACGCAGCGCCTGGCTCGGTCATATGTGGTGATGCGCAGCTAGGAGAAGGCTGCCATATTGGCGCAGGAGCCGTCGTACTGCAAGGAATACTACTTGGAGCAAATACCATAGTCGGTGGAGGTGCCTGCGTCACCAAAAATTTCAGAGGAAATGGAACTCTAGTAGGCGTGCCGGCTAGGACAATGGAGAATTGAATGAAAAGATGGGAACAAACGTTAATTGGACCGGATCGAACTTTGAGAGAGGCTCTGGAACGTATAGACCAATCTGGTTGTCAGATGGCTTTGGTCGTCGATAGCAAACGAAAGCTGTTAGGGATTCTGACAGACGGAGATGTACGTAGGGCACTTCTAAAAGGAATGTCTCTATCGGATGAAGTAGTCGGGGCCATGAGGATCAATCCAAATTGCGCACTTGATAGCGATGATCGGGCAAAAATCCTAACTATGATGCGCCACCTCGGCGTTCATCACATCCCAGTAATCAACGACAGCGGTCTACTGGTTGGTCTTGAAATGGTCTAGGATTTCTTAATGCCTCGCCCGCGCGAAGAGTGGGTAATGGTGATGGCTGGGGGATTAGGAACCAGACTGAAAGATTTGACCAGAGACACCCCAAAACCGATGCTCAAAGTAGGCTCCCGTCCTTTACTTGAGACTATCCTCCACAACTATGCAGACCAGGGTTTTAAGAAATTTTACTTTGCCGTAAATTACAAAGCCGAGCAAATTGAAGACTACTTTGGAAACGGCGCAGCACTTGGTCTGGAGATTCAGTACGTCAGAGAAACCAAAAGAATGGGAACGGCAGGGGCATTGGCCCTTTTGCCAGAAATACCTAGCAGCCCGATTATCGTGACCAATGCAGACCTTCTGACCAAGCAAGATTTTGGACAAATGATGGACCTGCACATTCAGTCTGGCGCAGACGCAACAGTCAGCGTTCGAGAATACGAGATGCAGGTGCCTTTCGGTGTAATTGGCGAGTCCGAAGGCCGCATGCAGTCGATTCAAGAAAAGCCGGTTCATAACTTCAATGTTAGCGCTGGAATTAATATATTGTCACCGACTGTCCTAAAGTTAGTACCCAAAGACGAATTCTTTGACATGCCGTCACTGCTTGAGTCTATGTTGCACAAAAGTATGCATGTACGGGTTCACAAGCTAGACGGCTACTGGTTAGACATCGGACGATTACATGACTATGAGAAAGCGAATGCCGATTTTTCCAAGGAGTTCCGTTGAACGACACTCTTAACTCGAGATGCCTCGTTGTAGGCTATGGATCAATTGGCATGAGGCACGCACGCATACTCCAAGAATTGGGTTGTAGCGTCGCTGTGGTCAGTCGCCGCGACCATGCATCCATTACCACGTATGGTGAAATAGGCGATGCCGTTTTGAACCACAGACCGGACTACGTGGTCATTGCAAACGAAACCGCATTGCATCATGACGAATTGGTTCGTTTGGCAGCTACCGGCTACCAAGGAACAGTTCTCCTGGAAAAGCCATTGTTCGAGTGCGTAAAACCCATGCCGGAAAATCAGTTCCAGGCGCTGAGAATTGCATACAATCTAAGATTTCACCCTGTCATTTTGCGCTTAAAGTCCTTGCTTGAGGACCAAAATATTCTCTCAGTGCATTGCTATGTCGGCCAGTATTTACCTGGCTGGCGGCCTGAAACCGATTATCGGCATTCATATTCGGCACAGTCGAAAATGGGCGGCGGTGTCTTGCTTGACTTAAGCCATGACTTGGACTACCTGAACTGGATGCTCGGAGACTGGCAAAAGGTTTCAGCCCTCGGCGGTCAACTGAGCCAGCTCGAGATTACCAGTGACGACATTTTTACATTGTTGTTAAGCTTCGGCCAATGCCCAATCGCCGCCGTCCAACTTAATTATCTCGATCGTCGTGGGCGGCGGAGCTTGATAGTTAATACAGCCCATCACACATACGAAGCAGACCTCGTTTCGAACAAAATATTCATCGACAAAACCGAAGAGACGTTCAACGTCCAACGAGACGACACATACCGCTCTATGCACGCCGCATTGCTGAGAGGTGAGTTCGAATCTCTTTGTTCCCTCTCCGAAGCACTCTCAACCTTGAAACTGATAAGTGCATCACGTCAATCTGCGACGAATCAAGAATGGGTAAAGCAATGAAAAGAATATGTACGATATGCGCGCGCGGCGGATCCAAAGGTGTCAAAGGTAAGAATATTCGGCATCTACTTGGAAAACCACTTATCGCATATAGCATAGAACAAGCTAGGGAGTCGAAGCTATTCGACATCATTGCCGTAAGCAGTGACTCGGCGGAAATATTGGAAATAGCTCAAGAGTACGGCGTCGACATGATCATAAGGCGGCCCCTCGAACTTGCCTCTGATACTGCAGCGAAGCTTCCCGCAATCAAACATTGCGTCGAGCAGGTAGAGCTTCGTTTCGGTCAAATATATGACGTTTGCGTAGATCTTGACGCCACGTCACCTCTACGATCCGTAGACGATATTCGACAAGCCGTTTCGCTTCTTGAAACAGTGGGTGCTAGCAATGTAATAACAGCAATGCCAGCCCGGCGGTCCCCGTATTTTAACCTAATCGAACTGTCTAAGGACGGAGTGCCCTTGCTGAGCAAACCGCTAGAGAATCCCGTGGTTAGACGCCAGGATGCACCAGCCTGCTTCGATATGAATGCCTCTATTTACGTTTGGAGCAGAAACTCGCTGTTTCGCGACATTGGATTATTTACTCCGGACACTAGGCTTTACGTGATGCCAGAAGAGCGGTCAATTGATATCGATTCTGAAATTGACTTTCAACTCGTAGAAATACTTTTGCAACGAAGATTTACTGCCTCAGAGGGCACACAGTGATTCCCAAAGTCATGGCAATGCCAACATTAAACGGAAAAGTAGTCATGGTGACTGGAGGCGCCGGACTTTTAGGGCGTGCGTTCTGCTCGGCCATAGCTGCTAGCGGCGGCATTGCCTTGGTTGCAGATATAGCGCTTCAAAGCTCAAAGTCCGCTGCAGACGAAATTTGCACAGCCCATCCAGGCAAAGCTATTGCGGTCGAATTGGACATCACCGACAAAGAATCCATTGTTCGCGCAATAAGCGCTTCCCAAAAGATGTTTGGGAAAATAGATGCAATCATCAACAACGCTTATCCGCGGAATAGCAGTTACGGCAGGCGCGTAGAAGACGTATCTTACGAAGATTTTTGCCAGAATCTCGGAATGCATGCCGGAGGATATTTTCTCGTCATGCAGCAGTTTGCCGAGTATTTTCGGAAACAGGGACATGGCAATATAATTAACATGTCGTCTATTTACGGCTTTATGGCCCCTCGATTTGATGTATACGAAGGTACGTCAATGACCATGCCCGTAGAGTACGCGGCCATCAAGGCAGGAGTGATTCACCTCACCAAGTACTTCGCTCAGTACCTCAAGGGCTCCAATATACGCGTCAATGCAATCAGCCCGGGCGGAATTTTCAATAATCAGCCTGAGGTTTTTCTTAATAAATACATGAGCTATTGCAGCAGCAAAGGCATGCTAAATGAAAGCGACGTGATCGGCGTTCTCCTATTTTTGCTGTCAGACTCATCCCTTTTTGTAAATGGGCAAAACATTGTCATTGATGACGGATTCTCCATCTAGTTAACACAATATAACCAATATGTATCGTATAGCTGTTATCGGCGCAGGCCAACTGGGGGGCCGCCACCTCCAAGGACTGGTTCGCATAGAACCTCAAAGCCAGTACTTCGTAGTAGATCCCTCAACTGAAGCCCTGCAAACGGCTCATACAAGAGTTCAAGAAACAGGCGTTGCGCTCGCCCCTGATCAGGTCATCTATTTGACAACATTGAGCGATCTACCAAGCCATTTGGACTATGTCGTAGTGGCTACTGCGGCGGACGTTAGACTAAATGTCCTTAAAAAACTTTTAGCCGAGAAAAGCGTAAGCAATTTATTGTTAGAAAAAGTCCTCTTTCAACACATCAAGGACTATCAGGCCGCCCTAGATCTTTTTGAAATGCTCCCAACCAAAGTCTGGGTAAATTGCCCTCGGCGCGTGTTTCCAATTTATCAAACAGTTAAAAATTTCTTTAGTGGTCAACAACTACTTCAATTTCAAGCTAGCGGCGGAAATTGGGGCTTAGGCTGTAACAGCGTTCACTTCCTAGATTTGATTGGCTATTT
>JADMJQ010000156.1:24632-40324 GCA_018780415.1 Roseateles sp. | reverse complement strand
AGCCCTCCAGTATATCCACCTACGGTTTGGACTCTTCCGTTATTCCGAGTAAAAGGGCGAATTACTATGAATTTACGGGAACGATTCAAGGCAACTGGGGCGGTACTGCCTTCGAAATCACCTCTTTGCGCCACTCCGACATGCGTTTGATACTGACCATGAGGTCTCAGGACAGGACATGTATCGTTGATGAAGTTGGAGGCACTGCCTTTTTCCACGATCGCTTGTTGTCCGCCCCATGGAGTCAACATACGTTTCATAACCCTTTGGTAAGCGAAATTAGTACCTTGATAGCTCAGGATATTCTAATCAATAGCAGATGTCAGTTAACGTCCTTTGCAAACTCAGTGGACTACCATTTGCCTTTGATACAAGCGCTTGGACAACATGCGGCTGGACCACTGGGAACTTCGCCTGACTTTTGCCCCATTACCTAACAATAGGGAAACATTGTGCAATCTTTGAATGTATGGCTCATCGGGGCCGGTGGCATGGCTGTTGACTACGCCAAAGTATTACTTGCTTTGGGCGCTAATATCACCGTGATCGGGCGCGGAGAAGAATCTGCTCGTCAAATGATAGAGAAGTGTGAAATAGCGGTTGTGACGGGCGGACTGGAACAATTTTTGGCTGGCAATCCACCTTTACCCGATGCAGCGATCGTTGCAGTGGGTGTTGAAGGCCTCGCAACAGCAGCAAATCAATTGCTAGTTTTCGGGGTTAGGAAAATTTTGCTTGAAAAACCGGGGGCACTCCGACTTTCAGAGCTCACAGACTTGAACGAGCTTTCGAAATCCTGTAAAGCAGATGTGTCAATTGCCTACAACCGCAGAATGTACATTGCCGTTTCTGCTGCTCGCAAAATTATTGAGCAGGACGGTGGAATCCTATCAATGCATTTTGAATTTACTGAATGGGGTCATGTGATTGAGGGGATCGTAAAAGCCCCTGGTGTCAAGGAGGCGTGGCTTCTAGGCAATTCCACACATGTGATCGACTTGGCATTTAATCTCGGGGGCTACCCTGTCCATTTGCAAACGCAGACCAGCGGAAGTCTTTCTTGGCACCCAAGTTCTGCGATCTTTGCCGGTTCTGGTCGCACAGATAAAGATGTACTTTTTTCTTACCAAGCCAACTGGGATGCGCCCGGTCGGTGGGGCCTCGAAGTATTGACTCGGCATAGGCGGCTAATTTTTCGTCCGATGGAGACTCTCCAGGTCATGCATCGTGGCTCCATTGCCATCGAGCCTGTCGATCTTGACTATGCCCTCGAGAAACAGTTCAAGCCAGGATTGTACAAACAGGTTGCAGAGTTCCTCCAAAGCCAGGTAAGCAAGGATTTGTGTAAACTTGAAGAACAAGTGGCGATGTGGCCGATATACATGAAAATGGCTGGCTACTCCAATGGATAATCGCAACTACCCTGTTCAATTTTTCATTTAGACTCCGAATTTTCTTGAATTTCACCACATGTTAGTAGTAACCTTAGAAGAATTGACTAGTTTTCTGAGAATTTAAACTACAGCGGCCAATTTTCAACTTTGATTGGAAGTATTTAAAATTAGTTAAAATCTCATTTTAAATGACTGATGGGAGCTGAATAATTGATACCGATTCATTGAGCACCCAGAGTTAGTGGTAGCCCAACTATACCGAGGAGAAATCGTCGCAATAAAGAATTCAAGCAGTTAAAAAAGCCAAGCAGAAAATCAAGATGCCGCTGCTTGACGAGACAGCACCTCAAGTACATCAGCACGAAATAACCTGAGAAAATGGGATATTTTCCACTTAGATTCTCTTACGTGATCGGCGATTGACATGAAGACGCTTAGTCAATCAGTTTTACTTATTTTGGTTGTTGATTTCGTTTATCCTGCGCTGAACAACACAGGACTTATTATTATTGGCCCCATCTGAATATTCAACGCCAAATTAGATAGCACACTTGTAGGTGACTAACTTATAGAAATCGAACGCCCAAGTTGAAATTAATAAATATTGCTCTAGATCAATAGCAAATTGTCGCAAGCGCCCTGCACATGTCCGCGTCTACGCTAAAACAGTGATTTTATGCTGCGTTGTCTGCCTTATCTGCAGACCAACTCAAAAACCACCCTGATATCGACTAGTTTAGAGATGCACTAAGTTTGAACAAGAAAATTGCTCTATTTCTCCTCGGAAACATACTACCCCAAGGGCTTATTGCTATTGTTTTTATAATACTAGCGAAACTACTAACAAATCAACAATTTGGTGAGCTTGTATTAGTAGACTCAATTTTTCAACTGATGGTTGTCGGATTTCTCCTGGGAAACGATAAGGCCGTGGAACGCCTGAGTTTCGAATCCGAAGGTGGTGAGAAATATAATCAAAATCTTTTATTCGGAACCATTGGCGTCGCCACAATTTTTCTGGCCATCACGCTAATAACAAATACTATTTTTTTTGAAACTTTTCAAAAAATTATAAAAATTGATTTTTTGAGCAACGAGTTGATGCTCGGCCTTGTAATTGCAAGCTGGCTGGCAGCCATTTTTCAACTCGTACAATCATATGAATACAAACGATTAAACGCGATCGGAGTTCTATTACTTAAGCTCAGCAGGGCTTTGATCTACGCCGCTGTCCTTTTGTATTTGATATACCATGCAAGCCCACCCTCTTTTTCAAAGGTCTGCGCTGAAATCATAGCTTTAACGGCGCCACTCTTAGTGTTTTGGTACTTAAGAACGAAAGACCAGAGTACTGCAGGCCTCATATCATTCGCGCCCTTAAAAGCCGCAATAGCACTCAGAGATTCGCTCTCCTATTCACTTCCTTTTTTCTTGGCCGTAGTCTCCTCTATTTCCATGAGTAATCTTGACAAATTCTTCATTAACAAGAGTTTGGGTGCTCATGAATTGGCTTCGTATGCTATAGCGCAGAAATTTTCTCTTGTTTTTCTAATGATAGCTGGCGGTATTGCGGCAATTACACCTCCGGTATTTTTTCGAACGTTCCATGAAAACAGCAACAAAGCCTATTTATTTGCAGACAAGATACTTCACATTGTTTTTCTGGGAATTTTGTTTTTTTCAATGAGCGCGCAAATAGTCGTTCCATATATTTTCCCAGATACGAGCAAAGAAATACTGATTTACTTAATAGGCATTTTACCAGGTGCGTACTGCTCAATAATTGTTTCATATGGCCCAGTTCTCTGTTTACTGCAAGACAAACGGTCTTTTGCAAACATGATGACAGGCATAGTAACAGCCGGTTTGAATTTAATATTTCTATATTTTTTAATACCACTTGCAGGTGTTTGGGGCGCAGTGATTTCCTATAGTGCATCCATGCTTTTTTTACTTATTCTTCAACTCAAATTGATTCGATCAAGGCACTCAGATTTTCCGAATGGACTTCGTAGAGTTGCGATATTGATCACTGTATGTTTTGCCTTTATATTTTTTGTGAAGAATGATTACTTTTGGATCGAGCACTCCACACTGTACTTTCTTCCATTGATGTTTTTTCTAGCAAAATCTGCGATTTCCAGGTTCAAGTATTTGTCTTAAGACCATGAATGATGTCTGCACCATCGCGATACCTACGCACAATCGGCAAGATTACTTTGAAAGACTGTTTCGGTACTATTCCGAATGGCCCATTCAGTTGTTATTAATTGACTCTAGTGAAAGTAGTTATCAAGGGGGAATTCCCTTGAACTTTAACTATTTGCACTGCCCCGGTAGCGACTTTATTAGAAAGATTTGTCTTGCTACTGAGTGTGTCCAAACGCCTTATATTGCACTCAGTGCCGATGATGATTTTTTACTTCTCAAAGGCTTTGAAGCAAGCATACATTCAATGCAGAAAACAGGTGCAGCGATATGTACCGGAGAGATAGAAAAATTTTTTGCGGATGAGTTTGAAAACTACATACACTACTCCGCTGCCAAATCCCATGACCTAAGCTACCCAAGCGGGAACAACAGCGTGCGATTTTTGGCCGAGTACCAACTTATTTTATGGTCTGTATTCAAGTTGGATCTCCTAAAAAATGTTTTTAATTTATTGAACACTGCGCGACCGTTCAATAACAATTTCATTGAACTGGTAATTGCTCATGTAGGACAAGAGGAGGGCGGCGTCATAATAAAGAACCTTCCTGTACTCAGGCGAGAGATTACTCGCTCGGTATTATCCTGGGGGCAGCAAACTCCTCCTCTGTATTTCATGGATCCAGAGCAATTCGAGTATGAATTGGCAAAACTCCAACGTCTAATCTCTGAGCGTTTTTCGCTGTACGGTTTTGACAAAGACGTGCACTCTTACATTAGTAATTTTCGACCGCGGTTCTGTGGCTTTAGAAAAATACTATTTTTTTCAAAGCTATGGCGGTACACAAAAATGATATACAGCAGGTCGGAAGTCTCTGGTATGCCTCGTAAGCCATGGTATTAGTCTGACAAGTATGAACAACATTCCACGTGTCTATTTCAAAGCGTTGCTGTTCGCCACGTTAGTGCTTCTGTCGATATTCATGCTTGGGTTGGCTGAGTTGCGCTTGATAGACAAAGGGGCTATTTCTGTACTCTACATAGCTTTCACATACTTGATATTTCGACCAAGGTTTTTCCTCCACCCCGGTCACGTAATATTCTCCGTCTATCTATTGTATTTAATAATGCCATACACAATATATTACGTGTATGAAATATTTGACATAGAGTATTTACTTCCATGGGGAAAAATAAACAACTGGGCAGAAGTGAGTTCAGAGGCTTTTTGGCACTACTCAGTTCTTTTTAGTCTCCATTTTTTTCTGCTTTGTGCATTAATAAAAAATAGATCTTTTGAGCGCGCTTCTGTGCAACTCGCTTATTGGCAAAAAAACGTCTACTGCCGGTGGAAAAATCTGTCGCTACTTTTATTAGTTGTGTTTTCTGGCGCCGTTTTGTTTCTCCAATTGTCAGGCGGATTTGCCGCTTGGTTTAGCGACTATTCAAACACCTATCTCAATAATAAGGCAGGACTAGGGGTTTTGAATATTTTCCTTATCTGGATGGCTCATTTCATCGCCTTCATCTTCGGATATCTAAAGTATGTATTGAAAAAAAAGGTGGGGTTTACTTTAGCATTTTGTGGTTTTTCGATTCTTTTTATGTGCATGTTTCTGCAAGGATTCAAAAGTCGACTCCCGTTGATCTTATTCTTCTTTTTTGCTCCAAAACTGCTTACCACTGAACTAAAGATTACTAGAGGCATAGTAATTTTCCTACTGCTCATTGCTATGTTTTTGATCGGAATGTTTTTCAGATCAGAAGGCTTCTACAACACTCCACGCTTAGGCGTAGAGTACTTGCTTTCGTACTTCAATACAATTTTTTTGCATGACACTGTACTGAAGGAATACAGTAGTGGACAGATTCAATCAATGTTCATGCCGTTTAATAAGATGCTGGAAATTTTCGGCACTATAGTACCGCGTGAAAAATATGATTTATCCGTGTTTCTTACTCAGCAATATTTTCCGAATGATTGGTTTCAGGATGGCGCCACTCAGCAATGGCCATTAGAAACAGATTTATACCTAACCATGCCTTTCACTGCGCTATGGGTCATACCTGCGCTCATGTATTGCGGCGCGTTCTTTTTGATTTTTCGTCTTATCAACAAAGGCACGGGCTTCTTTCTCTTCGTATATGCTGCTGAGATAGTGAGGATTATTTCTGTTTTTCGTAGCGGATATTTGACGTGGGACATATGGGTAAATATAATATTGTACTTTTTGATGTACTTCTTTTGGAAGATGCTGTTCTACATGCAACGCGTTCCTAAAACAACGGAAACAGCGGATTGAATCGAGGGGAGTTCAATTGAACGTAGATATCGAAAAATTAGCCAGGCTCGTTGTTTCCGCTCTTGGCAATGAAAGAGCTATTGATCTACGTTATCGTGATAGTAGAGGTATGACGACCGCAGAGGCTGACCTTCCTAACTACAAGCTAATGAAACAAATAGCTCTGAAAAGGCGGTTCGGCTTTCTGTACTCGTTGATCATTCCCTTTGCACCGTTAGCGATCTTTGCAACGTTTCCGTTTCAATGGGCTTTGGCGCTTTTGGGATCGTTGGGTTATCAGTCTATGCAGACGCGGGATATTTGTTGCCGCTTATTGGTCACGACTCCACAGAACATTGATTTAATAGACTCCGCATTACTTAGCGATAATAATGTTTCACATTTGAAGAAAATCAAGCTAGATTTTACTTGCTTCAGTTTTGGTCGGCAACTTGGGCGTTTGGCGGTTCTACGCTGCATACATACCCACATTCGTTTGATTTGTATGCTTCGAAAAACTCCAGCAGGTGCCCGTCGGGATATAATTCTTCACGCTAGAGATTCACTTGCGCTTATAATGCTTGGTTATAGTGCACTAAGTTGTTCAGATATTTTTGTAACCGATGATCATTATCAGCGCTGGAGTTTTGTACTTTCTCATGCCTCGGATAGATTTCAAATAGTCCAACATGGATTTCTTGATCAGGACATTTGCTTTCCTCATCCATTTGGCACTGTAGAAACGCTGTTTATTAGGGATGCTATATTTTTTGAAAATTTTGACAGAATTTACAAAGTATCCTCAAGCAAAATATTTAAGCCAGGGACTGGTTTTGAATTGACAAAATGCTCTGAGGGCGCTTTGTTTCTTGCTTCTTCTTTTCCCGCCATTGATTCAGAATTGGAATTCATCTCGAAGGTCAAGGCGGAAGAAAATATCCCCTTGATTATTAAATTTCATCCTGCTCACACTTATGATGGACGTAAGGCCCAGCTGGCCGCATTAGCCGATTTCGTGTATGAAGGCCATGGAAATCCTGCTTGTCGTTTCTTCGCTAGTTACAACTCCTTCATGGAGTTTGACTATAGCAGTGCTTACATTCCGACGATATCAATCCTTCGCGCGGGGGGCGCTGAAGCGGCCTTCACTCAACTACGGCAACTATTAAAGAGTTCGCACCCTTTCTCGTGAGCATCAGGGTGGGAACATTTATTTAATCAGGATTTTGACTTTATGAATTCAAAAGAGATATATAGAATTTGTTCACACTGCATTATGGACACTTCAGATTACTGCAACAACTTCGGCGCGACTATCATGCCCAATTGGCATACGGACGCTCGAGGGGCTCGCCAACTGGCCAAACTGGCCGATCGCGTCCGGGCCGAGGGCAAAGGCAAGGACTTCGACTGCATCATCGGCCTGAGCGGCGGCTTGGATAGCTCCTACGCCGCCTATATCGCTAAAGAAAAAATGGGCTTGCGACCGCTCCTTTTTCACGTCGACGCCGGCTGGAACACCGACCAAGCAGTCGGAAATATCGAAAAGCTGGTTGATGGACTCGGACTTGACCTTTACACGGAAGTCATCAATTGGGAGGAGATGAAAGACCTGCAGGTTGCCTTTCTTCGATCGGGAATTCCTGATCAAGACTTACCTCAAGACGCGTCGTTCTTCTCATCGCTTTACAAGTTCGCGCGCCAGTACAAGATCAAACACATCATCACCGGCTCGAACTTCTCAACCGAGTGCTGCCGCGAGCCAGAGGCTACCTGGGCATTGATACGCTGCTCTTCAACGACATTCACAAGCAATTTGGCAAGCGCCCCCTGAACACGTTTCCTCTAAAAGACATTCTGGTTTACAAACTGTATTACCAGAAGATCCTTGGCATGAAGGTGCACCACCCGCTGAATCTTGTACCCTTCGGTAAGAAGGAAGCAGAAGATGAACTCGGGCGGCTGTTCGGCTGGCAACGCTTTCAGCACAAACATCACGAGTCTCGTTTCACGCGCTTCTACGAAGACTATTGGTTGCCGCGAAAGTTTGGTTTCCACAAACGCCGCGCCCATTTCTCCAGCCTCATCATGACGGGTCAAATGACCCGCGAGGCTGCACTGGAGCGCATTGCCCAGCCAGAGATGGATGAGCACTTCTTGAAGCAGGAGTTCGAATATGTCGCGCACAAGTTGGACCTGACTGTGGATGAACTGCAGGCCATATTCGAAGGCCCAAACAAGACCTACCGGGACTACAAGAACAAGCGCTGGATGATCGGCTTCGGCGCCAACGCAATGCGCTGGCTGGGTCTGGAGAAGAGGTATTTCCGATGATTCGCATCGTCGACTATGGCGTTGGGAATATTCAAGCCTTTATGACGATGTTCAAGCGCTTGGGTCTGGAGGCCACGCGTGCGCGTACTGCGTCGGAGTTGGAGGGAGCGACTCGCTTGATCTTGCCAGGCGTCGGCGCGTTCGATCACGCCATGACCCTGCTCAATCTGTCTGGGATGCGTGAGCGCCTGGAAGAGCTGGTGCTGCAAGAAAGCATTCCAGTGCTCGGCATTTGCGTCGGCATGCAGATGCTGGCTGGCGGCAGTGACGAAGGTGAGTTGCCCGGGCTGAACTGGGTGCCCGGGCAAGTCAAAGCCTTCGCCACGCACCCACAGTCCAAGGATTTGCCCATGCCCCATATGGGCTGGAACGATCTATCGGTCAAGCCAGGGCACAAGCTTTTTACCGACTTTGAGCCAGAGCCTCGCTTCTACTTCCTGCATTCCTACTACTTCGATGCCGCAGATAAAAACGATGTCTCGGCCACGGCAGAGTACGGGCACCACTTTGATTGCATTGTTTCAAGAGGCCATATCCACGGCGTCCAGTGCCACCCCGAGAAAAGCCACCATTTCGGTGCGCAGCTCTTGAAAAATTTTGCGGAGCTCTAAGCCATGCTGCGCCCTCGCATCATTCCCTGTCTGTTGATCCACAAGGGTGGGCTGGTCAAGACCCAACAGTTCAAGGCGCCCAAATATGTGGGCGACCCCATCAACGCAGTCAAGATCTTCAACGAGAAGGAAGCTGACGAGTTGATGGTGCTGGACATCGACGCTTCGGTCAACAAAGCGGAGCCCAACTATGCGCAGATCGCGAAGTTGGCTGCAGAGTGCCGCATGCCACTTTGCTATGGAGGCGGCGTCACAACTGCAGATCAAGCTGCGCGCATCATTGACCTTGGCGTTGAGAAAGTCTCGGTCAGCTCCGCCGCGGTGGCTAACCCAGAATTGCTGACAAAGATTGCCTCTGCGATTGGTCGCCAGAGTGTGGTCGCGGTTCTCGACGTACGAAAGAAGAGCGGCCTTTTCAGCAAAGGCTACGAGCTTTGTACGCACAACGCCAAGACGGCGCATAAGCTAGACCCCCTTGCATTCGCACGGCAAATGCAGGAGGCAGGTGCTGGTGAGATCGTCATCAATTGCGTCGATCGCGACGGCGAAATGAAGGGCTACGACATTGAACTAGCCCGTCAAATGCGCGCAGAGCTCAAAGTACCGTTGACCATCCTCGGCGGCGCAGGCTCGCTTGATGACGTCAGTGCGCTGCTTAGCGCATGCGGCGTCATCGGTGCAGCGGCGGGCAGTCTCTTCGTGTTCAAGGGACAGTATCGTGCGGTCCTAATTAACTACCCCACGCCGCAGCAAAAGGACGAGTTGTGTCGCGCTGCGCTGCGAGCTTACGAAAAGAATTGATTGAATCCATGTTTAAAGACAAGACCCTGTTGATCACCGGCGGCACCGGCAGCTTCGGCAATGCCGTACTGCGCCGTTTTCTTGATTCCGACCTGCGCGAGATCCGCATTTTCAGCCGCGATGAGAAGAAGCAAGACGATATGCGCAAGCGCTATGGCAATGCCAAGCTGAAGTTCTATATCGGCGACACGCGCGACATCCGCAGCGTCGCCGCCGCCATGCGCGGCGTTGACTACTGCTTCCATGCTGCCGCGCTGAAGCAGGTGCCTTCTTGCGAGTTCCATCCGATGGAAGCCGTGCGTACCAACGTGCTGGGGACCGAGAACGTGCTGGAGGCAGCTGTGACGGCCGGCGTGAAGCGCGTGGTCTGCCTCAGCACCGACAAGGCGGTGTACCCCATCAATGCCATGGGTATTTCCAAGGCCATGATGGAAAAGGTGATGGTCGCGGCCTCACGCAATCTTGAGGGCACGGGCACCGTGATTTGTGGGACACGCTACGGCAATGTGATGGCCTCGCGGGGTTCGGTCATCCCTTTGTTCGTCGAGCAGATACTGGCCGGCAAGCCGATCACCATCACCGACCCAGCCATGACTCGCTTCATGATGACACTGGATGATGCGGTTGAGCTGGTGCTGTACGCGTTCAAACATGGCCACAACGGCGATATCTTTGTGCAGAAAGCGCCAGCCGCAACGGTTGAGGTGCTGACACACGCCATTCTGGGTCTGATGAAGCGCCCGGATCACGAAGTTCGCATCATCGGCACCCGCCACGGCGAAAAGCTCTACGAAGCGCTGCTGAGCCGCGAAGAGCGGGCTGCTGCTGAGGATCTGGGCGGATACTTCCGCGTGCCACCGGATGGCCGCGACCTCAACTACGGCAAGTTTGTCGAGCAGGGCGAGACCAGCATCAGCGCCAGCGAAGACTACAACTCCCACAACACGGAGCGTCTCGATGGCCCGGCCATGCAAACCTTGTTGCTGAAGCTGGACTTCATGCGGCGCATCGCCAACGGCGAAGTCGTTCACGCGGAGGACTGATATGCGCATCGCGATCACCGGAGCACGCGGCTTCATCGGCAGCAATTTGCAGGTTCGGCTGCAGGAACTGGGGTTCACAGATCGGGTATTGGTTCCGCACGATATTCAGCCCGATGGCTTGCGCGCCCTGTTAGACGGCGTTGATTTCGTCTTCCACCTTGCCGGGGTGAATCGCCCCAAAGAAACATCGGAGTTCGAGCAGGGCAACCACTCATTCACCCGCATGCTTTGCGAGGCGATGGCCGGCCTCGAGCACAAGCCCCGTGTGGTTTACACCTCGTCGACACAGGCGCTGCACGACAACCCCTACGGCCTCAGCAAGCGCCAAGCCGAGGATGCTTTGCTTGCTTATGGCCAAAGCCACGGCGTCGGCGTCCACCTGTTCCGCCTGACCAATGTATTCGGCAAGTGGTCGCGCCCGAACTACAACTCCGCCGTTGCGACCTTTTGCCACAACATCGCACGCGGACTCCCTATCACCATCAATGATCCCAACGCACCCTTGCGCTTGGTCTATGTCGACGATGTGCTGAGCCATTTCTGTGCATTGCTCGTGGACGCCAACGCGCCTTCAGGCCTGTGTAGCGCCGGCCCCGAGTACGAAACCACGGTCGGCGAACTGGGCACCCAAATCCAGGCCTTCTGCGACAGCCGCGACACCATGGTCAGCGAACGCGTTGGCACCGGTTTGACACGCGCGCTCTATTCGACCTATGTCAGCTTCTTGCCGGTCGAAGCCTTCGACTACCAAGTGGCTCGCCACGAAGATCCGCGCGGCGTGTTCGTGGAAATGCTGAAGACGCCCGATTGCGGGCAGTTCTCCTATTTCACCGCGCACCCTGGCATTACCCGCGGCGAGCATTACCACCACAGCAAGACCGAAAAGTTCCTGGTCATCAAAGGCAAGGCGCATTTCGGTTTTCGGCACATCGTCAGCAACGAAACACACGAGATCGTCACGCAGGGCGGCGAGGGCCGCATCGTCGAGACGGTGCCGGGTTGGACGCACAACATCACCAATATTGGCGACGACGAGATGATCGTGATGCTGTGGGCCAACGAAATTTTTGACCGCCAGCAACCCGACACCGTCGCTCAAAAAGTTAGCCCAGCATGAAGAAGCTCAAAGTCGTCACCGTCGTCGGCACCCGCCCCGAGATCATTCGGCTGTCACGCGTACTCGCCCGCCTGGACGAGCATTGCGACCATGTGCTGGTGCACACCGGCCAAAACTATGACTACGAGCTCAACCAGGTCTTTTTCGACGACCTGGGGGTGCGCAAACCCGACTACTTCCTCAATAGCGCCGGCGGCAATGCGGCCCAGACCATTGGCAACTTGATCATTGCGGTAGACAAGGCCTTGGAAGAAACCCAGCCTGAAGCCATGCTGGTGCTCGGTGACACCAACAGCTGCCTGGCCGTCATTCCCGCCAAGCGCCGCAAGATCCCTATCTTCCACATGGAAGCCGGTAACCGCTGCTTTGACCAACGCGTGCCGGAGGAAACCAACCGCCGCATCGTCGATCACACCGCCGACATCAATCTGACCTATAGCGACATTGCCCGCGAGTATCTGTTGCGGGAAGGCCTACCACCCGACCAGATCATCAAAACCGGCAGTCCGATGTTCGAGGTGTTGCATCACTATCGCCCCCAGATCGATGCGTCAGATGCGCTGCAGCGCCTAGGGCTCAAGGCCGGTGAGTACTTCGTCATCAGCGCCCATCGCGAGGAGAACATCGAATCAGACCGCAGTTTCGGCAAGCTCTGCGCCGTGCTGAATGCCTTGGCCGAAGACCACGACCTGCCGGTGATCGTCTCGACTCATCCAAGGACCCAGAAACGCATCACGGCGCAGGGCGTCAGCTTCCATCCACAGGTTCGTCTGCTCAAGCCGCTCGGCTTTCACGACTATGTCAATCTGCAGATGCACGCACGCGCCGTGCTCTCGGACAGCGGCACGATCAATGAAGAGTCTTCCATCCTCAACTTCCCGGCGCTGAACCTGCGCGAAGCGCATGAGCGGCCGGAAGGTATGGAGGAGGCCGCTGTGATGATGGTGGGCTTGGAATTGGACCGCGTCCGCCAAGGCTTGGCCATTCTGCAGACGCAGGCGCGCGGCGAACTGCGCAACTTGCGCCTGGTCGCGGACTACAGCATGCCCAATGTCTCAGACAAGGTGCTGCGCATCATCCACAGCTATACCGACTACGTGAAGCGGGTGGTTTGGCGGCAGTACGAGTGAGGGCAGAGGCTTGAGGGTTCTAGTTGTCAGCCAGTACTTTTGGCCGGAGAGTTTTCGCGTCAATGAGGTCGTTTCGGAGTTGAGTGCTCGAGGGCACCAGGTTACGGTGCTGACCGGGCGGCCCAATTACCCGGAAGGCGAGATCCACCCAGCCTATCTTGCAAACCCAGACGCCTTTGCCAGCTATGCCGGGGCCGACGTACTACGCGTCCCCTTGCGGCCACGCGGCAAAGGCAGCTTGCGCCTGGTGCTGAACTACTGGAGCTTTGTGTTCTGGGGTTGCGTCATGGGCCCGTGGTTATTGCGCGGCCGGGGCTTCGATGCAATCTTCGTGTTCGAGACCTCGCCGATCACGGCCGCCTTGCCTGCGATTTTGTTCAAGCGAATCAAACGCGCGCCGCTTTCGATGTGGGTGCTGGATCTTTGGCCCGACACGCTGTCCGCCATTGGCGTCGTCAAAGACCCGCGTCTTTTAAATCATGTCGGCAAGCTATGCACTTTCATTTACCGCCATTGCGACTTGATACTGGCTCAATCTCGGGCATTTTTTGAACCGATAGCGCGTTGGTCCAAGGCGCCTGAGAAAAACCGCTATTTCCCTGCATGGTCGGAAGAGGCATTCGATGCGAGCGTTGTCAATGTTCAAGAAGCCCCTGAGCTGGAACCGCACCGCGATAGCTTCAACATCATGTTCGCCGGCAATATCGGCGAAGCTCAAGACTTTCCAGCCATCTTGCGTGCCGCGCATTTAACGCGCCACCGACCCGATATCCACTGGTTGATTGTTGGTGACGGGCGGGCTGCGCCGCAGGTGCGGGCCGAGATTGCCGGGCTGAACCTTCAAAATACCTTCTTCATGCTCGGGCGTCATGGTCTAGATCGCATGCCCGCTTTTTTTGCAGGCGCCGGCGCTTTGCTAGTCTCTCTCAAGGCCGAACCCATATTCAGCATGACTGTTCCAGGCAAAGTTCAAAGCTATCTGGCAGCAGGAAAACCTCTATTGGGCATGCTGGACGGCGAAGGTGCCCGCGTAATACAAGACTCGGCTGCAGGCTTTGTGTGTGCTGCAGGCGATGCGCAAGCGCTCGCTCAAAAAGCCATAGTCTTGGCTGACCTTGACGAACACGAGCTACTAAAAATGGGCCAGCGTGGGCAAAGTTACTGCGAGAAAAACTTCAATCGCGCCGCACTGATGAATCAACTAGAAAGCTGGCTCGCCAACCCAACGGTTTGACCTACTGCCTGTCCACCAACATAGCCAAGCGGCAGACGTCTGAGCCAGTTTCGAGTCGATACGTCATCCAGCGAGAACGGCTCCGCTTGTAGTCGCCCAAGCAATTGCAAAACATCGTCTCCCACTAGGCTCTGATCACCCAACCGGGCGATGCGCAACGCCAAAATGCCGGTCGGAAGACTAGTATCGTCGTCGGCTTGCAATTCCTCGAAGAGCTTTTCGCCCGGCCTGAGCCCGTTGAAGCGGATCTCTATATCTTCCAATCGCCGGCCGGACAGCCGAATCATGTCTCTCGCCAAATCCACAATCCGCACCGGCTCGCCCATGTCCAGCACCAGCACCTGCCCGCTTTCGCCAATGGCTGCTGCTTGCACGACCAAGCGCGCGGCCTCGGGGATGGTCATGAAGTAACGGGTAATGTCCGGGTGGGTCACAGTGACCGGGCCGCCCTTGGCGATCTGCTCCTTGAACTTGGGGATCACGCTGCCGCTTGAGCCCAACACATTGCCGAAACGCACGGCCATGAATGTGGTGGCATGCCCTTGGCCAGCCATATGACTGAGCACCAACTCCGCCGCGCGTTTGCTGGCACCCATCACATTGGTCGGGTTGACCGCCTTGTCGGTACTGATCAATACGAAGCGCTCCACGCCGCTGTCGGCCGCTGCCTGTGCCGCGTGATAGGTGCCTAGCGTGTTGTTGCGCAAGCAGACCCAGGCGTTGTCCACTTCCATCAAGGGCACATGCTTGTAGGCGGCGGCGTGAAAGACGATCTGCGGCTTGTGCCTGCCAAAGGTGTAGCGCAAATGTTCCAGGTCCTTCACGTCGCCAATCAGACGTAGCAGCGGAATATGCGGAAACTTCTCCGACATCTCCTGCTCGATCAGGTAAAGCGCGATTTCGCTCAGCTCGTACAGCACCAACAGACGCGGCCCATAACGCGCCACCTGCCGGCACAGCTCGCTGCCTATGCTGCCGCCAGCGCCGGTGATCAGCACCACCTTGCCGTTGATGCATTCGCTGATGCCGCCCTCGTCCAGTTGCACCGGCGCGCGGCCCAGCAGGTCCTCGGGCTCGATGTCGCGCAGCTGGTCAACCTTGCGCCCCGTTTGCAGCTCCTCCAGATTGGGCACGGTCAGGACATGCAGACCGGTTTGCCCGGCCAGATCAAGGGCGCGGCGCCGCCGCTCGGGCGCGGCCGAGGGCATAGCCACGATCAAATGTGTGATGCCATGCAGCGGGGCAAAGCGCGCGACCTGATCCAGGCCGCCCAGCACCGGAATGCCGGCAACACGGGCATCCTGCTTGGCCGGGTCATCATCGAGCCATCCCACCACCACCCAGCCCTGGTGCTGTATGCCGGCCACCGCTAAACGCCCAGCCTGGCCGGCGCCGAGCACCAGTGCCCGGTGCGATTCGACCGAGCTGCCGCTGATGCGCCCGCGCATATGCTCGTACAGCATGCGATAACCCAGGCGCATCATCGCCAAAGCGATCAGGCAGAACAGCGGATGCAGGGCCAGCACGGCGCGCGGCACGCCGCTCAAATGCGCCATCAGCACCAGGGTGGCGCCCAACGTGCCGGCAATCGCGCAGGC
>JADMJQ010000156.1:15434-24622 GCA_018780415.1 Roseateles sp. | reverse complement strand
GCGGCTGGCAGGGACTGGACGGACAGCCGCAGGCGCAGGCCGCTGCCAGGCGCTTGACCTCGCCAAAGCCGCTGAAGCGCCACATGCCCTTGGGCACACGCAGCGTCCACAACACCAGCATGTACAGGCCAACCAGGCCCAGC
Source organism: Roseateles sp. (assembly GCA_018780415.1). Taxonomy (GTDB): domain Bacteria; phylum Pseudomonadota; class Gammaproteobacteria; order Burkholderiales; family Burkholderiaceae_C; genus Paucibacter_A. The sequence goes on along the minus strand of JADMJQ010000156.1, from coordinate 24,479 downwards.
ATGACCCAGCCGTCATAGTCCGGCCGGGCCGACACCCAGCGCTCGAAGCCGAGTCGGAACAGATAGGTCGCCTGCCAGGCCAGCGCGACCACGGTCGCATCCAGCAGCAGGGAGAGCGTCTCGCGATAGGGGCGGATGCGGGTCAGAAAACCGTCGAGTGAGAGCCAGAACATAGTGGACGCGATTGTCGGGGCAAACTAGGGTCAACAGTCGGCCACAGCTCAGCTGACGATGGCCTTCAAAGTCCGCAGCAGCAACATCAAATCGCCGCTGAAACTGCGCGTTTGCACATAGCGTGCCGCCAGCGCCAGCTTGGCCGGCATCACCTGCTCGACATAGCAACGTTCGGGGTCGGCCGCCGCGCCCAACAGCCGGCTTTCATCGCGGTACTCGATCGAGGCCAGATCGGTGATGCCCGGCCGCACGGACAACACCAAATCTCTCACATCGGCCGGATACAGCGCCACATAACGCGGCACCTCGGGGCGCGGCCCGACCAGGCTCATGGCGCCGCGCAGAACGTCCCAAAGCTGGGGCAACTCATCCAGCTTGGAACGCCGCAAGAACTGACCCGCGGCGGTGACACGCGGATCGGCGCCGATGGTGATCTGCGGGCCGAGACTGGGCGCGTCCGGCCTCATGGTGCGGAATTTGTGAATGAAGAACCGCTGCCCGCGCAGCCCTACCCGCTCTTGCCGGAACAGCACCGAGCCGGGCGAGTCCAGCTTGACCCACAGCGCCAGCAGGATCAGCAGCGGTGCCAGCAACAAAAGGCCTAGCGCTGACAACAAAACATCGACAAGCCGCTTGGCCAGCACGCCTATCAACCTGCTATCGCTCGAACGGCAGCGATCACTCGCTGAACATCGGCGTCCGTCATGGCGGTGTATAGCGGGATACTCAACACACGTTCAAACGCTCTTTGCGAATGCGGAAACTGCTCAGGCCGCAAGCCATAGCGCTCACGCCAGTAAGGGTGAAGATGCAGCGGAATGTAATGAACGCTGCAGCCAATGCCCATCGCATACATGCGCTCGATAAAGGTGTCGCGCTCAATCTCTAGCTCGTCGCTCAAGCGCAGCACGTACAGATGCCAGGAATGCACATCGCCCTCGATCGCCTGCGGCGGCAAGATCAGCGGCAAGTCGGCAAAGGCATCGTTGTAGGCCTGCGCAATCTGCTCGCGCCGCTTCTGAAAGCCGGGCAGCCGCTTGAGCTGATGAATCCCCAGCGCCGCCGCGATATCGGTCATGTTGTATTTAAAACCCGGCGCCACGATCTCGTAATACCAGCTCGGCGTCTTGGCGGTGAAGCGGTCAAACGCGTCGCGGTTCATGCCGTGCAAGCGCATCACACGGGCGCGCTTGGCCAGCTCCGCATTGCGCGTCACCAGCATGCCGCCCTCGCCGGTGGTCATGGTTTTGTTGGCATAGAAGCTGAACACCGTCGCGTCGCTGCCCATGGTGCCGATCAGCTCGCGCTCCAGCGTCGTCGGCAAGGCATGCGCGGCGTCTTCGACCACGCGCAGGCCATGCTTGCGGGCGATGTCGAGGATGGCAATCATGTCGACCGCCAGGCCAGCATAGTGAACCGGGATGATGCAGCGCGTGCGCGGCGTGATGGCGGCCTCGACCAACTTGGGGTCGATGTTCAAAGTCGCTGGGTCGATATCGACCAGCACCACATCGGCGCCCAAGTAACGCACCACTTCGGCGGTGGCGGTGAAGGTGTGGGTGGTGGTGATGACCTCGTCACCGGGGCCGATTCCGCAGGCCTCCAGCGCCAGATGCAGGCCGGCGGTGGCCGAGTTGACCGCTATGCATTCAATCTGTGGTTCACCCAGAAACGCGGCGAAATCCTGCTCGAAGCGCTTGGCCTTGGGGCCGGTGGTGACCCAGCCCGAGCGCAGGGTGTCGACCACCTCATTGATTTCGTCCTCGCCGATCTCGGGCAAGGCAAATGGCAGGAAAGGCAGTGCAGAACTCATGGTTTCTCTATCACGGCGAGCACATGGGTGCGCAGCCAGGGAATGCTGTTGAAGAGGGTGTAGGCGCTTGGATGCAGGCGACAGACCAGACGGGCCAGCGGCGGCGCCAGGGTCAACCGTTGCGATTGGATGCGCGCGTCGGGGAACAGCTCGCGCACCCGCTTCATTGGCACACCGCGCACATCCGGGTTGCGCGGATTGTCGACGATGAAGTCATACCAGAGCACGGCCCCGCCGGGCTTGAGCCAGCGCCACATCGCGGCCGCCACCGACGCCTGCACGGCATCATCAAGAATCGAGGAAAACACGGTCGACTGCAGCAGCAGGTCCTGGCTGGCCGGCGCAATCCCCGCCTCGGCGGCATTGCCCAAGGCCAGCGTCACGCCTTCGGGCAGCAAGGCCCGCGCCGCCGTAAAGCGCTCGGGCAGCAACTCGATACCGCTGAGATGGGCCGGCAGCATGCCAATGCGCAACATCTCCAGCAAATTTCCGCCGGCGCCGCAGCCAACTTCGGTCAAACGCCAGTCGGCCACGCCGCCGGGGTGCTCGGCCAAGACCTGCAGCAGCGCGCGCTGGCGCTCCTGCACCATCTGCCAAACCTCCGGGCGCAGCAAGCTGTAGCGGTCGGCCACCGCCGCCGACCGCCGGCCATAGCGCTCGGCAATCGCCTGCAGTTCCTGTTGTTCCGGGCTCATGGGCCGACCGCCTGAATGAACTGGGCCGCCAACACCGGATAGCTGTGATGGGCCAGCACAAACGCACGCCCGCGCGCCCCCATGGCGGCCCGCTCTGCGGCACTGAGTGCGGCCAGCTGCAAAACACCTTGCGCCACCGCCTGCGCGTCTTCCGGCGCCACCGTCAGGCCGGCCCAGCATTCGGCCACCGGGTCATTGCCGGCTTCAACCGAATGCAGCACCGGCAGCTCGGCCATCATGTAGTCCATCAATTTGTTCGGCGCGATGCCGAAACGGTAGATGGGCGAGCGCTGCCAACCGATATAGGCGATGTCGAACAGGCTCAGCAGCGCCGGGATTTGCCCCTTTGGTATCGGATCGAACAGGCTCACATTGCTCAGCCCCTCGCTCTTCACCCGCTCGGCCAGCCTGAGCTTTTCATGCCCGCCGCCGACCATCACGATGGCGATCTTTTTGCCCTCGGGAGAGGCTGCCAACAGCTTGGCCGCATCAAGCAGAACGTCCAAGGCATTCGGCAGGCCATGCGAGCCGGCATAGCCCAGCACCAGCCGGCCGCTGGCGCGCAAGAGCGTGAGCTGAGTCGCGATGTCTGCTTGCAAGGCTTCCCTGGCGCCCTGCCATTCATCCAAGGCGGTGCCGTTCGGCACTATGCTGAGCTTGCGCAAATCAAGCCCATGGGCGGCCATATGCTGATGCACCTTGGGCAACATCGAGACCACCACATCGGCATCACGGTAGGCCTCGTTCTCGGCCTTTTGGCACAGCATGGCGAAGGGATGGTGGGGCGACATGCCGCTCAATTCAATCGGTGACAGCGGCCACAAATCATGCACCTCGTAGACCAGCTTGGCCTTGGCCAGCCTGGCGACCCGGCGGGCCGGCCAGATGTCCATCGGATAGGTGCTGGAGGCAATCACGACATCGGGTTTGAAGCTCTCGGCGAGTGCGTCCGCATCTTGCCAGACCTGGCGGCAAAAGGACCAAATATTGCGCAACCGCCCCAGGCCGTTGCCCGCATAGGCGGGCGTGGCGTACCAGACGTAGGAGATGCCGTCGATGGTCTGGCCGCCGGCCTGCGGCTGCGCGCTTCGCACATGCGAGTGCGAGGCGGCCAAAATCAGCACCTGGTGGCCGGCAAGCCGCCATTCGCGCGCCAGATAGTAGGGGCGAAACTCCATGCCATGCTGGGGTGAGCCGGCGTAGTGGTTGATCAAGAGTATCTTCATGCCGCCACGGCTCCCACCAAGGCGCCGGCCGCTTGCAGCCGCGCGCGATACCAATCGACCAGCCGGGCCTCTTGCTGCGGCCAGTTGTAAATTTCAAGCACGGCCTGGCGCCCCGACTCGCCCATCAGGCGTGCTTGTTCGGGCTGCTCCAGCAAATAGCGCACCGCTGTCGCCACCGCGTTCACATCACCCGGGTCAACGCACAAACCGCAACCGGCCTGCGTCATGATCGAGCGCCAAAGCGGGAAGTCCGAGGCCACCACCGGCAAGCGCGCCGACATGTATTCGAACATTTTGATCGGCAGCGCGTCCTGATAGCTGGGCAAGGGCATCAGCGTCACCATGCCGACCCTGGCACGCGCCATCACCACCCCGACACCCGCCCTGTCCACTTGGCCTTGGTATTCCACCTGCGACCAGCCTGGCATGGCCTGCAGTTCCAGCTGCAGCGCAGCGTCTTCCATGCGGCCGCACAGCAAGAGGCGCACCCCCGGCAACTTGGGCAGGGCCGCCACCAACTCACGCGCGCCGCGCGTACGGGTGATGCCGCCCACATAGCAAATGGCGTTTTCTTTGCTGTGCTCGCCCGCCAATTCTCCTGCCAGCTCCTCCGGCATCGGGTAGTTGGCAACGGTCAAGGCCACCCGCCCCTGCTTGGCAAAGCGGGCTTCAATATGCGGCGTGGCGGTGATCACCGCCGCCAGCTGGCCGACGCGCCAGTTCTCGTACAGCTCAAACGCGCGCGACACCCAGGGGCGCAGCGCAGCGGGAATCCATTGCTTGGTGAGAATCTGCCGCGGCACGTCCTCATGCGCGTCATACACGGCCAGGATGCCCTCACGGGCCAGGCGGGCACCGACCGGCAGCAACTCGGGGTCATGAAAATGCAGCAAGGCCGGCCGCAGTGCCCGCACCCGCGCCAAGGCCCGCGCTGGCTGCTGCCGCATCCGCCGCAGCCGGCCAGCGGGCGGCGCGCCGATGTCGATGATCTGCACGTCCTGGCGCAACTCATCGCCCAGGCCATCACCGACCACCAGAAAAACCTCGAAGCCGGCCCTGGCCAGGGACACGCACTCCTTGTGAAAGATGCGGATATCGTCCCGCGGGTGGACGGTCGTCAAATGCACCACGCGCTGCGCTTTGCTGCTCATGCCTTGTCTCTCGTCAATGCCGGCAGCAGGTCGCGGCCGAGGGCGCGGCCGGGCCGCCCCGCTTCTTCAAAATAGATCTGATGCCAGCGCGCCAGGTTCAACGCCCGCAACTGGGAGGCCAGGCCCGGGCGCGCCTGCGAAGCGGCCATGAGTTCGCCCGCAAAGTCGCTGGCGCTCAGCTGCTGAGTCAACCAGCTCTTCAGCGGGCCGCCAAACCACTGCACCTCGGGGATGGGCCAGCCCAGCTTGTCGCGCCGCCATACGATGTTCTGCGGCAACTGAGGGGCCACGGCCGCGCGGGCCAGCCACTTGGTCCAGCCCTGATGCAGCTTGTAGGCCGGCGGCACCTGGGCCAAAAACTCCACCAGCCGGTAGTCCATGAACGGCATGCGCGACTCCACCGACCAGGCCATGGCACTGCGGTCGGCGTAATGGATCAAATTGGCCAAGGGGCCGGCAAAATCGGCCCGCAAGGCCTGATCCACCGTCTGCATAGGCCGGCTGCCCATGCGCAGCAAACCGACCAGGCGCTGCGCCGCCGCCGGGCCGGCCAGGCTGGCCAGCGCCTTCAGGCCCAGACCCGAGCCCAATTGGGCCGCAAAGCCGGGCATCACGCGCTGGAAATGCGCGGCCGCGCGCAGCGACTCGCCCCAAGGCGCATTCACCACATGGTTGCGCACATAGCGGGCATAACCGGCCAACTGCTCGTCAGCACCTTGGCCGTCCAGGGTCACGGTCACGCCTTGCTCGGCCACCAGGCGGTAGGTATGCCAGCTGGACATCAAGGTATTGGCCGGCGGCGTGTCCAGCGCCCAGATCATCCGTTCATGCTCTTGCGGCAGGTCCTGCCAGCGCGCCTCGATGCGGTGGCTGCTGACCTGCAGCTGCGCGGCCACTTCGGCAATGAAGCTGCTCTCGTCCGAGTCGCGGTAGCGCGGGTCGAGGTAGACGCTGGAGAACACCTGCTGCTGCCCCTCCACCTGCAGCCGGCGCAATTGGCGATTGACCAGCATGGCCACGCTGGAGCTGTCCAGCCCGCCGCTGAGCGCGGTGCCGACAGGCACATCGGAGCGCAGGCGCAAACGCACGGCATCATCAAGCAGCTCCAGATAGCGCGCCTGCACCTGGGCGGCCTCGGGCGCCGAGAACGGCGCATCGCCCTGCGCCGCCTGCGGCCAAGCCCAGAACGACTGTGGCTGCAAGCGGCCGGAGCCGAGCGCATAACGGGCAAAGTGGCCGGCCGGGAAACGTTGGATACCCTCAAACAGCGTGCCCTGCGCCGCCTCGTTCGGGCCGCTTGTCAAGAATTCCTGGCAGGCCGCCCGGTCGGGCGCCGTCTGCACCAAGGGATGGGCCAACAAGGATTTGATCTCCGAGGCCAGCAGCAGCTCACCGCCCGCGCCTTGCCAGACGTACAGCGGCTTGACGCCGAAACGGTCGCGAGCGATGAACAGCTCACCACGTGCCGGGTCATAAATGACGAAGGCCCACATGCCGTTGAAACGCTGCAGCGCCGCCTCGCCCCATTCAGCAAAAGCCGCCAGCAGCACCTCGGTGTCGCTGTGCGAATGGAAGACATGGCCCAGCGCCATCAGCTGCTCACGCAACTCCAGATGGTTGTAGATCTCGCCGTTGAACACCACCCATTGCCCGGCCTGGCCACGCATGGGCTGGTGCCCGGCCGCTGACAGATCGACGATGGACAGGCGGCGCTGCGCCAGCATCAGCTCGAACTTGCTGTCCAGATGCGGCTCGATGCGGCCATCGCGCGGGCCCCAGGGGCTGGCCATCACCTCGGCGCTGGTATCGGGCCCGCCGACCGTCAGCTGCTGCGAACCCCGCACCAGCAGATAGCCCTCGCCATCGGGGCCGCGATGGCGCAGCGCATCGTTCATGCGCAGGGCATGGCGCGCCGCGCTGCCGGCGGGCACATGGCAAAGCACGATTCCACACATCGTCGTCAAATTCTCCGCATCAAGCGTCGCCACACCACGGCGTTGTAAATCAGGATCACACTCGCCTCGGCCAGCGCCCAGCATTGCAGGGCCAGCAAGAGATCGCCGTCGCTGCGGCTCGCCAGCCAGAACGACAAAGGCCGCAAAAACAGCAAGGCCAGACCGAAAAATGGCGCCAGCCGCTGGCCACCCAGCACCAGCAGGCTGCCCGAGGTGGCCGAGCTCAAGGCCATCAGCGCCAGCATCGGGCTCATCCAGGCCGCCATGACGCCAGCCTCGCGCCAGGCCGGGCTGAACACAAACACAAACAGCGGCACAGCCAGCCAGGCCATCAACAAGGACAAGAGCACGGCGCCCAGCCCGCCCCAGCGCCAAACCCGCAGCAGCAATTGCCGCGCCACCAACGGCTGATCGGCCAAGCGCGCAAAACGCTGAAAAAAGACCGCCCCGATGGCCGCCGAGGCCATGAACAAGGGCAGGGCCAGGCTGCGCCAGGCGAGCGTGAACTGCCCCGCCGCCGTGGTGCCAAACCAGTTCAGCGCCAGCAACACCGGCAGCTGCTGGGTCAAGATGTCCATCAAGGCGGCAGGCCACAAAAACAAGGGGGCGTCGCGGTGGCGGCGGGCCACGGCGCGCCAGTCATCGGCGAGCTGTGGCGCCGGTGCGCCGCTGGCCGCGGCCAGACTGGCGGCCACACTGCCGCGCAATGCGGCAGCCGTGATCAGCGCACCGACGGCCGCGCCGATGCCATGGGCCAGCCACAAACCGGCCTCGAAGCTCAAGGCGCCGGCAAGGCAGGCCAACACGACCACGGTCAACGCCATGCTCAGGCGGGCCCGGTTGATGGCCGCATAAGCCTGGCGCCGATTGAGCCAGTTCAGCCCCAAACCCATCCAGGCGCTGGCTGCGCCGGCCAACACCGCCAAGGGCAGATACAGGCCCAGCGCCGCCAAACCGACGGCCTGCTGCCAAGCCGCTGGCGCGGCCAAGCTCCATGCCAAAGAAAAGAGCAAGAGCAGGCCAGCGACGCCGGCAATGACCCCGGCCGTCAAGCGATACAGCGCCGCTGCTTCGCGCTCACAAGCGGGCAGCATCAGCTGTGTCTCATAGCGCAGGCTGACCAAGACCGACACCACGGCCGCCACCGCCGACCACAGGCCCAAGATCGCGAAGTCCGCCGCCGCAAACTGCCGCGACCACAGCGGCGTGGCCGCCAGCAGCAACGCTTGCGAGCCGGCCAGGCCGGCGCCAAGGCGCAAGGCGCTGGCCAATAGACCCGGCGGACCCTCTGCCTTTGAACCCATCGCCGGTTCAGCCATGGGCTGCGCCTTTTCCGCCAAGTACGGTTCGATAGACCTGAAGCAACTGACCCGCAACCGCCTCTGGGCCAAAGCGATCGTAAGCCTGTTGCCTCAGCAGGCCAGGGTCGAAAGACTCAGCACGCGCACGCAGTTGCCGCAGCCCTTCGGCCAACGCATCCACATCGTCCTTGTCCACCAACAAACCGGCATGCTCGTTCAAAACATACTCCGGCCCACCGCAGCGCGTTGCCAGCACGGGCAAGCCGGACGCCATGGCCTCGGCCAAGACCACCCCAAAAGTCTCATGGCGCGAGGAGCAAACAAAGGCATCGGCCTGCGCCATCACGGCCGGTACCGCGTCAGGATGTAAAGCACCTAGCCAACGCACCCTGTCCTGCAGCCCGAGTTCGCGCGCCAGGGCTTGCAAGGCCGCTCGCTGCGGGCCGGCTCCGCCGATGCGCAACTCAAACTCGCTGGCAGGCGGGTTCCATTTTTTCAGCGCTCGCAGCAATAGGTCGAAGCCTTTTTGAGCGCTCAACGAACCCAAGGCCAGCAACACCCACGGAGCGGCGCCGGGAAGGTTTTGCTTTCGCAATGAGAAGCGCGAGACGTCCACCACATTGGGCACGATCAATGCAGGTCCCAGCCCCTCGGCTCGCACTGCCTCGGCCAGGGCCGGGCTGACCGCCAGCACGGCGGCGGCGTCGGCGAACACCGGCGCGATTCGCGC
>JADMJQ010000156.1:0-15424 GCA_018780415.1 Roseateles sp. | reverse complement strand
CGCCGCCGCCGAACAGCGCGGTGGGCGAGCCCACGCGCGCCCAGTCGCGCATCCAGGCGACCGTCGGCGCGCCGAAAGGCAGGAAAGGGAAAAGGACTCATATGCTCGGTCAGCACATAAGGCAGGCCGAACTCCTGGCCCAGCTGCCGTGCGATCACGCCGCCCGGAAAACAGGCGTGCGCGTGCAGCAGGTCCACACCACCCCAGCGCTGCAGGGCCGCTTGCAGGCCGCGCCGGCAGGCCGCCAGTTGCTCCTGCACGCCGCCGCCGCGCCAATTCAAAGTCCAGGACAAGGCCGGGCTGACGATGCAGTCCAGCCCTTCGATCGACTGCCATTGCGCCTCGCGTCCTTGTCGCATGCGCCAGCGCAGGGCCCGCCCGCTGCGCGCCATTTCACGTAGCGACAGGGCGCCGTCGTGATGACCCCAGCTCAACACAGCGAGTTGCTCCAGCCCGCCGTGGCGCTGCAAAGCCTGCGCCTGATCCAGCACGAAACGCCCCGCCATGGGCGTGTTGTGGCTGGGAAACCAGGACGGAATCAGCAGCAGTCTCATGCGTCGCCGGCATCTGTCCGCTGGGCGGCCAGAGCGGCCGGAACGGCCACAATCATCGAGTAGAACTGGGTCGGCAGGCGCTCACGCCAGACCAGGCGATAGCCCTCCCCGCGCAGCAGGCGCAAGCCCAGATTGGCCCAGCGCGAGCCGCTGTCAGGCAGGGCTTGCAAGGTGACAAACACCGGGTAGCCCAATTCGCGCAAGACATCCAGGGCGGCCGAGCTGCCCGCGTGAAACTCGCTCGCCGCCTGTTCCAGCAGCACCACCGGTTGGTCGCGCAGCAAGGTCGCCCGCGCGCCCTGCAAAACCTTGGCCTCATGCCCTTCGACATCGAGCTTGATCAGCGACACCGGCCGGGTCTCGCCCTGCATCTGCTCGTCCAGCGTGGACAGCTGGCAAGCGCTGAGGCCCGGCGCCGGCTCGCCCGACACCCTGGCCATGCCCGCATTACCAGGCGGGAAATCGATCCAGGCCGGCGTCGCGTGATCCGACAAGCCGAGCTGGCTGACGCGCAAATGCGGCGCCAACTCGGCGTTCAGCGCCAGCAACTGAAAGGTGCGGGGGTGCGGCTCGAAGGCCCATACCGCCGGGTAATGCTCGGCAAAAAACAGCGCGTGGTTGCCGATATTGGCGCCTATATCGACGCACAGTCCGCGCGGCCGCGGGTCCAAGTCCTGCAGCAGCTGCATCACCGCCTGCAACTCCTCGCGCTCATAACGCCCACGCAAATTGACTTGGTGGCCGACCAGATCAAAGGCAAAGGTGGCGACGGGCGGGAAACCTTGTGCCAGCAAGCCCTGACCCTGCCGCGTCAACCAGCGGCCCAACCAAGCCAGCCCCATGCGGCGCAGCATCGCCACGCCGCCGGCCACGGTCTGGACCTGGCGAACACTCATGTACGCAGGGCCTGCGTCAAGGCTGCCAGTACCATGGCCTGCTGAGTCTCGCTGAGGTCCGGGCTCATGGGCAGGCTCATCACGCGCCGGGCGGCGTCTTCCGCCACCGCAAAGCGCTGGCCCTGACCGTAGCTGGCATAAGCGGGCTGCATATGCAGAGGCTTGGGGTAATGCACCGCGGTCGGCACACCGGCCGCCTGCAGTGCTTGCTGCAAGGCCTCGCGCCGCTCAACAAAAACAGTGAACTGGGCCCAGACGCAGTCGCGATCGGCGCGCACCGCCAGGCGCTGCACCGGCAGATCGGCCAGCAGCTGCTGATAGCGCTGGCCCAAGGCCAAACGCTGAGCAATCTCCCAGTCAAAGCGCTCCAGCTTGGCCAGCACGATCGCGCATTGCAGCGTGTCCATGCGCCCACCCACGCCCAAGCGGGTGTGGGTATAGCGCTGGCTCTGGCCGTGAATGCGGATCTCGCGCGCGGCTTGCGCCAGCGCGTCGTCATCGGTGAACAGCGCGCCGCCGTCGCCATAGCAGCCCAGCGGTTTGCTGGGGAAGAAGCTGGTGGCGCCAAAGGTGCTCAGGCCGCAGCTTTTGCGGCCCTTGTAGCTGGCGCCAAAACTTTGAGCGGCGTCCTCGATCACTGGCAAATGGCCATGACGGGCTGCGATCGCATTGATCTCGTCCATATCGCAGACCTGCCCGTACAGGCTGACCGGCATGATGGCGCGGGTGCGGGGCGTGATGGCTGCCTCGATCAGGCGGGTGTCGATATTGCAGGTATCGGGCTCGATGTCGACAAACACCGGCTTGGCCCCCAGCAAGACGATGACCTCGGCGGTGGCGGCAAAGGTGAACGGCGTCGTGATGACCTCATCGCCCGGCTTCAGGTCCAGCGCCATCAAGGCAATCAACAAGGCCTCGGTGCCGCTAGACACGGTGATGCAATGCTTGGCGCCGGTATAGGCGGCAAGCGCCGCTTCGAGTTCCTTGACCTCGGGGCCCATGATGTATTGGCCATGGTCCAGCACGGCCTGAATGCGCGCGTCAATACGGGGCTTGAGGGCCGCGTACTGGGCCTTCAAATCGATAAAGGGCAAGGCAGGGCTCAAGGCAGTTTTCCTTCTTCAACGAGGCGGCAAATATCGCCCTGCAGTTCATAGCGGTCGCCGCTGTGCGGGCAGACATCGCTGCCAACACCGGCAACGGCCAAGCTCAGGCGCTCGCCGTAGCGGCTCATCCAGCCGATGCGCTTGGCCGGCACGCCCACCATGAGCGCGAAATCGGCAACGTCTTTTTGCACCACCGCGCCAGCGCCAACAAAGGCATAACGGCCAATCTCGTGGCCACACACAATGGTGCAGTTGGCGCCCAGCGTCGCGCCCTGCTTCACCAAGGTACGGCGGTATTCGTTCTTGCGCGCCACCGCTGCGCGCGGGTTGTAGACATTGGTGAAGACCATGCTCGGGCCGCAAAACACATCGTCCTCCAGCGTCACCGCGTCATAGACCGAGACATTGTTCTGAATGCGCACGTTGTTGCCGATCTGCACATCGTTGCCGACGTAGACGCCCTGCCCCAGCGCGCAGCGCTCACCGATGCGGGCGCCGGCGCTGATATGGGCGAAGTGCCAGACCTTGCTGCCCTCGCCGAGCTGCGCGCCGGCGTCGACGATGGCGCTGTCATGCTTCCACCAGGCCGCTCGCCGGGCCGCCCCAAGAGCGGCATGCACCCCCTCGGGGGGCAGTGCAGCGGCATCGCCGCCAACGTGGGGGTCAATATCCGTCATCTTCAGAACACCAAGGGCAGACCGACACGCACGCCATCTCGCGCGCTGCGATAGCCGGCGATCAAGATCTCCAGCGAGCGCAGCCCTTCATATCCATCCACCTGCGCGTTGGCCTCGCCGCGCAGCGTCTTGATGACGTTGTCGTAATAGAGCGGGTGGCCAAAGCCGTAGACGCTGCCGGATTCATAGCTGGCGCTGAGCGCCAAAGCATCCTCGGGCCGCTGATCCGCGAACTGCCAATGCTCGATCTTGTTGACCGCCGTGCCGCCGATCTTGACCGTGCCCTTTTCGCCCAGGATGGTGATCGAACCCTCCAAGTTCTGCGGATAGGTCAGCATGGTCACATTGATGGAGGCGAGGCCGCCATGACGCAGTCGAGCGCTCATCACGCCGGTATCTTCGGCCTCGATATCGCGGTCCAGCGTGGCGGTGTAGGCGTGCACGCTGTCGACCGGGCCAACTAACCAGTCGAGCAGATCGACATAGTGGCTGGCCTGGTTCATGAAAGCGCCCCCGTCCATATCCCAACGGCCGCGCCAGGGCGAGGCGTCGTAATAGGACTGCGGCCGCGTCCAGAACACATTGACGGTGCTGAGGAAAATACGGCCAAAACGGCCCTGCTGGATCGCCTCCCGCACCTTCTGCACCGTTGCGTTGAGGCGGTTTTGCTTGACCACAAACAACTTCACGCCAGCGTCGCGGCAGGCCCGCACCATCGCGACACCCTCATCGAGCTTGGTCGCCATCGGCTTTTCGCTCAAGACATGGCGGCCGGCGGCGGCGATTTGCATCGCTTGCTGCGGATGCAGGCCGCTGGGGGTGGCGAGCACGACGATGTCGGCCGTTTTATCTGGTTCCTTGGCGGCCAGCAAGGCCTCCAGCGAGGAGAAACCAGCCGCGCCGGTCAACGCCACCGCAGCTGCCAAAGCCTTGGGATTGTTGTCGCAGACCGCCACCAATTCGGCAGCGCCGGCATGGGCCGCGATCGCCTCGATATGGTTTTTGGAGATGCGCCCGCAGCCCACCAAGGCAAAGCGGATGGGTCGATCAAGAATGGGCAGACTGGAGCGCATGGCAGGCCGCAATGGCTGGATTAGAGAGAAGCGGCAGATTCTACGGGGGGTGCGTCTAAAATCGCCGCAAATTCAATCACGCCACGCCCTCAGATGACCCAGCACACCCCTGCCGCTCCGCACCATGTTCCTGTCGCTGTTGACGAGAACCAACTGATCACCGAGCGCCGCGAAAAGCTCGCCGCCTTGCGGGCCGTCAACCCCATCCCCTTCCCCAATGATTTCAAACCCCAGCACCGCGCGCTGCCGCTGAGCCAGCGCTACGGCAATCTGGAGAACGAAGAGTTGGAGCCGCAGGCCGTGGCGGTGTCGGTCGCCGGCCGTTTGATGTTGAAGCGGGTGATGGGCAAGGCGAGTTTTGGCACGCTGCAGGACGCCACCGGCCGCCTGCAGCTGTTCGTCACCAAGGACGGCATCGGCGAGGAAAACTACGCCGCCTTCAAGCATCTGGACCTGGGCGACATCGTCGGCGCTGAAGGAACCCTGTTCCGCACCAAGACCGGCGAGTTGTCGGTGCGGGTCACGAATCTGCGCCTGCTGACCAAGAGCCTGCGGCCGCTGCCGGACAAGTTCCACGGCATGGTGGATCAGGAGCAGAAATACCGCCAGCGCTATGTCGACCTGATCACCGACGAGAGCGCGCGCGCGCGCTTCGTCGCCCGCTCCAAGGCGGTGTCCTCGATCCGCAGCTATATGGTCGAGCATGACTTCCTCGAGGTCGAGACGCCGATGCTGCACCCGATCCCCGGCGGCGCCAATGCCAAGCCCTTCATCACGCACCACAACGCGCTGGATCAGGAGATGTTTCTGCGCATCGCGCCCGAGTTGTATCTGAAGCGATTGCTGGTCGGCGGCTTCGAGCGCGTGTTCGAGATCAACCGCAGCTACCGCAACGAAGGCATCTCGGTTCGGCATAACCCCGAATTCACGATGATGGAGTTCTATGCGGCCTACTGGACCCATATCGAGCTGATGGACTTCACCGAAGAAGTGCTGCGCCACGCCGCCCGCGCCGCCACCGGCTCGGCAGCGATCAGCTATGCCGGCAAACCGGTCGATCTGGACAAGCCCTTCGCCCGCCTGTCGGTGCGTAACTCCTTGGTTGAGCATGCCGGGCTGACGCCCGAGGAGGCCGACAACGCCCTGGTCCTGCGCGAGCGCCTGGCGGCCTTGGGCGAGGCAGCGCCCAAGCATTGGAATCTGCCCGAGCTGCAATTCGGCATGTTCGAGGCGGTGGTCGAAGAAAAGCTCTGGCACCCGACCTTCATCATCGATTACCCGGTCGAGGTGTCGCCGCTGGCGCGCGCCTCGGACGCCAATCCGACCATTACCGACCGCTTCGAGCTCTTCATCACCGGTCGTGAGTACGCGAACGGTTTCTCCGAGCTGAACGACGCCGAGGACCAGGCGGCGCGCTTCCAGGCGCAGGTCTCGAACAAGGAAGCCGGCGACGAAGAGGCGATGTTCTATGACGCCGACTTCATCCGCGCGCTGGAATACGGCATGCCACCGGCCGGCGGCTGCGGCATCGGCATCGACCGCCTGATGATGTTGATCACCGACAGCGCGTCGGGAGTGAGCGCGGTGCGCGCCGGCCAGGCGCGCACCAAGGCCTCGAATTCCGCTAGTGGCAGCGGCCGACTGAACAGATAGCCCTGCACGGCGTGGCAGCCCTGGCTGGCCAGTAGCTCGCGCTGTGCCTCGGTCTCGACGCCCTCGGCCATTACCTCCAGGCCCAGGCTGTCGCCGAGCTGGATGATGGCGCGGGCAATCGCGCGGGCATTCGGTTCGGTCAGCAGGTCGCGCACAAAGCTCTGGTCGATCTTCAACTGCTTCAACGGCAGGCGCTTCAGATAGGCCAATGAAGAGTAGCCGGTGCCGAAGTCATCGAGCGAGAAGCTCAGGCCCAAGGCGCTGAGCTCGCTCATCAAGGCGATCACCGCTTCCACATCGTCGAGTACGGCGCTCTCGGTCAGCTCGATCTTGAGCCGCCCGATCGGCGCGCCGCTGCGCACCAGCAAGTTGCGCATCAGGCCCAGGAAGTCCTTCTGACGGAACTGCAGTGCGCTGACATTGACCGCTAGCTTTAGCGCCGCCAGCTTTGGCTCGGCCGCCCAGCGGGCCAGTTGCGCGCAACTGCGCGCCAGCACCCGTTCACCCAGCGGCACGATCAGGCCGGTCTGCTCGGCCAAGGGAATGAAATGGGCCGGCGAGATCCAGCCGCGCTCGGGATGCCACCAGCGCAGCAAGGTCTCGGCGCCCAGCAATTGGCCATCACGGCCGACTTGCGCTTGGAAGTGCAGCTCGAAGCGCTGTTCGTCGATGGCCCGGCGCAGCTCGACCTCGAGCGCGGCGCGTTCGGCCATCGCCGCCTGCGCGGCCGGGTCGAAAAAGCTCAGCTGGTTACGGCCGCCGGCCTTGGCCTGGTACATCGCGTGGTCGGCATGTTTGAGCAGTTCCTCGCTGTCGGTCTGCTCGTCGCACCACAGCACGATGCCGATGCTCGGCGTGCTGTGGTGGGCATAGTCATCCAGCTTATAGGGCTGGCCCAACACGCGCAGCAGCTTCTCGCCCGCCTGCTCGGCGTGGCGAATCGCGTCGGCGCGCTTGCCGCCCAGGTCCTGCATCAACACGACGAACTCGTCGCCGCCCCAGCGCGCCACCGTGTCGCCGGCACGCAGCGCGCCCTGCAGACGCTGGGCCACGCGCTGCAGCATGCGGTCACCCATGCCGTGGCCCAGCGTGTCGTTGAGAGACTTGAAGTTGTCCATGTCGATGAACAGCACCGCGCCATGACGGCCGCTGCGCCGGCTGGCGGCGAGCGCCTGGTTGAGGCGGTCCAGCAGCAGGCGCCGGTTCGGCAGGCTGGTCAGCGGGTCGTAGAAGGCCAGTTGCTCGATCGCGGCCTCGGCGCGTTTGCGCTCGGTGATGTCGCGTGTCAGGCCGATGAACAGCGGCCGCCCGTCGCGCTCGATGCGCGAGACCGCCAGGCTCATCGGAAACACCGCGCCATCCTTGCGCTGGCCGCTGACATCGCGGCCAATGCCGATGATGCGGGCCGGCCCACCCCGCATATGGTTGGCCAGGTATTGGTCGTGCCGACCCCGGTCGGGTTCGGGCATCAGCACGCGGACATTGCGCCCCAGCAACTCGGCATCGGCATAGCCGAACATGCGGCAGGCCGACAGGTTGATCGACTCGATGCGGCCCTGCTCGTCGATGGTGATCACGCCGTCAACCATATTGTCGAGAATCGCCTGGGTATGTTCGGCCTGGCTTTGCAACTGCTGCTCGCTGCTGCGGATCTGCGAAATATCCAGATGCGTGCCGACCATGCGCAGCACGCGGCCCTCGGCGTCACGCCCCATCATGCGGCCGTTGCTGTGGATCCAGACCCAATGGCCGTCGCGGTGGCGCAGGCGGAACTGCAGGGTGAAGTGCTCGGCCCGGCCGTCCAGATAGGGTTGCAACTGGGCGGTGACGGCGGCACGGTCGTCCGGGTGCAGCAGGTCCCGCCAACTGCTCACATGCGGGGCCAGGTCTTGCACCCGATAGCCGAGCATGGCACACCAGCGCGCATCGAAGCAGACCGTGCCGCTGACCACATCCCAGTCCCACAGGCCCAGCGCCGCGCCCTCCAGCGCCAGCGCCATGCGCTCGGCAGCGTCGCGTTCGAGGCGGCGCTGGCGCCGCTGCAGCATGGCCATCTGGCGCTGGCGGCGCTGCCACAGCAGCAATGCCGCCACGCCGGCCAGCGACATGGCCACGCCGATCAGCAGCACCGCATACAGCTGTTGGCGCCAGGGCGCCTCCAGGCTGTTGACGGAACGCGCGACGGCCAGCACCAAGGCCTTGTCGGTCGGCAGCCCGCTCGGGCGCAGCGTGCGCACTGCGCTGCGGCGCAGATCACCGCTGAGCACCGATGGCCGCAGATAAAGTCCGGTCTGCCGGCCGCTGGCCAGGTGGAGCGCGAGGATGCTGGCCGGCGCGGCGAGCAGATTGCGCCCCGTCCAGGCCGCGTCGGGAGGCGTCAGGCCGAGCAAGTCGCCGTCCTCATGGACCAGGGCGCTCCAGGTGTCCGCCGTCGGCTGGGCCGCCTGCAGCACCAGGGCAAAGTAACGCGGGTCGAGGCTGGCGCTCACCACCCCCGCAAACCGGCCTTGCGCATCGACGCGGGCGCGCGAGAGCGACAGCACGAAGGCGCCGGACGCCGTTTGCAAGGGCAGCGACAGATGAAGCAGGTGCCGCCCCAACTGCGCCTGCGGCAACTGGAACCAGGCCTGCTGGCTGACATCCTGCCCGAGTTGATCCGCCGCCGAACTGAGCTGCACATGCCCCTGCGCATCGGTCACATTCAGCACCTGCACCACCGGCATCGCATTCGCGAGTGTGTGCAGCAAGGGCCCATTGACTTGCTTGCGATCAAGCGGCGCCATCGCCTTGAGTACCGCGTCGATATTGATCAGTTGCGGCGAGATGATCGCGTCCAGCGCAATCACCTGGGCCTGCAGGCGTTCGCTCTCCCGTTCGTGCAGGGCCGCCCGCTCAAGCTGCAGCCAGCGCCCGGCGGCCAGCCAGGCAAGCAGCATCAGCAGCAGCAATCCGCCCCAAGGGCGCAGCCGACGCAGGCGCTGCGCGGGCAACAAACGGGAACTCAACAACATGGCAAGGACATCGCGCTGCGCAAAGCCCGAGACCATAGGGCCATGGCCGCTCACCGGCCTTGATGAAAGTCAAGCAGACACAAGCTCGGCTGACGCCGCCGAGCTTGCGCGTTAACTTTGCCTGAAGTCGGGCTTGCGCTTGTTCATAAACGCGTCCATGCCCTCACGCTGATCATCGGTGCCGAACAAGGCATGGAAGTAACGCCGCTCCACCGCCACGCCGTCTTTCAGCGGGCCTTGGTAAGCCAGGTTAACGAGTTCCTTGATCAGCATCACCGAGGGGCCGCTGAAGCCGTTGATCTGCTCAGCGGCTGCCAGCGCCTCTTCTAGCAGCTTGTCGGCCGCCACCACGCGTGACACCAGACCTGCTGTTGAAGCCTCCGCCGCATCCATCATGCGGGCGGTCAACAGCATGTCCATCGCCTTGCTCTTGCCCACCGCACGCGGCAGGCGCTGGGTGCCGCCGGCGCCTGGGATGATGCCCAGCTTGATCTCGGGCTGGCCGAACTTGGCGGTGTCGGCGGCGATGATGAAGTCGCACATCATCGCCAGCTCGCAACCGCCGCCCAAGGCAAAGCCGGCCACCGCCGCGATCACCGGCTTGCGCACCTGCAAAATGGTTTCCCAGTTCTTCGAGATCAGTCCGCTTTTGAAGGCGCTGATGAAGGTGTGCGGGGCCATCGTCGGGATGTCGGCGCCGGCCGCAAAAGCGCGCTCGGAGCCGGTCAGCACAATGCAGCCGACGCTGTCATCGGCATCAAAGGCCAGCAAGGCCTGGCCCAGCTCGTCCATCAACTGGTCGTTAAGGGCGTTCAACTGCTTGGGGCGGTTCAGCGTGATCAGGCCGGTTTTGCGATCAAAGTCGCCGCGCAGCTCGGTGATGATGCATTCATAGCTCATGGGTTCTCCTTGGATTGATTGGGCTCAACTATAGGGGCGGCCGGCTGGTCGGCTTGCTTGGGCGGGGCGTTCAGCATCAGGTCGATGAAGGTTTGCTCGTCTTGCCTTATGCGCAGGCGCACCGGCAAGTATTGCAGCGAGGGCGCGATCCAAACCTCGGCGCTCAGGTCGCCGCCGCCGGCCGCTTTCGACGGCTTTAAATGCCAGGTCGGCAGCGGGCCCATCGGGGTCTGCAGTTCCTCCTCGCCCAGCACCTCGTAGCGCCACAGGTACTGGCGCTTGGGCAGCACCAAGGGAATGTCGATCACATGACCGGCACGCAAGGGCTCGGCGCCGGTCAGGAACAGCCGGGTCAGCTGTACAAACTGGCTGGCCGCATCCTGCACGCCGGCCGGCACAGGCTCGACGCGACCGTTGGGCATGGTCACGCGGTCGCCGTGAAACAGCAATGTCGAGCGGCGGCGCTGGCTGAACATCACCCGCGTGTCTTCGTCATAGCGCTGCGGGTTGACGCCAGCCGGCGTCAAGCGCCCATCGCTGCTCATGCGGCGCGATATCAGGGGCGCGAAACTCGGGCCAATGGCCACGTCCAGATGCATCTGATAGCGTTCACCCTGGCGTATCCACTCCACCTGGGCGCTGCCATGCACCTCGCCGCGGTAGTTGCCGCTCAGGCGGTAGCTGAGCAGGGTTGAGGGCGGCCACTCGGGGCCGGACTCGGCCAGTACCGCGCTGGCGGCCGGCTCCGCCGGCAAGGGGCGGCTGAGTTCGATCAGCTCAAGGGCTGCCTCCGTCGCTACTGGCACCGCAGCCTCCGGCTCTGCCACGACGACCGCACTCGCGGCGTCCTCGACAGGCAGCACCTCTGCTGCGGCCGGCATGAGTTTGGGCGGCTGCGCCGGTGCGCGGCGCGGCGCAGGTGGCGCAGGCGCTCGCACCGCAGGCGCGGCCGCCTTCAGCTCGCGCACATAGGCGACCACCATTCGCGCCGGCATCGGTGCGGCGGCTTCGCTCCAGCCCTGGCGCAGGCGCTGCACGGCCTCACCCAGCCAAAGATGCGCCAGCAACACCGGCAGCAGCAAGCAGGCCAGCCAAACGGCGCGCCTTCGGGTCGCCGCGGCCGCAGGCTTTGGGCTCAGCCCGCCAGCCATGCCTTGCGCAGACCCACGGCAGCGGGCGGCGCTTTTTCGGCCAGGCTCAACAAGATCGGCTCGCTGCCGTCGACAGGGCTGCTGGCCGGCATCTGCACATCCAGGCTCAGCAGACGCTGGTCGCGCGAGACCAGGAAGCTCAGGCGCAGCGTCATCGGTGCCAGGGTCAGCGCCGCGTCCTCAAGGCGGCGCAGGCGCCAGCCATTGCAGGCCAGCAGCTCGTCGCCGGCGCACAAGCCGCCGGCCAAGGCAGCCGACCCCTGCAGCACCTGCTTGACGGAACAGCTCGCATTTGCGCCCGCGCCCGACTCGGTCACCCGCAGACCCAGCCTTTGGGCCAAGGTCGGCTTGTCGGCCCGCAATTGCACCGCGACGCGCTCGAACAGCTGCGGCAGCGGCAGGTCGTCGGTGCCATGCACCCATAGCTGGAACTGTTGCGCCAGAGTGCTGCCGCCCAGCTCGGTGATCACGGCCAACACATCCGCCTCGCTGATGGCACCGCGCGCGCCGGTGCGCAGGCCGGCGTGGCTGCGCTGCCAAAGGCCGCGCATCAGCTCATCAAGACTGCTGGGGGACGCCGCGGCCGTACGCAGACTCAAATCCAGGGCCAGGGCCAACAAAGCGCCTTTGCCGTAATAGCTGATGGTGCTGTTGGGCGTGTTTTCGTCCGGCCGGTAATACTTGATCCAGGTATCAAAACTGGACTGCGCCAGGCTTTGCACCTTGCGGCCCGGCGTGGCCAGCACGCCGTTGTAGCTGGTGGCGAGCAGCTTCAAATAGCGCGCCTCGTCGATCAGGCCGCAGCGCAGCAGCATCAGCTCGTCGTAATAGCTGGTGAAGCCCTCGAAAAACCACAGCAGCTCGGTGTAGTTCTCCTGTGCATAGTCCAGTTCGGCAAAGTCCGCGGGCTTGAGCCGCTTGACGTTCCAGCTGTGGAAGTACTCATGGCTGATCAGGCCCAGCAAGCGCACATAGCCCTCGCTGACTTCCGTCTGCCCCAGGCGCGGCAGATCGCGCCGCGGTGCGATCAGGGCGGTGCTGGCCCGATGCTCCAGGCCGCCATAGCCGTCCTCCACCGCATTCAAGAAAAAGGTGTAGGCCTCGAAAGGCGGCGCACTGTGGCGGCTGCTCGCCGGCCCATGCCAAAAGTCCAGCTGCGCCGCGCAGATGCGCTGCGCATCGGCCAGCAGCCGCTCGGTATCAAAGACCGGCAAGGCGCCGCTGACGACGATGCGGTGCGGCAGGCCGCCGGCCATGAACTGCCCGACCCAGAATTGCCCGAGCTCAAAGGGGTGATCGACCAACTCGTCGTAGTCGGCCGCCTGGTAGCGGCCGTCGGGGGTTTGCGCCATGGCGGTGGCCACCTGCCAAGCGGGCGGCAGCGCGCCAAACTCAATGCTGTGAGCTGCGTGTTCATGGCCATGCACGCGCAGGCATAGACCGGTGCCATTGAAGAAACCGCGGTCGGCATCCAGAAACGCCGCGCGCACCGAGCTGTCGAAGGCATAGACCCGGTAGCTCAGCTGCAAGGGCGAGTCGGGGCTGCAAGCGACCTGCCAATTGGCCTTGTCGAGCTGCTCCAGCGCCAGGGCCTGGCCCGCTTGCTCGGCCTTGAGCCCGCTCAGGTGACGGGCAAATTCACGCAGCAAATAGCTGCCGGGAATCCAGGCCGGCAGGCTGAGCCGCTGCAGCGCCGCCGGCGCCGCAATCGTCAAGGTCAGCTCGAAGACATGGGTCTTGGGATCGCTCAGTTCGACAAAAAAACGGATGTCACTCATCTCAGCTCCTTCAGCTACCGGCCGCCGCCAAAAAGCAGCACAGCGCTGCCACCGCACTGAGCCGGAAGCGCAAGGTCAACCAGGCCGCCGCGCCCAGCGCCGGGTAAAGGCGCCGGTCAACCAAGTAGCACGCAATCAGCATCACGCCATGCAAAACCAAGCCGGCGTAGGCCGGCATCACCAGCGCGATCCAGGCCCCCAGCGACGGCATCACCCCCCAGATAAAGGGCAGCGCCGAGCCGTCCTGCGGCCTGCTGAAACCCAGGCCCCAATAGATACCGCCCAGGAATGAAAGGATCAGTGCTGCATAGGCCGACAGGGCAAAGCTGATCCAGGCATGGGCGGCGGCATCGCGCCCACCCACCAGCCAGACCAGCAAGGCGCCCAACACAAAGGGCAACAAGCCCAGATGGCCCAGGCGCAAGGCCAGGGGGTTCAGTGGCAACGGCGCAAGGGCGTTGGCGGCGACGGGCATGCGGTCAAACTCCGGAACAACAAAAGGTGCGGGCCCCACCCGCATCAAGCGGCGGGCGGGCATAGGAAATCAGTGCCAGCGCGGGAATTCAGGACTTGCCAAGGCTTTGCAAGCGTTTTTCCAGCTGCTCCGCGCTCATCGCACCGGGCGCCCGGCTGCCGTCCTCAAAAATGATGGCCGGCGTGCCGTTGACGTGACTGCGCCGGGACAGGGCGAGGTTGCGCTCGATCGCGCTGTCATCGCAGGTGCCGCTTGGCTTGATCGGCGCTTTGGCGTCCAGCATCCAGGCACGCCAGGAAGCCGTGGAGTCCTTGGCGCACCAGATCGAGCGCGACTTTTCGGGCGAATCGCCGCCCAAAATCGGGATCATGAAGGTGTAGACGGTCAGATCCTTGACGTCTTGCAAGGAACGCTCCAAGCGCTTGCAATAGCCGCAGTTCGGGTCGGAAAAAATCGCGATGCGTCGCTTGCCGTCACCGGTCTTCCACACCACCGCGTCCTTCAGGGGCAGGCTGGCAAAGTCAACCGTCTGCAACTTGGCAACGCGCTCCTCGGTCAGGTTCTTGCGCGTGCGCAGATCGATCAGCTCACCTTCCATCAAGTAGGTGCCGGTGGCATCGGTGTAGCGGATCTCGTTGCCGATGCGGATCTCCCACAGGCCCGGCATTGGGCTGGGCCTGATTTCCTCAACC
This sequence comes from Roseateles sp., assembly GCA_018780415.1. Classification (GTDB taxonomy): domain Bacteria; phylum Pseudomonadota; class Gammaproteobacteria; order Burkholderiales; family Burkholderiaceae_C; genus Paucibacter_A. The sequence goes on along the minus strand of JADMJQ010000156.1, from coordinate 1,458 downwards.
TTGGGCAGGCCGGCCAGGCGCTCGGCCAGGCTTTTGCGAATAACTGCTTCATTGGCCTGGGCCAACAAGGGCAAGCTCAGCCACAGAGCGGCGGCGATGGGGGTCGATTTCAACATCTTCATGGTGTCCGGAACTTAAGCTAACAATGAACATCAAAGACCCAAGGCGCGCGTTGTCAGCCAGCGCTTCAAGGGGGGAACAGAATTCAAGGCACTCATGCCCTTGTTGCGCAACTCGCGCAGCGGCGTCGCTTCGCTGGCGAACATTTTCAGCAAGCCATCGGTCAACTCACCCATGGCCCAGTTAGGCGCCTGGCGCGCCCGCGCAAAGCGGCGCAGCAGGCGCTCATCGCCGGCCGAGCGCCAGGCTTCTTTACCCGCCAATACGGCGGCCAGTGCGGCCACATCGGCCAGGCCCAGATTCAGTCCCTGGCCGGCCAAGGGGTGGACCAGATGGGCGGCATCGCCCAGCAAGACCCAACCCGGCCCTTGCACCGGCTCGGCCCGCGCCAAAGCCAGCGGCCAACTTGAGCGGCCGCTGGCCAGGCTCAAGCTGCCGGCGGCGCCACCGCTGGCGGCGTTCAGTGCGGCCTCGAACTCGTCCGCCGGCGCGGCCAGCAAATCAAGCGCTTGCTGCTCGGGCAAGGACCAGACCAAGCCGTAAGACGTGCCGATAACGGGCTTGTCGATGGGCAGCAAGGCCAGCACATCGGGCGATCTGAACCATTGACGAGCGACGCCCTGGTGGGCCATGTCGGTGCTCAGGCGCGCGGCAATCGCGCGGTGACCATAGGCATGCGCTTCAAAGCGCACGCCCAGATCGGCACGTTGCTGTGAGTCGCGACCCTCGCACAAGGCGATCAAATCGGCGGGCACCGCCGCGTCGACCACCTCGACATGCGGTGAGAAACGCAGCGCGGCAGCGAGTTGCTGCTCCAGCACGCCGGCATCGACGATGAAGGCCAACTCCGACACTCCTTGCTGCCAGGCCGAAAATTCCAGCAGCGCGCCGGCCTGATCGCCACAAACCTTGATGTCGTAGACCGGGCTGATGGCATCGCCGGGCAAGGAATCCCAGACCTTGAGATCACGCAACAAGCGCACCGAGGCGGCATTCAACGCGTAGCTGCGCACATCCTCACGTTGGCTGACGCTGGCGTCGGCACGGCCCAGCAAGGCCACACGCATGCCCTGCGCGGCCAGGGCCAACGCCAAGCTGCGGCCGACGCAACCGTCACCACGAACCAAGACCTCATAACTATGCATTCGGCCATTGTAGGCAAGCCGCCGCGAGGCCTGAGCCGCGGGGCAATCAAGCCCAGAATCAAGGCCGCAATCAGTGCTGCGGGCGGCAGCGTCTAAAATCTCGCCTTTGCGTCTCCCGCACCACACCCAGAAAGCCTTCCATGAGCCTCAAATGCGGCATCGTGGGCCTGCCCAACGTCGGCAAGTCCACCCT
>JADMJQ010000069.1 GCA_018780415.1 Roseateles sp. | reverse complement strand
CGCGGTGCCCTTCATCGGGGAAGATCTGGCCTTGCTGATTCGCGGCGACTTCGTGGTCGGCGACGCAACATTGAATCGCTTCTTTGCCTTCCATGTGATCGCTGTGCCTCTGGTGCTCTTGGGTCTGGTCGTGGCGCACATCATTGCGTTGCATGAAGTGGGCTCGAACAACCCGGACGGCGTCGAGATCAAGGGTCCCAAGGCGCCGAAAGATGCCAATGGCCACCCGCTGGACGGCATTCCGTTCCACCCGTATTACAGCGTGCACGACATCTACGCGTTGAGTTTGTTCTTGATCGTCTTCACGTCTATCGTGTTCTTTGCGCCAGAGATGGGCGGCTACTTCCTCGAATACAACAACTTCATCCCAGCCGACCCACTGAAGACACCGCTGCACATCGCCCCCGTCTGGTATTTCACGCCGTTCTATTCAATGTTGCGTGCGACCACTGACACGATGGTCAATGTGTTGGCGGGCATCATTGCTCTGTCGGCCGTCTTGGCGGTGTTGAAGGGCAATTTCGCCGGCAAAGCGAAAATTGCAGTGTTGGTGATCGCGCTGGTTGCTGCGGTCCTGCTCAAGACCTTCGACGCCAAGTTCTGGGGCGTTGTGGTGATGGGCGGCGCTGTCGTGATTCTGTTCTTCCTGCCTTGGCTGGATCACAGCCCGGTCAAGTCGATTCGCTATCGCCCGGATTGGCACAAATATGTGTACGCCGTGTTTGTGGTGTTCTTCTTGGTGCTGGGCTACTTGGGCATTCAGCCGCCGACCGATATGGGGACCTTGGTCGCACAGATCGGCACGCTGTTCTACTTCGGTTTCTTCTTGCTGATGCCTTGGTGGAGCAAACTCGGCACACCGAAGCAGGTGCCCGATCGTGTGACCTTCCACGCCCACTGAGCCACGGAGTCCAAAGAATGAAAAAACTCATCGCAACCTTGTTGACCTGCTTTGGCTTGGTGTCGGGTGCCTTTGCCGCGGCCGGCGGCATTGAATGGGACAAGTTCCCGAAAGAGAAGATGCAGGACATGGCGTCGCTGCAAAATGGCGCCAAGCTCTTCGTCAACTACTGCCTGAACTGTCACTCCGCCGCCTTCATGCGCTACAACCGCATGCGTGACATCGGTTTGACCGAGTTGCAGATCAAGAGCAATCTGATGTTTGCCACCGACAAAGTCGGCGACACGATGAAGATTGCCATGGATCCGCGTCAAGCCAAGGATTGGTTCGGCGCTGCGCCGCCGGACTTGACCGTGATCGCCCGCTCGCGGGCCGACGGCGCCAAGGGGTCCGGCGCTGATTACCTCTACACCTACCTGCGAAATTACTACGCTGATGACACCAAGGCCACCGGCTGGAACAACTTGGCCTTCCCAAGTGTTGCCATGCCGCATGTGCTGTGGGAGTTGCAAGGTGTTCGTGACGCCAAGTTTGCCGAGGAGTCTGATCCTCATGACCATGCCAAGAAGATCCATGTCTTCAAAGGCTACGAGCAGTTGACGCCGGGCACCATGACGACCGCCCAATATGACAACACGGTGGCCGACTTGGTCGCTTATTTGCAGTGGATGGGCGAGCCGGCGCAGGCGCAACGTTTCCGTCTTGGTGTGATGGTGCTGTTGTTCTTGCTGGTGTTCACGGTGTTCACTTGGCGCCTGAATGCGGCTTACTGGAAAGACGTGAAGTAGTCGATCGGGCCTGGGCATAGCCTGGCCGAAAGCGCAGTGGGCAGCTTGTATAGGCTCCCACTGCGTTTGCATTTTGCGCGGATTCGCTGAGAGCGGCCGCAACCTTTTTACCTGACCCTTTGGGAGCCTGCCGCCATGATGGTGCTTTATTCTGGAACCACCTGCCCTTACTCGCATCGCTGCCGCTTCGTGCTGTTCGAAAAGGGTATGGACTTTGAAATTCGCGATGTGGACTTGTTCGCCAAGCCTGAAGACATCGCCTTGATGAATCCGTACAACGAAGTGCCAATTCTGGTTGAGCGGGACTTGATCTTGTATGAGTCCCACATCATCAACGAGTACATCGACGAGCGCTTCCCCCATCCTCAGCTGATGCCCGGCGACCCGGTGGCCCGTGCCCGCGTGCGCCTGTTCCTCCTGAACTTCGAGAAGGAGCTGTTCGCGCATGTCAATGTGTTGGAAGGCCGCAGCCAGACTGCCAAGGCAGCCGACAAGCAATTGGAGAAGGCGCGCTCGCAGATTCGTGACCGTTTGACCCAGTTGGCGCCGATCTTCTTGAAGAACAAGTACATGCTCGGCGATGATTTCTCCATGCTTGACGTGGCGATTGCACCCTTGCTCTGGCGTCTGGATTACTACGGCATCGATATGTCGAAGAACGCCTTGCCGCTGTTGAAGTATGCGGAACGCATCTTCTCGCGCCCCGCCTATATCGAGGCGTTGACGCCGTCCGAGAAGGTCATGCGCAAGTAAGCGATCGGCATATGGAACAAAGCAGTCAGAACGGCGGGTCGGGCAGTGCGTCGACTCGGCCTTACTTGATCCGGGCCCTGCATGACTGGTGCACAGATAACGGCTTCACGCCCTATATCGCGGTGCAAGTGGACAGATTCGTGCAGGTGCCGATGGAGTACGTTAGCAATAACGAGATCGTGCTCAATGTCGGCTTCGATGCCACCAGCAGCCTCGACCTTGGCAATGAGTTCATTCAATTCAAAGCCAGGTTCGGCGGCACGGCACGCGAGATCATTGTGCCGATTGATCATGTGGTGGCCATTTATGCGCGTGAAAACGGGCAAGGCATGGCCTTCCCAGCGCCTGATGTGCAAACCGCCATGGGCCCGGTCGACGTCGCTGCACCTGGCGTTGTTACGCCTGGCGTAGAGAGTCGCCCGGCCTCGGCACCTTTGCGGTCGGTCAAGCTGGCACCGGTGGCGGAGGCTGCTTCCGCAGAAGCCAAGCCGGCGCTTGCCGAGGTTCCTCAGCCCGCTACCATGGCCGATGATGGCGATGAACCCGATGCAACCCCCCCGAGTTCTGGGCGCCCATCGCTGAAGCGGATAAAGTAGTAGACAAGACCAAGAAAATAAGTTTATACTCTTGGTCTTTCGCCGGCTTAGCTCAGTTGGTAGAGCAACCGCCTTGTAAGCGGTAGGTCATCAGTTCGAATCCGATAGCCGGCACCAAAAGAAGAAGTACAAAATGAAAATACCGCTTTTTAGCGGTATTTTTTTTGGCTGTTTAAAAGTTCTGGTCAGCGCACGCTAGGTGTGGCGTAAGGGGCTGGGGGTTTGGGGTAAGGGGTTTGGCCCAGGGATGGGCGTGCCTATTGCTGCACTTTGACTCGAACTCTGGAGGGCTGAAGCCCGGCTTCTTCCAGCAGTTCTTGCAGCCTGGGTTGCAGGTGGCGCAATTTGGCCGCGACCGCGGCGTTGGCGGCAAGCAGGGTCCAGCCTTCCTCGTCGACCGGTCCGGCTTGCACAAAGCGTGTCAGCGCGCCGGGCAAGCAGTGCTTGATCAATTCCATGCGCCGATTTGATTCGCGCATCAGCACGCTCAGTCGGGCCAAACCCTCATGTCGCTGCAAGGCATTGGATATGGTCAGGGGTTCGGGGACTTGCTGACCCTTGTAGATCCTGACTCTGGGGCGAAATGGCGGGCGCATACCGTCAGTGTATGCGGGCCGGTCGGCGGATTCTGACTGACTTGTGCCGGGTGCTAAACTGCCGGAGTTTTGCGCTTGGCGGTATTGCGCGACATTCGGCCCGAGCCATTGCAGTGTGCCGAGTGCGCCCCATATGGGCCGAGCACCAAGAAGAATTCAAAGGGCCAAGCACGCGGCAAACCACTAGGTTTACCGACGGCGACCGCCTTCCCCAGGGAGCAGCAAAGCGGCTCCTCGAACCTACGATTCAACCATTACGCTGCATGTTGCCCAAGCTTCTCACCCAGATTTTCGGTAGCCGTAACGAGCGCTTGCTTAAAGGCTACCGCCGCACCGTCCAGCAAATCAATGCACTGGAGCCGCAGTTCGAGCAACTCGATGATGCCGCACTGAAGGCCAAGACCGAAGAGTTCAAACAGCGCCTTGCCAAGGGTGAGACCTTGGATGCCTTGCTGCCTGAAGCATTTGCCGTGGTTCGCGAGGGCGGCAAGCGGGCGCTCAAGATGCGCCACTTTGATGTGCAGTTGATTGGCGGCATGGTGCTGAACGCCGGCAAGGTGGCCGAAATGGGCACCGGGGAAGGCAAGACCCTGATGGGCACGCTGGCCGTCTACCTGAATGCATTGACGGGCAAGGGCGTGCACCTGGTGACCGTCAATGATTACCTGGCCAAGCGTGATGCCGAATGGATGGCGCGTCTGTACAACTTCTTGGGTTTGACCGTAGGCGTGAATCTGGCGCAGATGTCGCGCGAAGAAAAGCAGGCGGCCTATGCCGCGGACGTCACCTACGGCACCAACAACGAGTACGGCTTCGACTATCTGCGCGACAACATGGTCCACGATGTGGCGGACCGCGTGCAGCGGCCGCTGGCCTTTGCCATCGTCGACGAGGTTGATTCGATCCTGATCGACGAAGCGCGCACGCCGCTGATCATTTCCGGCCAAGCCGACGACCAAACCGATGTCTATCTGGCCATCAACAAGGTCGCGCCGGGTCTGAAAAAGCAGATTGGCGAACTCGACATCCGCACTGGCGAGGGCGTGATCGAGCCGGGTGACTTCACCGTCGATGAAAAATCGCACCAGGTTTATTTGACCGAAGACGGGCATGAGAACGCCGAGCGTCTGTTGAGCGAAGCCGGCCTCCTGGTGGAGGGCGCCAGCCTCTATGACGCCGGCAACATCACCTTGATGCACCATCTTTACGCTGCTCTGCGTGCCACCCATATTTACCACCGTGACCAGCATTACGTGGTGCAAAACGGTGAGGTCATCATCGTCGACGAGTTCACCGGCCGGCTGATGACGGGCCGGCGCTGGAGCGACGGTCTGCATCAGGCGGTCGAGGCCAAAGAAGGTGTGGCGATTCAGAGCGAGAACCAGACGCTGGCCTCGATCACCTTCCAGAACTACTTCCGCATG
>JADMJQ010000319.1 GCA_018780415.1 Roseateles sp. | reverse complement strand
AGGAGTTGCTGCCCGTCATCAGCTTCAACGCCAAGGCCAGCGCCGACGAGGCCAAAAAGCACGAGAACTTTGTCCAGCGCATGGTCGACAAGGGTTACACGGCCAAGCAGGTGCGGCTGCTGTGCGAGTGGTATTTGAGGGTCCGCAAAAGTTCGTAGTTAGGGACTCACATCAAGAGGACATACAAAACTGCGTGAGCACCATGGCACTCCAACAAATCATCGACCGTCGCCTGTCGGGCAAGAACAAATCGATAGGCAACCGGGAACGCTTTCTGCAGCGCCACAAAGAGCAGGTGCGCGAGGCGGTGCGGCGTGCCGTCGATGGCCGCGGCATCCGCGATATGCAGCGCGGCGAGGACGTGCACATTCCCAAGAAGGACTTGAGTGAGCCGGTGTTCGGCCACGGCGACGGCGGCGTGCGCGAGGTGGTGCGGCCCGGCAATACCGAGCATGTCAAGGGCGACCGCCTGGCCAAGCCCAAGGGTGGCGGCCAGGGCCAAGGCGGCGGCCAGGCCAGCGACTCCGGCGAGGGCGACGACGACTTCGTCTTCCACCTTAGCCGCGAAGAATTCATGCAGGTCTTCTTCGAGGATCTGGCCCTGCCCAATCTGGAGCGCACACAACTGGCCGACACGCCGGAATGGAAGACCCACCGGGCCGGCTACACCGGCGACGGCAACCCGACCAATCTGCATATCGTGCGTTCGATGCGCGGCGCGCTTGGCCGCCGCATCGCTTTGGGCACCGACAAGCGACGCGAGTTGTTGGAACTGGAAGAGCGCCTGGCCCTGCTCAAGCATGAGAACCAGGCTGACCATGAAGTTCAGCGCATATTGCTGGAGACCGAGGCGCGCATCAAGCTGCTGCGCCAGCGCCTCAAGGCCATCCCTTTCCTCGACCCCATCGATCTGCGCTTTCGCAACCGCGTGCGGGTGCCGGTGCCGACCAGCCGAGCGGTGATGTTCTGCCTGATGGACGTGTCGGGTTCGATGGACGAGGGCCGCAAGGATCTGTCCAAGCGCTTCTTCATCCTGCTCTATCTGTTCCTGACCCGACATTACGAAAAGATCGACGTCGTCTTCATTCGCCACCACACGCAAGCCCAAGAAGTCGACGAGCAGAATTTCTTCCATGCCACCGAGACCGGGGGCACCGTGGTGTCGAGCGCGCTGATCCTGATGGAAGAAATCATCCAGGCCCGCTATCCGCGGGGAGAATGGAATATCTATGGTGCCCAGGCCAGCGACGGCGACAACTGGCACCACGACAGTGGCCGCTGCCGCGAGTTGCTGGCCGACAAAATTCTGCCCATGTGCCGCTATTTCGCCTATGTGCAGGTGGCCGAACAGGAGCAAAACCTCTGGGACGAGTACAGCAAGCTCAGCGAAGAGGTGCGCCACTTCGCGATGCGCAAGGCCACCGAAGTTTCGCAAATCTATCCGGTCTTCCGCGATCTGTTCAAGAAGGAAAGTTCAGCTAAGTGAGCGCCTGAACTCACTCACTGCATCATTGAACAAGGGGCTGACATGACCGACATCGAAAACCGCCGCCACCGCGCCATCGCCCCCAGCACCGATGACTACGGTGGGCGCCGCTGCAAACCGGCGCTGAAGGAAATGAAGCCGGCCGGCCCCAGGCCCGCTGCCCCCCTGCCCTCGCCCAGCGACTGGACCTTCGGCCTGATCGACGACTACCACGACGTGATCCGCGCCACCGCCGAGCGCTACGGCTTGGACACCTATCCGAACCAGCTCGAGATCATCACCGCCGAGCAGATGATGGATGCCTATGCCTCGGTCGGCATGCCGGTCAATTACCGCCATTGGAGCTATGGCAAGGAATTCATCGCCACCGAGCGCAATTACAAGCGCGGCCAGATGGGCCTGGCCTACGAGATCGTCATCAACTCCGACCCCTGCATCGCCTATCTGATGGAAGAAAACACCATGGCCATGCAGGCCCTGGTGATTGCACACGCCTGCTACGGGCACAACAGCTTCTTCAAGGGCAACTATCTGTTCCGCATGTGGACCGATGCGTCCAGCATCATCGACTACCTGGTCTATGCCAAGAACTTCGTCGCCGACTGCGAACAGCGCCACGGCATCTCCCAGGTCGAGCAGATGCTGGACTCCTGCCACGCGCTGATGTCTTACGGCGTCGACCGCTACCGTCGCCCGGCCAAGCTCTCGCTGGCGCAAGAACGCACGCGCATGGCCGACCGCGAGGCCCATGCGCAGCAGCAGATCAATGACATCTGGCGCACCCTGCCCAAGCGTGCTGAAGCAGATGCTGCGGCCGCCGCCGCCCTGCGCTTCCCAGATGAGCCGCAAGAGAACATCCTCTATTTCATCGAAAAGAGCGCGCCGCTGCTGGAGCCCTGGCAGCGCGAGATCGTGCGCATCGTGCGCAAGATCGCCCAGTATTTCTACCCGCAGCGCCAGACGCAGGTGATGAACGAGGGCTGGGCCACCTTCTGGCATCACCGCCTGCTGAACCAGATGTATGACGACGGCTATATGAGCGACGGCATGATGATCGAATGGCTGAAGTCACACACCAATGTGGTGGCGCAGCAGCCGATGGCCAATCTGAACCCCTACGCCTTGGGCTTTGCGATGTACACCGACATCAAGCGCATCTGCGAAAAGCCGACCGAGGAAGACCGCCGTTGGTTCCCCGGCATTGCCGGCGGCGACTGGCTACCCACCATCGACCATGCGATGCGCAATTTCAAGGACGAGAGCTTCATCGGCCAATATCTGAGCCCGCATCTGATGCGCGAATTCAGACTGTTTTCCATCCTCGACGACGAGAAGCTGTCCGAATATGAAATCTCCGCCATCCATGACGAAGCCGGCTACCAGCATGTGCGCGAGGCCTTGTCGCGCCAATACGATCTGAGCACCCGCGAGCCCAATATCCAGGTCTGGAACGTCAATCTGCGCGGTGACCGCTCACTGACGCTGCGCCATACCCAACATATGGGCAGACCGCTGCATGACAGCGCGCAAGAGGTGCTCAAGCATGTCGCCCGGCTGTGGGGCTTCGGCGTGCATCTGGAGAGCGTCGATGACAAGGGCGAGGTCAGCAAGCGCTGGAGCGTGGTGGCGCCTGCGGCCTAGAAAGAAACCGGCTGGCCTGAGTCTCCAACGAACACCGCTTGGAGCCGGTGTAGGGCTCCGGGGTCGCAGTGCCTAAGCGGGTTCGCACGGAGACCCCGGGGCCCTGCGCCGGCGATCGGTGATCGGTGATCGGCGAAACAAGAGACCAACATCAACTCCCGCTTAAGCCGCGAAAATCTTTCCCGGATTCATGATGTTGTGCGGGTCCAGCGCCTGCTTGACGCTGCGCATCAACGCCACCGCGCCCGCCCCGGCCTCATCAATCAGAAAGCCCTGCTTGTGCAGGCCGATGCCATGTTCGCCGCTGCAAGTGCCCTCCAGGCGTAGCGCCAGTGCCACCATTTGACGGCTCAAGCGCTCGGCCAATTCGCGCTCGGCGGGGATCAGCGGGTCGATCAGATAGGCCATATGAAAATTGCCGTCGCCGACATGGCCGACGATGAAGTAAGCCAAGCCTGCCTGCTCGACCTCGGCGACCGAGGCGTTGATGATCTCGGCCAGGCGCGAGATCGGCACGCAGATATCGGTGGTCACGCTGCGGCAGCCCGGTTTGGTCTGCAAGCCCGACAAATAGGCGTGATGCCGGGCCGCCCAGAGCCGAGTGCGGGCCTCCGGCGTAACGGCCCATTCAAAGTCCTCGCCGCCCAGCTCACGGGCAATCTCCTGCACCGTTTGCGCCTGCTCGGCCACGCCGGCGGCGCTGCCGTGGAACTCCATCAAGAGCATAGGGAGTTCACGCAGGCCTAACTTGTCATGCGCATTGACCGCGCGGATCGCGTGCACGTCGAGCAGCTCGCAGCGCGCGATCGGCACGCCCATTTGAATGATCTGGATGGCGGTCTGCACCGCCGCGTCAATGTCGGGGAAGAAACACACCGCTGCCGACACCGCCTCTGGCAGCGGGTAGATGCGCAAGGTCAGCTCGGTGATCACGCCCAAGGTGCCTTCGCTGCCGACGAACAAGCGCGTCATGTCATAGCCGGCGCTGCTCTTGCGGGCACGTGTGCCGGTGCGGATCTGCTCGCCGCGGGCCGTCACCACGTTCAAGCCCAGCACGTTCTCGCGCATCGTGCCGTAGCGCACGGCATTGGTGCCGCTGGCGCGCGTCGCGGCCATGCCGCCCAAGCTGGCATCGGCGCCGGGGTCGATGGGGAAGAACAAGCCGGCATGGCGCAGCTCAGCATTCAGCTGGCCGCGAGTCACGCCGGCTTGCACGCAGACGGTCAGATCTTCGGCATGCACGGCCAGGATCTGCCGCATGCGCGAGACGTCCAGGCTGATGCCGCCCTGCACCGCCAGCAGATGGCCCTCCAGCGAGCTGCCGGCGCCATAGGGAATGACGGGCACATGGTGCTGACTTGCCAGGCCGACGACGAAGGCGACCTCGTCGGCCGACTCGGCAAACACCACCGCGTCGGGTGGCGCCACGTCGAACGGCGACTCGTCGCGGCCATGCTGCTCGCGCATGGCCAGCGTGGTGTTGCAGCGCTCGCCGAAGCGCTGCTGCAAGGCCAGCAGCAGCGCCTCAGGAAGTACGTCCTTCATTGCCGTGCTACTCGCTGATGGACATGGTCTTGTACGCCGGGTCGGCCTTGATCTCGGCTTCGCTGAACGGCAGCTTGGGCCATTTCGCGCCCTTCAGGAAAATGTCCGAATACAGCTTGGTCTGATCCGAAAAGTTGGCCGACAACAGGTGCGAGGACTGCGAATAGGTCAGCACCCCTTCGGCCACCGGGCCATTGGCATCGAAGGTGACAAACTGCATATAGCTATTGCCATACATCGGGTCACCATAGAGGCCGGCGGTCAGATTGCCGCGCGCGTTGTTGAAGGTGTAGCGGCCGCCCGGGATGGAGATAGGCGCACTGTCACGCACAATCACCTGGCGCCGCGCATTGACCTCCTCCAGCGGCATCTTCTGCTCGGCAAACCACTGCACATAACCCGCGGC
>JADMJQ010000144.1:3333-52654 GCA_018780415.1 Roseateles sp. | reverse complement strand
GGCGTCAAGCTGTATGTGAAGCGCGTCTTCATCATGGACGATGCCGAGGCGCTGATGCCGGTCTACCTGCGTTTCGTCAAGGGCGTGATTGACTCGGCCGACCTGCCGCTGAACGTCTCCCGCGAGCTGCTGCAAGAAAGCCGTGACGTGAAGGCGATCCGTGAAGGCTCGACCAAGCGTGTGCTGTCTATGTTGGAAACGCTGGCTGACAGCGAAGACGCGGCGGAACGCGCCAAGTATGCCGACTTCTGGAAGGACTTCGGCTCGGTGCTGAAGGAGGGCATTGGCGAAGACCATGCCAACCAGGAGCGCCTGGCCAAGCTCTTGCGCTTTGCGTCCACCGAGGCGGATGAAGGCGTGTCCCTGGTCGACTATTTGAAGCGTGCCAAGGACGATCAGGAAGCGATCTATTACATCACCGCCGATTCCTTGAGCGCGGCCAAGAACAGCCCGCAGCTGGAGATCTTCCGCAAGAAGGGCATCGAGGTGCTGCTGCTGGTCGACCGGGTCGATGAGTGGATGCTCTCGCATCTGTATGAGTTTGAAGGCAAGGCGCTGCAATCGGTCGCCAAGGGCTCCATCGATCTGGGCAAGCTGCAGGACGAGGACGAGAAGAAGAAGGCCGAGGCCGACGCCGAGACCTTCAAGCCGCTGCTGGATCGTCTGAAGGAAACGCTCAAATCACGTGCCAAGGATGTGCGCGTGTCGACTCGTCTGGTTGATTCGCCGGCTTGTATCGTGGTCGAAGAAGGCGATATGAGCGGCCATCTGGCGCGCCTGCTCAAGCAAGCCGGCCAGGCCGCACCCAGCAGCTTGCCGACGCTGGAGATCAACGCCGAGCATGCGCTGGTGAAGAAGTTGGCCGGCAGCGAGGCCCAGTTCGATGACCTCGCTAACGTCATCTTCGACCAGGCCGTGCTGGCCGAGGGTGGCCATCTGGAAGACCCGGCCGCCTATGTGCGACGGGTCAACGCGATGCTGTTGGGCTGATAGCTATTGACGGGGGCTATTTGAAGCCCTCGTCAAAAGCGATGTCCTCGTCTTTGAAGTTATCCAGCACGACTTCATCCACGGGCCGCATCGCCTCCAGCTGTTCATTCAGCTTGGCGACCTGGTCATGCCAGTAGTTCGGCGTGCCGAACCAGGGGAAGGCGAGCGGAAAAGCCGGATCGCCCCAGCGCTTGGCCAACCAGGCGCTGTGGTGAATCATGCGCAGCGTGCGCAGCGGCTCGATCAGGGTCAGCTCGCGGCGGTCAAACTTGGCCACCGTCTCATAACCGTCCAACACGCAGGCCAGTTGCTGGCGCTGTGCCAGCGCGTCGCCCGACAACAGCATCCACAAGTCCTGCACGGCCGGGCCGGTCACGGCGTCGTCGAGATCGACAAAATGCGGGCCGTGGTCGGGCGTCCAGAGGATATTGCCGGGATGGCAGTCACCGTGCAGACGCAGCAGCTGCAGCTCGGGAATGGCATCAAATGCAGTTTGAATGCGGGTCAAGCAGGCGTTGACGACGGATTCCCAGGCGCTTGCCACTTCGATCGGCAGCGAGTTGTTGGCGAGCAGCCAGTCGTGAGCGATCTGACCCGGCTCGGCGCCAACCCAGCTCAAGCGATGTTCAAACGGCCGCTGTCGGCCGACCAGATGCAGCCGCGCCAGCAGGCGTCCAATCCAGGTCAGCACCTCGGGGTCATCCAACTCCGGCGCGCGGCCGCCTTGGCGCGGCGTGACGGCGAAACGTTGGTCGCCAAAATGGGCCAGCGTCGCGGGCACGCCACTCAGTTTCAACTGACCCTTGATGTCCGCCAGGGTCCAGGGTGCGGCCACCGGCACTTCCGCCGCAGCCAGCTCCAAGGCGAACTGGTGTTCTTCGAGAATCTGTGCGTCGCTCCAGCGGCCGGGTCGATAGAACTTGGCCACTGCGATCCGCCCATCCTCCAGATGCAGTTGCAGCACACGGTTTTCGTAGGAGTTCAGCTGCAGCATGCGGCCGTCGCCGTAAAGGCCGGCGGCATCGAGGGCATCCAGCATGAATTCCGGCGTCAGGTTGCCGAAGCTGCGATCTAAGTCTGGTGTCATTGAATGGGGAAAAGAAAACGGCGTCGGACCGGGTGGTCTGACGCCGTAGTATCAGCGCAAATATTTGCTGCGCGACTCAGCGTGGCAAGCGACCGCCATAACGGGGTGAGTCCACCACCAGCCCGACGATGTCATTCGGGGCTTCATCCGGGTAGCGTGATTCGTTGCCCAAGGGCTCGCCGAATGGTGTCATATGTGGCCCAGCGCCTGCGCCATTGCGCGCCACACGGGGCAGCTCGGCACCGGCGGCGGTATCAAAGCGACTGTCTGGGGCAAAAAACGAGTCATGGAACACGGCCGAATCCTGCCAAAGCCCATTGCGCACGGCTTTGTTGTTGCTGGTGCTGTTGGTCTTCCTGCTTGAGCCGTTGCTACGTGGCGTCGAACCATTGATCGCGCTGCGCGATGTGCTGGCACTGCTTGGCGCAGGAGCCGGCTGGGGGCCGCGCGCACTGCTATTGCTGAACGGCACCAGCAGCTGCAGTTCCGCAGCACTGGGCAGATTGTCAATCGGGCAGCGCAGATAGCGCACCCGGCAAGCACCCAGCACCGACTGCTTGATTTGCAGCGCGCGCCCGGAAATGCCGCGCTCACCGTCCAGGTCAACGGCGGCCAGCACCCGCCCGTTCGGGCTGCAGATGGCAAAAGTGACATGAATGGAGCCCAGCAACTCGAACCAATAGCGCACTTCCTTAGCTTCGGTTGGTTGGCAAAAGCGCACCAGCGGCAGCTTCGACAGAATCACATGATGGGGCAGCGCCTCTTTGAGCAGGCGGTAGACCCGCCGCTCGTCGGCGCTGAACACCGGACGGGCAGTCAGCGCCCATTCGGCCGGCAAAGGCTTGTTGTTGCCGCTACCAGGTCGGCGCAGCGCCCAGGCGAAAGCGAGTGCCAGCAGGCCGCCGCTCGCGACCAAAGCGAATATCCAAGGAATGGTGATTTGCATTGCCCTCGTCCGCCGTTTATTTGATTTGCACCGTATAGGCGGCGCTTATGCGAGCAATGTATCGCATCAATGTGACAGAAAGGCTCCGTACCTACCCCCGGTCTAGGTGGTGGCGCGCGTGACTTCGTCTACAGTTTTGCCGCTTTGCCGGCTTCGTCAAATTTGGACTTCACCTCGGCCACGCCGTCGATGATGTGCCCAATCACGCGCACATGGCGTTTGAACTGGAAGTCCAATTCCGCCATGTGGCGCTCAATGGCTTCGCCGACATGGGACGACACCGTGTCGGGCGGGAGGCGCAGCCAGGCTTCCGACTCCGAGCCGTCTCGCTCTACCGTGGCGCCGGCATTGCGGGCAATTTTCAGCATCGCGGCGTTTTCACTCAGCGCATGAATGAAGAGGGTGTCGATGCCGCGATTTCGCGCATGCAGCGCCGCGCATTCAAACAAGCGCGCACCCAAGCCACGGCCGCGGGCCTTGCTCAGCACCGAGACACCAAACTCGGCCATCGCTGCCTGGCCCGCTATTTGAGGCTTGGGTGAGTAAGCCAGATGCGCCATCGCGATCAGTTCCAGCTTGCGATTGAAAATGCCGAATACCTCGTCGCGCTCAAAGTCCATCGCCATGGCGTAGCGGCTGATTTGCTCGTTGGCGGCGGCATAGCCGAAGCGCAAATAGCGATCGCGCTCGGTCAGGGCAAGCAAATGCAGAGCAATCCGCTTGCGATGGCGCCGATTCAAGGAGCGAATCGGAATCCAAGCCGAAAACCGCTTCAAGGCAGCCGCAGGCCCCCATGCGCCAAGCGCGCTGGTGCTGCTACGAGGCTCCGGCGTGCTGTTGCTGTTTGAGTCTGGCGTGGGTTTCATGCGTGGACTCTAGGCTGAGTCATAAGTAGTAACCCTGATTTTAACGTGAAAGAGCCCCGGCGGCGTCAGGGGCACTAGAACACGAAGACTAGGCACCAGTGTTGTCTTTCTGATAGAATAATCGGCTTTCCCGTATTTGGCTGCGGGGAAGAAGTTTTGTGTCTGGCGCGAGAGGTTGCGAGGGTTGGGTAGTTTGGCGGATCGCTTTGTTGCGAGCCCCAACGGCTTGACCCCCAATAAGCAGCACCGAGCGATGTCAAAAGCTGGTCCGGTGACTAAATCAGTCGGCTGGATCAAGCCATGCAGCAGGCACAAAAATCTAATCAGCCATCCGACCGCTGGATCCCGTTCAAGGGGTTCAAGCATTCGAAAGTAACTCATGAAGACCTTCAGCGCCAAACCGGCAGAAGTGATGCACGAGTGGTTTGTGATTGACGCCACCGACAAGGTGCTCGGACGTGTTGCCAGCGAAGTGGCACTCCGTTTGCGCGGCAAGCATAAAGCCATTTATACGCCTCACGTAGATACCGGCGATTTCATCGTCATCATCAACGCAGAAAAGCTGCGTGTCACTGGCAACAAGGCCAATGACAAGGTGTACTACCGTCACTCGGGTTTCCCCGGTGGCATTCACGCCACCAAGTTCAAGGACATGCAAGCCAAGCATCCGGGCCGCGCGCTGGAGAAGGCTGTCAAGGGCATGCTGCCCAAGGGTCCTCTGGGCTATGCCATGGTGAAGAAGCTGAAGGTTTATGCCGGTGACACGCATCCGCATGCCGCTCAGCAACCCAAGGCTCTGGAAATCTAAGGAACGATGATGATCGGAAATTGGAACTACGGAACAGGCCGCCGCAAGTCGTCGGTCGCTCGCGTCTTCATGAAAAAGGGCACCGGCCTGATCGTCGTCAACGGCAAAGCCGTTGGTGACTATTTTGGTCGCCAAACTTCCATCATGATCGCCAAGCAGCCTTTGCTGCTGACGAACAATGGCGAAGCGTTTGACATCAAGGTCAATGTGCATGGTGGTGGTGAGTCGGGCCAGGCTGGGGCGATTCGCCACGGCATCACCCGCGCTCTGATCGACTATGACGCGACCCTGAAGCCCGAACTGAGCCGCGCCGGCTTCGTCACGCGTGATGCGCGTGAAGTCGAACGTAAGAAGGTCGGTCTGCACGGCGCTCGTCGCAGGAAGCAGTTCAGCAAGCGCTGATTCTGTTTGCTTTGTTGCCATCGGCCCTGGGTTCGTTGGCAGCAAACACACAACAAAGCCGCTCTCGAGCGGCTTTGTTTTTGTGGGTGAGCTGTTGATGGCCTTTGTTGGCCATTTGACGCTATAACCCTGTTTTCCCAAGACCGCGCCAAGCGTGGGATCATTGCGGCTGCAATGCAATTACATCAGGAATCCATATGAGCGCAGTTCTTGAATCTCCAGCGGCCGATGCCGATGAAATGCCCGTTCCGTTGATCTTCACCGACAGCGCCGCCGAAAAGGTGGCCGATCTGGTGGCCGAAGAAGGCAACCCGGAATTGAAGTTGCGCGTCTTCGTGCAAGGCGGCGGCTGCTCCGGCTTTCAGTACGGTTTCACCTTCGACGAAGCCGTCAATGAGGACGACACGCAGATGCACAAGAACGGCGTGACCTTGTTGATCGATGCGATGAGCCTGCAGTATCTGGCCGGCGCCGAGATCGATTACAAGGAAGATCTGCAAGGTGCGCAGTTCGTGATCAAGAATCCGAACGCCACGACGACTTGCGGTTGTGGGTCCAGTTTTTCGGCCTGATTTCTTTCTGCCGAAAAAAAGCCGCCAGACCCTGGCGGCTTTTTGCTTTCAGGCCGGATAGAAAGCACCCAGCATGCGCGGGCCCAAGGCGCCGGTGACGCCGGGCAGATTGCCGGGCAGGCCGCGCAGGTGGCGCATCGCCAGCCAGGCGAAGGCCGCCGCCTCGACTTGCATAACCGGCAGTCCGCGCGCGTCGCTGGGAAGCACCTGGACGTCCGGCAGCAGGGCTTGCAAAGCCCGCATCAGCGCATGGTTCAAGGCTCCGCCGCCGCAGACCAGCAGCTCCTGTGTGCTCGGCCCGTAGCCTTGTAGGCATTGCGCGATGGCTTGAGCGCTCAAGGCCAGCAGTGTGGCCTGCACGTCGACCGCCTTCGCGCCGGGCTCAAGCCGACTGTCTAGCCAGGCGCGGTTGAACAGGTCGCGCCCGGTACTGCGCGGCGGGGGTAGCCCGAAGAAGGGTTCATCGAGCAGGCGCGCCAGCAAGTCAGGCAAGGTCTGACCCTGCGCGGCCCAGGCGCCGCCGGCGTCGAAATCATGTCCCAGATGTTGTTTGACCCAGGCGTCCATCAAGCAGTTGCCCGGCCCGCAATCGAAGCCCCCGGTGTAGCCGTTGCCGCCCAGCAGGCTGATATTGCTGATGCCGCCGATATTGACGACGGCAACAGCGCGCCCGGGCTGGGCGAATTGAGCGCGGTGAAAGGCCGGTACCAAGGGCGCTCCCTGGCCGCCGGCCGCCACGTCGCGGCTGCGCAGGTCGCAGACCACCGCAATGCCGCTTTGCTCGGCCAGCAAGGCGCCGTTCAAGAGTTGGCTGGTATAGCCGCAGCCATCGAACTCGCCGGGCCTGTGTCTGACGGTCTGGCCATGGGCGCCGATTGCGGTCACTTGGCTTGGCCGAACGCCGCAGGCCTCCAGTAACTGAGCGACCACATCGGCATAGGCACGCGCGACCGCGTTGCCGGCCAGCGCAGCCCGGTGCAATTCATTGTCACCGGGGCTGTTCAGCGCCAGCAGCTCGTCTCGCAGCGGTGTGCTGAAGGGTTGGTGCAGATGGCCAAGCACCTGCATGGCCGAGTTGTCGGCGGGAAAGCGCGCCAGCAGGGCGTCGACCCCATCCAGCGAGGTGCCCGACATCAGGCCAATGAACAGTTGCGGCATGGCCGCTGGCGGTCAGTCGGCGCCGCTGACGCCGCCGTCCATCGACTGCGCGACGCTCAGCTGCGACTTGACGCTGGCAACGGTCTGCTTGAACTGGTTGCGTGCGTAGCTGGGCAAGCTGACGGCCTCAGACGCGCGAGCAATCAAACGTGGGTCTTGATGGTTGCCTTTGACGCGGAATTCAAAGTGCAGATGCGGGCCGGTCGCCCAGCCGGTGGAGCCAACGCCGCCCAGTTTCTGGCCCTGCTCAACGCGCTGGCCCTTCTTGACGTCGATGCGGCTCAGGTGGGCATAGACCGTTGTCCGGGCGTCGTTGTGGCGAACGAAGACCACGTTGCCGAAGCCGTTCTGCCAACCAGCAAACTCAACCGCACCGTCGCCGACCGTGCGCACCGGCGTACCGGTTGGCGCGCCGTAGTCAACGCCCAAATGGGGCCGGTTGGTCTTGAGAATCGGGTGGAAGCGCATCGAAAAGCCCGAGGTCACGCGCGAGAACTCCATCGGACTGGCCAGGAAGGCGCGGCGCTTGCTTTGGCCGTCGAAGCCATAGAAATTGCCCTTGCCGGTGGCGCTGTCCTTGAACCAGATGGACGAATGCGTGCGGCCGTTGTTGACGAACTCGCCGGCGATCAGCCGACCCGCTGCGCTGTCCCAGCTGATGCTCTCGCCGTCGGCAGTGAGGCTTTCGTAGACCACCGAGAAGCGGTCGCCTTTGCGCAGTTCGCGGTGGAAATCGATGTCACCGGAGAACATATCGGCCATTTGTGAGGCGATGGCATCGGGGATGCGGGCCTCATCGGTGGCAGCGAACAGCGAGCTCTGAATGGTGCCGCTGCCCAAACGGATCTGTGCCTGCAAGGGCGCCGTTTCCAGCTTGGAGACAAAGCTCTTGCCCTCGCGGGTGATGCTCAGGCGGCTGAAATGGGTGGCTTGCTGCTCGGCTTTTTCGGCCGGAAAGCGCACCACCATGCTTTGCACGATGCCCGAGGCATCGGCCGTCAATTGCACCGACTTGCCGGCGCGGCCCTGCAGCGTGCGCTTGGCCAGTGGGTCATTGCGTAGAAACTGGGCGGCTGCGACGTCAAAGGCACCCAGGCGCTTGAACAGGCTTTCGACGGTGTCGCTGCTGCGGGTCAGTTCGCTGCGGCTGAGGCCAATTTGGTGCTCAGCCAGGGCGGTGAGTTGAGCCTCCAAATCATTGGGCTGCACCACTTCAGCCAGCGTGCGCTGCGGTAAATCGCGGGCGTCGGGAGCGAGCGGGGCGATACCAAAGGCGGTGACGGCAAAGCCGGTCAACAAACCCACCACGGTGCCGGTCAATGCGCGCGGATGCTTGGCGGCAAAGGCGTCGGCTCGCGCAAAAGCCCGAGCGCATGCCACTTTCACTTCAGTCATCCGGTCGCTCACGTTGTCGAATCCCACGGTGCTCGGGCACCCGCCGCTTTAGCAGGTGCCTGACATAGCAACGCGGCTCCGCTCGAGCCGCGTCCACTAGAATTGAACTCTTGTCCGCCGTACCCCTACTGTTAGGGGTGCTGGCGTCAAACCAGGCGCGAGTATACCGAGTTGATCGGCGCGTCAAACTCTAGAAAACCCGATACATCAAGGCTTTAGCCGAGGCTCGACTGCTGCTATGTCCGAAATTCGAACTCCTGTGCCGCCTCTCTACCCCGTCACCGACCGCGTGCGCGAGGCCTTTGCCGTCAGCAAACGCGCCTGCGATGAACTGCTGCCCGAGGCCGACTGGCTGCAAAAGCTGGCTAAATCCGAGGCCACCGGCGTGCCCTTGCGCATCAAGCTGGGGCTGGATCCAACCGCGCCCGACATCCACCTCGGCCACACCGTGGTGCTCAACAAGCTGCGCCAGTTGCAGGATTTGGGCCACCAGGTGATCTTCCTGATCGGCGATTTCACCTCGATGATCGGCGACCCGTCCGGCCGCAATGCAACGCGCCCGCCGCTGACGCAGGAGCAGATCAAGGCCAATGCCGAGACCTATTACGCCCAGGCCAGCCTGGTGCTGGACCCGGCCAAGACCGAGATCCGCTACAACTCCGAGTGGAGTGACCCGCTGGGCGCGCGCGGCATGATCCAGCTGGCGGCCAAGTACACGGTGGCGCGGATGATGGAGCGCGATGACTTCACCAAGCGCTTCGCCGCGCAAACGCCGATCTCGGTGCATGAATTCCTCTACCCGCTGATGCAGGGCTATGACTCGGTCGCCCTGAAGAGCGATATCGAGCTGGGCGGCACCGATCAGAAGTTCAATCTCTTGATGGGCCGGCATCTGCAGCAGGAATTCGGTCAGGAGCCGCAATGCATCCTGACCATGCCGCTGCTGGAGGGCCTGGACGGCGTCGAGAAGATGTCCAAGTCCAAGAACAACTACATCGGCATCAGCGAGCCGGCCACGCAGATGTTTGCCAAGGTCTTGTCGATCAGCGATGTCTTGATGTGGAAATGGTTTGCGCTGTTGAGTTTCAAGAGCGAGGCCGAGATCGCGGCGCTGAAGGCCGAAGTGGACGCCGGCCGCAACCCCAAGGAAGCCAAGGTCTTGCTGGCCAAGGAGATCACCGCCCGTTTCCACAGCCTTGAGGCCGCCAATGCTGCCGAGGCCGACTTCAATAACCGTGCGCGCGGTGGCATCCCGGACGACATCCCTGAGGTCGCCTTGAGCGGCGCGCCGCTGGGCGTTGGCGCGATGCTCAAGGCGGCCGGACTGGTCGCCTCGGGCGGCGAGGCCACCCGCATGATCGAGCAGGGTGGCGTCAAGATCGACGGTGTCACCATCAGCGACAAGGCCTTGAAGCTGGAGGCCGGCAGCTTTGTCGCCCAAGTGGGCAAACGCAAGTTCGCCCGCGTCGACTTAAGCTAGGGCATCTGGATGGGGCGCGGGTAAGGTCCCGGTTTTGGTTGCACCCGCGGCTTGGCGGCCATCGCCTGCTTCAAATGCGCGATCGCCGCGTCCAACTGGGCGTCGCCGCCCATGAAGCTGGCGCGCGGCGGGTTGTCGACGGTGATATCCGGCGTGACGCCAACACCCTCGATGATGAAACGACCGTCGGCCGTCATCTGGCCGGTCTCGGCCGCCCGCATGATGCCGTTGTCGACCAGACGGTTCTGATCCGACAGCCAGACGCCGGCACCCGAGGTGGTCTTGCCGATCACTGGCGCTAGGCCCAAACGCTTGATGCCCTCGGCAAAGGTCTCGCCGTCCGAATAGGTTTCCTCGTTCGCCAAGACCACCAAATGGCCACGGAAGGCATGCTGCATATTCGAGCTGGCCGGCGCGCCCTCGGGTGAGCGGCGCTGCCAGAAGGCCCAGGCGCGGCGCAAGAGCTTTTCCAGAATCCAGCTGTCGATATTGCCGCCGCCGTTGAAGCGCACGTCGATGATCAGCCCCTCGCGCTCGGTCTGGGCGTAGAACTCGCGGGCGAAGTCGGCAATGTCATCGCGCCCCATCGCGCGCAGATGCAGATAGCCGATGCGGCCGTCCGAGGCAGCGTCCACGGCGCGGGCATTGGCGTGGCGCCAGTCGCCAAAACGCAATTGCTGCTCGCGCCGCTGCGCCACCGGAGTGACTACAGCCTGCTTGTCCTTGCCATCGGCGCTGCGGAACTGCAGCAGCACCTGCTTGCCTGCCTGGCCGCGTATCAACTCGGACGGGTGGGCGGCTTCCGAGGCGGGGCGGCCGTTGATGGCGGTGATCACGTCGCCGACTTGGATGTTGACGCCGGGCGCGGCCAGCGGCGCGGCCTCGCTGGGCAGCTCGGGGTCGCTGCGGTAGATCTGCTCGACCTTCCAGCCATTCGGAGCGCGGCTGAGCCTAGCGCCCAGGCCGGCCAGGCCCGGCTCCTCGGCGGCGGCCCGCACATCGCCGGCACCCACCTGGCTGTGCAGCGCGCTCAACTCGCCGATCATCTGCGCCATCAGCTCGGCCAGCTCCAGGCGGTCGGTCACGCGGGCGACCAGGGGCTCGTACTTGGCCCGCATGGCCGACCAGTCGACGCCGTGCATGGCTTTGTCATAGAAATGATCGCGGTGCATGCGCCAGCCGTCGGCAAACATCTGCTGCCATTCCAGCTTGGGATCGGTGGCGATCTGCCAGTCGCTCCACCTCACTTGAAATTTGGCCGTTTCGGCCGGCAGTTTTGGCGCGGCCTCGACCAGCAAAATCTCAGCGGCGGCGCCGGGCGCGGGCGCGCGCATCAGCATCAGCTTCTTGCCGTCGGCACTCAGCTCGAACTCGCGCACATCGCTGGCGACGGTCTCCGGCGTGGCACCGAGCCGGTCGATGGTCACCGTCTTCAGGCTGCTCTTGCGCTCGGGCGAGCTGCTCGCTTCGCTTTCCAGCCACCACAAGCGCTTGCCGTCGCTGCGCAGATCGCCGTAGTTAGCGGCGGGCAGCGGCACTTCGAACAGGCGCTCAGTCAGGCCGGCCCAAGCGATGGCGGGGGTGGACGCTGGCTTGGCCGCTGGTTTGGGATCTGACTTGGCGTCGGCTTTGGTGTCGGCCTTGCTGTCGGTTTTGGCTTCCGTTTTAGCTTCCGCCGGTGTCAGCTCATCCTTGGCCGCGAACGGGAAACTCAAGCCCGGCTGCAGCGCCAGCGCATAGAGCTTGCTGCGCTTGTCAAAGAACGGGCCCATATTGCGATCACCCCAAGGGCTGGCATTGCCGCTGACCGTGAAATTGCGCTGCGAGGCAAAGTAAAGCCAGCGCCCGTCGGGCGTGAAGGCCGGCGTCTCCACCTCATAACGGTCACTGCTGACGGTATGGGTCTTGCCGTCGAGCAGGCTGTAGAGCCGCAGCTGGTCGCGGCCGACCGCGCTCAAGGCTTGGGTGAAGGCCAGCACCTGGCTGTCGGGCGACCAGGTCAGGTGCTTGATGTCGGCGGCCAACTGGTCGTGGCCAATCAGCTTGGTGGCCACCGGTCCAGCGACTTTCAAGTCGGTCAGAAAGAGCCGACCTTCCTTGTCGGTATGGGCCAAGTAGCGGCCATCGGGCGAGGGCTGCAATTGTGTGCGCATCGCCGTGGCGCCAAAGGTGATTTGCTCCGGCTTGCCAAGCCCATTGGCCGGCAGGCGCCAGACCTCACGCTCACCGCTGAAGTCGCACAGCGCAAACACCTGGGCGCTGTCGGCGCTGAACTGGGCCTTGCGGCAGCGGCCGTCGACCGGCTGCGCCAACTCGGCCCGGCGCAGTGCGCCAATGCCCTGCGTAGCCAGTCGTCCACGGCTGGCCAAGAGCACGCGCTCGCCGTTGGGCGCCAGCGCGGTGTCGGTCAGAAAGTCCTGCGGCTTCTTGATCCAGCGCTGGCGCTGCTGGTCAAAGTCACCGTTCAAATTGATGCTGAGGCGCTGGCCCTGGCCGGCCGAGGCCGCTTCCAGGTCAAACAGATAGAGGTCGGCGCCGACCGCCACGCTGACGCGCGTGCCGTCAATCGCCGCATGGCGGATGTCCCAGCCCTTGAAACGGCTGTGCTGGCGCAAGTCCTGACCCTCGGCATTGACCGACCAGAGATTGACCGTGCCGCCGCGGTCGGACAAGAAGGCGATGCGCTCGCCACCGGAGGCGCTGCGGTAGGGCAGCGGGCGCGAGTCGTTCGCGCCCTCGGCGATCAGCGGCTTCGCTTCTGCCGTGCCGCTCAAGTCCAGCACCCACAGCCGAGCGATCGCGCCGCCGCGGTATTGGCGGGCGTTGTCGCCGCGCAGGCCGTTGCGGGTGAAGTACAAATATCGTCCATCGGCGCTGAGCGCGCCGTCGCTGGCTTGGCCGACCGGCAGAGTCCGGCGTTGCTGGGTTTTCGGATCAACGGCATAGAGCTGGGTGATCGGCTGGCCGGCCTGCGAGGGGCCGCTATAGATCACCTCGCCGGTCGGGGCTAAGCCCCAGACCTTTTGCGCCGCACCCTCCCAGCTGAGCCGCTTGGGCACGCCGCCCTGCACAGGCATCACGTAAACATCGCCGGGGCCGTCGTACTGGGCCACAAAGGCCAGCCACTGGCCGTCGGCCGAGACGGCCGGCATGCTCTCGGCGCCGGGGTGGGTGGTGATCCGCTCGGCCCGGCCGCCGTCGGCCGCGACGCGCCAGATATCGCCCTCGGCGACCAGGAAGAGCGCGTTCCCGCGCAGCGCCGGTTGGCGGTAGAAGCCCTCGGTGCTTGCCAGCAACGGGGCGTGCAGCGCGGCCAGAACGGCAGCGGCCAGCAGATGGTGCTTCGTCATCAAACTCTTCCTTGTGGGACGGTGGATCGCAGCGGCGCCGGTAGGCCCGCCGGCCGCATTGTCAGCGATTCGAGATGCCCGACGCGACATGGCCGGCCGGCACATGCGGTGCGGCGTTAGCGATATGGCCGGCCTGGTCGTCGAAGAAGAAATCGGGCTCGAACTCGCGCAGGAATTCGCCCTTGGCCAGGCCACCCAGAAACATCGCCTCGTCGACCTCGATCTGCCAATTCATCAGCGTGCGGATGGCGCGCTCATGGGCCGGTGCGCTGCGCGCCGTGACCAGCGCGGTGCGCACTCGCATGGCGTCATTCGGTTCTTGCTGCAGCCGCTGCAAGGCCTGGAGCACCGGCTTGAACGGCCCGGCCGCCAGGGGGGTGTTGGCGTGCGTGGTCTCATGGCTTTGAAAAGCACTCAGGCCGTCGCGCTGAAAGACCTGCTCGGCCTCGTCGGAGAACAGCACCGCGTCGCCGTCAAAGGCGATGCGCAGCTCAAACGGATGCTCGGCCGAGGCGCGCGCCGACAGCGGCAGCACGCGCGCCGCGGCGACGCCGGCCGCCAGCGCCGAGCGCACATCGGCCTCATTGGTGGACAGGAACAGCTGCGCTTTCAACGGCCGCAAATAGCGCCAGGGCGACTCGCCGCGGGTGAACACGCCGCGCTGGATGCCCAGCCCGTAATGCGCGGCCGAGCGGAACACCCGCATGCCGGAGACCGGGTCATTGCGCGACAGCACGACGATCTCGACCTGCGGCCGCTCAGGCGTGTTGTTGTTAAAGGCCAAGAGCTTGTTGACTAGCGAGAAGGCGACGCCGGGCTTGGCCGGCAGGTCGAGCCGGCTTTCCTGCAAGGCCATATAGGCGCGATCATCGCCGGCCTCGAACAACTCGTTCTCTTCTTCAAAATCAAACAGCGCGCGGGACGAGATGGCGACGACCAGCTGTCCGTCCAGATTGGCCGCCATGTTTTACTTAACCCAAGTATTCAACTGAATGATTGGCATCAAGACAGCCAAGACAATCATCAGCACGATGGCGCCCATCACTACGATCAAAATCGGCTCCAGCAAGGTCGCGGCTGCCATCGAGCGGCGCTGCACCTCGACGCTGAGTTGCTTGGCGGCGCGCTCCAGCATCTGCGGCAATTGCCCGGTCTGCTCGCCCAGCCGAGCGAACATCGCCAGGATGCCGGGGAAGCGCTTCTTGCCCGCCAGCGCTGAGCCCAAGGGCGCACCTTCACGCACCTGCACCAGGGCGTCCAGCGCGTCGGCCCGCATCGCGCGGTTTGACAAGGTCTCGGCCGCCGCCTGCAAGGCCTTCAGAATCGGCACGCCGGCGCCGGCCAGCATCGCCAAGGTGCTGGCAAAGCGGGCCGCGTTATAGCCGCGCGCCAATCGGCCCAGCAAGGGGACTTGCAGAATGCCGGCATCAAAGCGCTTGCGAAAAGCCTCGCCGCGCAGCGCCGCCGATAGCGCCATGCCGCCGGCGACCAGGGTCAGAATCATCAGCCAGCCCCATTCCCGCACAAAGGCGCTGATGGCCAGCATCGCCACCGTCAAAAAAGGCAGCGCGCGCTTGGAATTGGTGAACACGGTGGCGATCTGCGGCACCACATAGGTGACCAGAAAGATCACGATCATCACCGAGATCAGCGACACGATGGCGGGGTAGGCCATCGCACCCACCAGCTTGCCGGACAAGTCCTGGCGCTCTTCCAGATCGTCGGCGAGTTTCTCCAGCACATGGCCCAAGGCGCCGCTTTGCTCGCCCGCGGCGACCACGCCGCAGAAGACCTCGTCAAACTCGCGCGGCGCCGTCGCCAGGGCATGCGCGAACGAGGCACCGGCATTGACCTCGGCCTTCAGCTGCGACAACAGTTCGCGCTGGCGGGCGTCTTCGCATTCGTCGGTCAAGGCGGTCAAGGCGCGTTCGACCGGCAGCCCTGAGCCGACCAGGCCGGCCAACTGGCGCGTCCAGACCGCCAGGGCCGTCGCATTGAAGACCCGCCGCGTGAAGCGGCTGCTGCTGGCCTGGCCATGTTGCTGCACCGTCTGCAGCGTCAGCGGCACCTGGCCCTGCGCGCGCAGCAATGCGCGCGCGGCACGCGGCGTGTCGGCCTCGATCAGGCCGCTGCTGCTGCGCCCGGCGGCGTTGATCGCTTGATACTTATAGGCCGGCATGCTTATTCACGAGTCACTCGCAAAACTTCCTCGGCGGACGTAATGCCGGCGGCCACAAGGCGTGCGCCGTCGTCGCGCATCGAGCGCAAACCACCCGCTTGCGCCGCCGCCAGCAGCTCGCTCTCGGCCGCCTGGGCATGGATCAGCCCACGCACCTTGTCGTTAGCGATCATCAGCTCGTAGACGCCGGTGCGGCCCTTGTAGCCGGTCTGGCTGCAGGCATCGCAGCCGACGGGGTGATATTTACCCTCGTCATCTACCCGTCTACAGACCGGGCACAACTTGCGAACCAGACGTTGCGCCAGCACGCCCAGCAGGCTGGAGCTGAGCAAGAAGGGCTCGATGCCCATATCGGTCAAGCGCGTCACCGCGCTGACGGAGTCATTGGTGTGCAGCGTGGCCAGCACCAAGTGGCCGGTCAGCGAGGCCTGGATGGCGATCTGCGCGGTTTCATGGTCGCGGATTTCGCCGATCATGATGACGTCCGGGTCCTGGCGCAGGATGGCGCGCAGGGCCTTGGCGAAGGTCAGGTCGATCTTGGCATTGACCTGCGTCTGACCGATGCCGCCCAGCTCGTACTCGATCGGGTCTTCCACCGTCAGCACATTGGTTGTGCCCGTGTCCACCGTCTGCAGCGAGGCATACAGGCTGGTGGTTTTGCCGCTGCCGGTCGGGCCCGTCACCAGCACGATGCCGTGCGGCTGCTGCACCAGGCGCTTGAAGCTGGTGAGCACGTCGCCGCTCATGCCCAGACCTTCGAGCGTGAACTTCGATTCGCTCTTGTCCAGCAGACGCAGCACGGCGCGCTCGCCATGCGCCGACGGCAGGGTTGAGACCCGTACATCGATGGCGCGCCCGCCGATGCGCAGCGAGATGCGGCCGTCTTGCGGCAAGCGCTTCTCGGCAATGTCCAGCTCGGCCATGATCTTCAGCCGCGAGATCAGCGCCGCATGCAGGCCGCGGTTCGGCTGCACCACCTCGCGCAGTGTGCCGTCGACGCGGAAGCGCACCGAGCTGGCGCGCTCATAGGGTTCGATATGGATGTCGCTGGCGCCGTCCTTGGCGGCCTGCGTCAGTAACGCGTTAAGCATGCGGATGATGGGTGCGTCATTGGCCGCCTCCAGCAAGTCCTCGACGGCCGGCAGATCCTGCATCATGCGGCTCAAATCGACCGCGCTCTCGACTTCGCCGATCACCACCGCCGCGCTCGACTCCGATCCGGCATAGGCCGCATTGATGCGCTCACTCAGGGTGCTGCGCGGCTCCTGCTCCAGGCGGTCAATGATGTAGAGCCGCTGCACCTCGGACAGCGTCGCCAGGCTGACCTCGGGCGGCGCCCACAGCACAAGCGTGCTGCCGTCGTCCTCCAGCAGCACGGAATTGGCCTTGGCGAAGGCATAGGGCAGGGGGTGGCGGATGGCCATCGGATTTCAGTCTAAAAGGGAGGGCGTTCAGGGCTGCTGCGGATCGACCGCGGCCTTGGGCGGCTTGCTACTGTCCAGTGCTGGCGCAGAACCTGGCGCAGGCGGGAGCACCGGTACGCCGGTATCGGGCAGGACCCAACTGGGTGCCGGCTGGGACTTTTGCTGTGTGGCACGAATGGATTCGTAGCGGTCAAGCGTCAACTGGTCGGCCGTTGACTGGTCGCGCATCACGACTGGGCGCAGAAAAACCATCAGGTTTGTCTTGATTCGCGAACGTTTTTCACTCTTGAAAAGACTGCCAACCAAAGGCAGATTGCCCAGGCCGGGCACCTTGTCGTCGCCGTCACTGTATTCATCCTTAAGCAGGCCGCCCAAGACAATCATCTGACCATCGTCGACCACCACCGTGGTTTCGATGGAAGCCTTGTCGGTGGTTGGCCCTAGACTTGAGGTGCCCGGTACAACGGAGGAGTTTTCCTGGAACACCGTCATGCGCACGGTGCCGTTTTCGCCGATCTGGCTGCGAATGCGCAGGGTCAGGCCGACGTCTTTTCGGTCCACGGTTTGAAAGGGATTGACCGCACCACCGGCGCCGCCGGTATTGGAGAAGGAACCCGTCAGGAAGGGCACGTTCTGGCCGATCACGATCTTGGCTTCTTCGTTGTCCAAAGAGACCAGATTTGGCGTCGACAACACATTGGCGCCGGCCTGGGACTCAAGGAAATTGGCGACCGCGCCGAGCGTCAAGAAGCCGGCGATCTTCTTGACGACGCCCACATTGAGGCCAGCGCCTATCGTGCTCACCAACGAAGCAGCCGCTTCTACATTGATTTTCTCTGGGGTAACCGGAGAGATGGTGGTAACACCGTTAACCGTCGTGATGACGGTGCCTTGAGCCGGTGTGATGACGGACGCGAGCCCCCCCGACTGGTCAAGAATATTGCCCGGATTGTTGCGAAAGTTCGTGCCGACTCCGACATTGCCATTGAACAGGTGCTGCCATTGCACGCCAAATTGCGCTGCCTTGCTGGCATCGACCTTGACGATCATGGTCTCCACATAGACCTGCGCGCGGCGCGAATCGAGCTGGTCGATGACGCCGCGGATCTGCCGGTAGAACGGCCCGCTGGCCGTGATGATCAGCGAATTGGTCGAAGGGTCGGCCTGCACAAAGCCGCCGGTCGACGGGCCCTGGCTCTGCGCCACCGGCGTGGTGGCCGCCGTTGACGGGCCGCCGCTGCTATTGCCTTGCGCGGCACCGGTCAGCGCGGAGCCACCCAGATTGCTGCTGCCGCTGATGCCGCCACCACTATTGCTTGATGAGCTGCCCGCGCCGGCGCTGCCGCTGGCGTTGCTGGCAAAGGCGGCCCGCAGCACGGTGGCCAGCTTGGTCGCGTCGGCATTCTTCAGATACACCACATGGATATTGCTGCCGCTGCTGCCGTCGCTGGGTGCTTGGTCGAGCTTGTCAATCATGCTGCGCGCCAAGGCCATGCGTGCCGGGTTGGACGCCCGCAGAATCAGCGCATTGCTGCGCGGGTCCACCAGCACGCTCAATGACCCACCGGCCTGACCGGGCACGGTCGCGGCGCCGCCGTCGGCGAGCTTTTGCACCAGGGCGGCGAGGTCGGAGGCGATCGCATGCTTGAGCGGCACGACCTCCAGATCGGTGCTGCCGGGCGTGTCCATGGTGGCGATGATGCGGGCCAGGCGCTGCAGGTTCTCCGCGTAGTCGGTGATCACCAGGCTGTTATTGCCCGGGTTGGCATTGATGGTGTTGTTGGGGCTGATCAGCGGGCGCAGCACGGCCACCAAGTTGTTGGCGTTCTCGTGGTTGAGGCGAAAGATCTGCGTGATGATCTGGTCGCCACGCGTGCTGCTGCTGCCCACGGCCACCGAGCTGGCCTGCAGCTTGGCGTCGGCCTCGGGCACGACCTTGTACATGCCGGTGTTCTCGACCACCGTGAAGCCCAGGCCGCGCAAGGCCGCCAGGTAGTTCAGATAGGCCTCGCGCACGGTCAGTGGCTGCTCGCTATAGAGCGTGATCTGGCCCTTGACGCGCGGGTCGATGATGAACTGGCGGTCCATCATCACGCCGATGGCGCGAGTCACCGCCTCGATATCGGCATTGACGAAGTTCAGCGTGACCGGGGTTTGTGCCTTCAGGGCTGGGCCGCGAGTGCGGCTGCTGGGCGCCGGCTCGCCGCTGGGCTGAGCGAGGGTAGGGCTGCCGGGGACTATCAAAGCCAGAGCGACTATCGAGAGGCCAGCCTGCCGGCCAGCTTTGGCAATCTGCGGGCGCATTTTCATTGTCATCCGATCGAAATGACGGAGCGCGCGCCTTGGCGGCGTCCGATGATATTCAGTAAGTTGTTCAAGGCCGCCTCGCGACCCGGCGCGGCCGAGGCTTCACCAAGAAAGCGTGCCTTGCCGGCGCCCAGCGTGCCCTCGCCCGACAAGAGCAGGGCGCCGTCCAGCGTTATCAGCCTGAGCGTGCTGACGCCCGCCTTGGCCGGATCATCGGATTGCGCCGCCAGCGTGAAGCGGTAGCTGCCCAAGGGCGCCAAGGTGGAAATGCGCGAGGACAAATTGATCAATTCCAGATCAAGCTGGCCGAACTGGCGCCAGCGCCCCTGCACCCATTCCAGTTTGAAGTCGCGCGCCGCCAGGCGTATCGAGCCGCCCAGCTGCAAGGTGTTCCAGGGCGTGCCCAGGCCGGCCAACAAACCGGCAGGCCAGCGCGCCAGCCAATCGGCATGGCTGATCAGCGCGACCTCGAAGCGGCCCCAGCCGGGGCGAATCTGCAGTTGCAGCTCGCCGTTGATGCAGCAGTCTTGGCGCGCCTTCAAGGCCAGCGCGAAACCCTGCACATGCATGGACCAGCGCAGCCGCCCCGGCAGCAGGCTGGCGTCGCGACTGTCGACGCCGCCGGTCAAGACCAGTACGCCGCTGCCGTTCCAGATGCTGCCGCGCGTGTCGGTGATCAGGACATGGCCGTTGCTGGCCGAGGCCAGTCCATGGGCCAGCCAACTGGCCGGCGCAAACAAGACCAGCGAAAGCAAGCCGCCGAGCACCGCGCCTGAAATGCTCCAGCGCAGCGAACTCTGATTGCGAATGCGCCAGCTCGGCTCGACCTGGCGCGAGTCCTGCCATTGGGTCGGCGCGATTTCGGTCAGCGGCCCGTCATTGCGGCGGCGCTTGCCGAACCAGGATTTGATTGCAAAACTGCTCATGGCGCGGCTCCGCTGAGCATCAGCACAATGGTGCCGGTGTAACCATTGCCGCTGCGTTGCAACTTGGCCTCCAGAGGCCGTGCACGCGCGGCGCTGCGCACCTCACCCAGCCAGGCCTGCAGCGGCTCGGCGCCGATATTGTTGACGCTGAGCACCGCGCGGTCGCCGGTGACGCTCAATTTGGCGCCGCTGCCGAGATGCTCGCTGGCGGCCTGCAAGGCCTGCGCGGCCAGGGCTATCGGCACCGGCGGTGTGGCGCGCAGTTCGCGCGCTTCGGCGGCCAGCGCCTGCATTTCTTGCAACTGCAGTTCAAGTGCTTCGAGCTGCGCCGGCGCTTGGCGCAAGGTGCGCAGGCCGGGCTGAATGCCCAGCAGCCAGACCAGCAGCAGGGCCACAACCCAGGCGACGGCTTGCAGTGCCAGTTGCTCGCGGTCGCCCAGCGCTTGCCAGCGTGTGAGCAGCTGAACCTTCAGCAGCTGCCAGTTGGGGAGTTTGGGCTGATTCATGTTTTGTTTGCGCCGGCCATGGCCAGCCCCTGCGCGCGACTGAGCGTCAAACGCCCGTCGCCGGCCTCGAGCTGCCAGCCTTCACTTTGCAGCAGGCTGCGAAATTGCTGAATATGGGCATCGCTCCAGCCGGTGGATGACAGCACCAGGCGCCCCGGCTCGTACGACAGCGAATCGACCGGGCCGCGCTCGGCCGGCCAAGCGGTGGCCGCCGCGGCCAGCAAGGTCTCCAGGTCCTGATCGCTGCTGCGCCCGGCAATGGCGCGCAGCAGATCGGTTTCGCGCTGCATCTGAATCGGTGCGTCACGGATGGCCCGCACCTGCGGGAAGTTGGCGGTGAGGGTGCTGTCCATCGCCTGCTTCCTGGCCTTCAGTTGATGGTTTTGCTGCCAGGCCAGCAGATTCAGACCCAGCAACTGCACCGCCACCAGGCCAGCCAAGCCCCAGCGCACCGGCTGCCAGTTGCGCCGCATCAAGCCGCGCAGCAGATGGCGCAAGGCGCGAATGCCGCGGGTGCGCGGCGCGAGTTCGAACTGGCGCAAATTCCAGGGGCTGTCGATGACGGTCAAGGCCCGTTCGGCCGGTGTCACAACATTGACCGACGTGCCCAGCCAGCGCTCGGCCTGGGCCGCCACCTCGGGCGCCGCGGTCCATTGAGATAACTGCACCAAGGCGGCCGGAAACAACTGCCGCGAGAGGCTGCCTTCCAGTGGCAAATTGGTCACACCCTCGGGGTGGCTCCAGCGCATGGCGATCGGGCTGAGTTCATTGCCGGTTTCGTAAAAATGCCCGCGCGGCGGCGCATCCGGCCAAGCCAGCGGTGTCACGCGGTCAATAAAGACCTGCGCCGACTCCAAGGCGCTCAGATGCTGCTGCAACCAGGCGCGTGAGGTGATGGCGACCCAGGCGACATCGCCTCCGGACGCCTCGGCCTCAATCGCAAAGTGCAGGCCGTCCGCTTCGTCGAGCAGCGATTCTTCCAGCATGCCGGCCAGCGCGGAGCGCATTTGGCGGCCGGCGCGTGGCAAGGTCACGCGCTGCCAGGACAGATCGGACTCAGCCGGAATGGCGATCACCACATCCGCATGCGGCAGCTGGGCGGCGGCGCGGCTGCCTTGCGCCGAGATGCTGCTGCCGTCATTGGTCAAGACGTAGTCGTAGTCGCGCCCAGGCACGCCGCGCCCCAGACCTTCGAGGGGCTGGCTGCTGCGGCCCTGGGCGTGCAGTCGGCTGCGGGCGGGCAAGAAGAGAAGTAGCGTACTCATGGAAGCGGTGGAGCCTATCTCATTCTAGAAGCCTGAAAATGTCAAATTCTCTGAAATCAAAGACTTAGAACAGCTATTTGTAGTTCTTTCGCGGTGGTGAAAAGGCATCAGGGCTTGCTCTCGATCTTGGGTACAACCCGCTGTCGGTCCAGCACCAGTATTTCCAAGTCGCGCCTTTGTACCAAAGAACGCTCCTCCAACACGCGCTCCTCGAGGCGCAGGCGGCCGTTGACGATGAAAAAGGTTGATGTGACCGAGGCCCGCTCGGCCGTGACCACCACGCCTTTGGGGAAAAAGTCAGCCGTTTCTTCCAGTTTGCTCAGTGGCTTGGACTGCCGCGCCTGCACCAGGCGCTCCGCCGACGCCAGGTCCATGCCATCGAACAAAGCGGCAATGACCTCGCGCGGCGCGGTATTGAGGTTGACGGGCGTCGGTGCGGGCAAGATCGTCAGCAAGGGCCGCAGGCGCTCAATCGTGTCGGCGCTGAGCCCAAACCAGGCCAGTTGATCAATATTGCGGGGCCGCAGCGGGCGCGCGGCCTTCTCATTTTGACCACCGTCGCTGCCATCGCTTGATTCCTCGGCGGCTTCGTAGGCGCTGCGCAGCTTGCTGATGATCAGCGCGGCCGTGCCAGGTGCTGCGCCGGCGCTGGCGATCAGCCGCTCCAGGACTTTTTGTTCCAACGGCGCAACCACCTTGCCGCTGAGCAGGTGGCGCAGGTTGTAGCGAGACTGCGCGTCCTCCAGGCTGCCGGATAGAAAGGCCTCGGGCCCATCATCGGCATTGTTTTTGTCGGCGGCCAAAAAGGTCGACAGCCGCGCTTCCGCCAGCGGCACCGCCCAAACCTCGCCCAGATGATCGACGGCCTGTTCGCCGCGCCGCTGGGCGTCGCGGTCGGCGCGCGCGTCTTCGCGCAGAATCAGT
This sequence comes from Roseateles sp., assembly GCA_018780415.1. Lineage (GTDB taxonomy): Bacteria > Pseudomonadota > Gammaproteobacteria > Burkholderiales > Burkholderiaceae_C > Paucibacter_A. The sequence goes on along the minus strand of JADMJQ010000144.1, from coordinate 30,069 downwards.
CGCGCCCAGTCGAGCGAGCCTTGCAAAATCCAGCTGGCCTGCGCACGGGCGCGCTCGGCGGCCTCGATCTGCACCGCGCGATACTGGCGCCAAACCATCGCCGAGGCCATGGTGGCGACCAGGGTGACGATGATCATTGCGGTCAGCAAGGCCGCGCCAGACTGGCCGTGCTGCTTGAGACTGCGGCCCGTCATGACTGCGGCCTCAACTCAACTTGGCGCGTCAAGGGTCCGCCGAAGCCGCTGCCCGGGCCAAACTGGATCAGCATGCGGATACCGGTGGGCAAGGATGGGCGCTGCTTGTCCGGCGCTGCCGCGCCCGAAGCCGCCGATGCCGGTGGCACCGGTTGCAGCGGCGTCTCCTCGCCGCCGCTGGACAGACAATTGCTCCAGCTATTGCCCCGGTAGCAGTAGAGCTGCCAGCCCGTCACGCCCTCCAGAGCGCGCAGCTGGCCGGCGTCTTGGGCCAGCAGTTGGGCGCCGCGCTTAAAGCTGTCTTCCAAGGCGCCCAGCGTCTTCGCGGGCTTGCTCTCCCAGCGATTCAGCGCGCCGCCGCGCACCACCCAGGCGACCACCTGTATGCCTTGCGGGTGTTGCCGGGTCAGGCGCAGGCTGGCGCCGTCGAAATTGAGCGCCTCGACGCTGCCGCTGTCTTGAATCGAGCGCAAATCCTGCTCCCATTGCGCCAGCACGGTCTGCAGGCGGGCGCTTTGGTCCAGGTTGGTCTGCGCGATCTCACGGCTTTTGATCAAGGCGTCGAGCCCGCGCCAGGCCATCATGGCCATGGTCGACATCACAACCAGGGCGACCAAGACCTCGATCAAGGTAAAACCACGCTGGTGCCGCATCTCAGTAGCGGCCCATGATGGTGGACAGCAACAGCAGCTGATTGCCTGCCTCATCGCGAATGGCCGCGTCGACGCGGCGAAAGCTCGGGTTCGGCGTCGGGCGAACGATGATCTGGCCTTTATAGCTTTCGCCAAACTGCTCGCAGCTGAACTCGCTGTCGCCGACGCTGGGGAATTGTTTGGACAGGCGCAGTTCGGTCAGCTGATTCTCTGCACACCATTGCGCGGCGCTGATGGTGCGCAGGCGCCCGGCGTTCAGCGTCAAGGCGCCGGCGGCCTTGATGCCGGCCGTCAACGCGATGGCCACGATCACCAGCGCGACCAAGACCTCGATCAGGGTGAAGCCACGCACCGGCGTCTTCATGGGGCGGGGGTATTGCTCACTTCAAAGGCCGACATGCCGTCGGTGGACAGCGTGATTTGCTGCGAGCCCAGGCTCAGCTGCAAGCGCTGCGCGCCAATCATCGGCTCCGGTCCCAAAATGATGACATTGGCGCCGGCAATCTGCACCGCCAGCGGTTCACCCAACCAGCGCTGCGGCAGCTTGACGCGTTTGGGCAGGCCGACGAACTGAAAGTGGTCCTCGCTGTCCTTCTTGGTCGGCGCCCATTGCACCGGCAAACCGGCGGCGCGGCTTTCGGCGCGGGCGGTCTCAAACAAGGCGGTCAAGCGCTCCGCTTCGCGCTCCAACTGAGCCGCGGCCGGGTCGCGCAGAGACAGGCTGACCGTGGCTGTAGCGATCGCGATCAGCGCCACCACGACCAGGAGTTCGATCAGCGTGAAACCGCCATCGGCATCGCGACGGCCCATGAAATTACTGCCAGGAGCCGATATCGGCGTCATTGCCTTCGCCACCGGCGCGGCCGTCGGCGCCAAAGCTGTAGACGTCGATCTCGCCCTTGATGCCGGGGTTGGCGTATTGATAGGGCTGCTTCCACGGATCGGCGGGCAGCTTCTCGACATAGGGCTTCCAGTTCGGCGGCGGCGTGCCGGCGGTGGGCTTGCGCACCAGCGCTTCCAGGCCTTGTTCGGAGCTGGGGTAGCGCTGGTTGTCGAGCTTGTACAGCTTCAAGGCCTGCATCAGATTGTTGACGTCGGTGCGGGCAGCGGTGACGCGGGCCTCATCGGCACGGTCCAGCACATTGGGTACGACCAAGGCGGCCAGCACCCCGATGATGACCAGCACAACCAGCAATTCAATCAGGGTGAAGCCGCGGTTTTTTCGCGGAGCGAAGCGGAGAGCTGAGCGGCGAATTAAAGGCGACGTTGCTTGGATAGGCATTTGAACGTGAGGTAGTTGGGGCGTGATGGGGTCGGACGAGAGCGTAACTCGCAAGTCGCGCGGCGCTTGAATCATAATCTGCCCATGCTTGCACGAATGATTGCTTTTTTGGTGTGGGGTTTGCTCGCCTGCAGTGGTGGCTACTGGCTGATCCAGTTGCTGGCCCGGCCTTTGCAGGTGCCAAGCCAGGCGCAACCGGCGCTGGAGCAGCGTGCGGGCCAGGCCGACCTGACGCGCTTGTTCGGCGCAGCGGCGGTCGTGGTCCCCGAGGCGGCGCCGGCCGCCGAGAGCCGTTTCAAATTGCTGGGCGTGGTGGCGCCGAAGCGGGCCGGCGCTAGCCAGGCGGGCGAAGGCGTGGCCTTGATCGCCGTCGACGGACTTGCCCGCACGGGGCGGGTTGGTGCCGTGGTGGAAGGGAATTTGCAGCTGCTGTTCGTTGACGCGCGCTCGGCCAGTTTGGGTGAGGGGGGTGTCGTCAGCATGAATCTGCAGATCGCGCCGCAGGCCGCCGCAGCCACCGGCATCTTGCCAGCGGCTCAAGCCTCACCGGTGGTGTTGGGCTCTTATGCACCGCCGCCTCAGCAGCAACAACAACAACCGGTGCAAAGCCAGCCCGTCCCCTTGAACGATCCGGCCGGCCCGCCCGCGCGTTGAGTTGATCAGCTCAAGGGGCTGACTTCATGCGAGGGCCTCTTTACCGGGGGTAGTTGGCCCGCGCTCCTCGGTCTCGTCGGCGTCCTGCAGATCCGTCAGCAGCGCCGCAGCGCTGCGTATCATCGGCCAAGCCAAGGCCGCGCCGGTGCCGTCGGCGCTGTCCATGCCTAATTCCAGCAAGGCCGAGGCGTGAAACACCGCCAGCGCTTCATCCAAGCCGCGGTGCACATGGCTGCGGCAAAAAACCGCGTAGTCCGTCACCGGCGGCGCGATCTTGGCCGCAATCTTCAGGGCGGCGCAGGCGGTCATGCCGTCGACGATGATCAAGTTGCGCTTGGAGGTGGCCACCAAGATCGCACCCACCATCACGGCGATCTCGAAGCCACCGAAGGCGGCCAAGACTTCCATCGGGTCACTGACATCGCGGTGGCGCGCCTGCGCTGCTTGCAAAACGGTGAGCAGATGGGCCAACTCATCCTGGCGCATATCGGGGCCGGACACCACAAAGTCGCGCACCGGGCAATCCATCAGACGCGCCAATACCAGCGAGGCGCTCTCGGCCGAACCCTGCCCCATGCCGGCACAGGCCAAGACATTGCCGGCCAATTTATCAGCGATCTCCATGCCGACGCGCACACCCGCATGAGCTTGCTCCAGGCTCATGGCGGGGCTGACGCGCGAGTTGCGCGTGCCGTGGGCGATCTTGCGCGCCAGCAGCTTGGCATGCGGTGCCAGCGATTCCGCGATGCCGCAGTCGACCAAGAGCAGTTGCAGACCCTGCATGCGGGCAAACACGGACACCGGCAAACGGTTCTGCAGTGCCATCAAGGCTTGCTCGCGGGTGCTGCGCTGCCATTGCTTGCCAATGCCGTCGACCGCCAGGCCGTGGTCGGCGGCAAAGACCGCCAGCGTAGGGTCCCGAAAACGTGGCGTCAGGCTGTGTTGAATCAAGCCCAGCCGGACGGCCAAGGGTTCCAGCTCACCCAGGCCACCGGCAATTGCCGCCTGCCGATCGACCCGTTCACGCAAGGCTTTCTCGAGCGCCGGGTTTGCCGTGGGGCTGATCAGGGATTGTTGGATGGGCATCGACAAAGGCGGCTGCGGCGAATGGACGGTGGCTATTTTGAGTGCGGACGGGTGGCCTTCGCATCCGCACTTGCCCCGGTCGGGGTTGCGTCAATTCTCAAGCCAAGAACAGTTTGTAGACCGGGTTGTGGGTCTCGTCAACGAAGGGGTAGTTGAGCGAATCCAGGAAGGCGCGCAGCGCGGCGCTGTCGCCGCGTGGCACCTGAATGCCGACCAGGATGCGGCCATAGTCGGCGCCCTGATTGCGGTAATGGAACAGGCTGATGTTCCAGTCCGGGTGCATCGAGCTCAAAAAGCGCATCAAGGCGCCCGGCCGTTCCGGGAAGATGAAGCGATACAGGCGCTCGTTGCGGGCCAACTCGGAGCGCCCGCCGACCATATGACGCACATGCAGCTTGGCCAGTTCGTCGTCGGTCAAATCAAGTGTCTCGAAGCCATTTTTGGCGAAGGTCTTGGCCAGCTTCAGTGATTCTTCGCGCTTTTGGGTGGCGATGCCGACGAAGACATGGGCCTTGTCGGCGTCCGAAATCCGGTAATTGAATTCGGTCACGCTGCGCGGTCCCAGCAATTCGCAAAAGCGCTTGAAGCTGCCGCGTTCTTCCGGAATCGTGATGGCGAACAAGGCCTCGCGGTTTTCGCCGACCTCGGCGCGCTCGGCGACAAAGCGCAGGCGGTCGAAGTTCATGTTCGCGCCACAAGTGATGGCGACAAAGGTCTGGCCTTTGCAGCCATGTTCGACCGCATATTGCTTGATCGCCGCGACGCCTAAGGCGCCGGCGGGCTCGAGGATGCTGCGGGTGTCCTCGAAGACATCCTTGATGGCGGCGCAAACGGCGTCGGTGTCCACCAGCACAAAGTCATCCACCAACTCGCGGGTGATGCGGAAGGTTTCCTCTCCCACCAGCTTGACGGCGGTGCCGTCGGAGAACAGGCCGACGTCACTCAAGGTGATGCGCTTGCCGGCCCGCACCGAGCGCACCATCGCGTCGGAGTCCTTGGTCTGCACGCCGATGACCTTGATCTCGGGGCGCAGCGCCTTGATGTAGGCGGCCACGCCTGAGATCAGCCCGCCGCCGCCGATGGCGACGAAGACCGCATCGAGGGGGCCTTGATGCTGGCGCAGAATTTCCATCGCCACCGTGCCCTGGCCGGCGATCACATCGGGATCATCGAAGGGGTGGACAAAGCTCAGGCCTTGTTCCTTCTCGAGCTCGAGCGCACGGCCATAGGCATCGGTGAAGCTGTCACCATGCAGAATGACCTCGCCGCCGAAGGACAGCACGGCGTCGATCTTGACCTTGGGTGTCGTCACCGGCATCACGATGACGGCGCGGCAGCCGAGCTTCTTGGCCGAGAGGGCCACGCCCTGGGCATGGTTGCCGGCCGAGGCGCAGATCACGCCCTTGGCCAGCGCCTCGGGGCTCAGGTTGACCATTTTGTTGTAGGCGCCGCGCAGCTTGAAGCTGAACACGGGCTGTTCGTCTTCGCGCTTCAGCAAGACCTTGTTGCCGATGCGTTTTGACAGATTTTTGGCCGCGGTCAGCGAGGTTTCAACGGCGACGTCATAAACGCGTGCGTTCAAAATGCGCTGCAAATAGCTGTTGTCGCTGGGAATCAAGGCCGGCAGGGCTGGCTGGGCGGCGGTCTTGCTGCTTCGGGGTTTTGCGGAGGAGGGGCCAGCCATGAGGGTTCCGATGCCAGTCTATTGCGGTGCAGCATGATAAGCGAGCGACCACAAGCCGGCGCCGCGCCGTTTGCCGTCGCCATTTGGCCAAAAAAAAGCCCAAGCTTTTGCAAGCTCGGGCTGAATCCACCATGGAGGCGGTGGAGGAGACAATCGGTGCGAAGTAAGTGCCAAGGGTGCAGGTCTTTTGTGAGACCTGTTGCAGACCACTTACCGTGTTCGCTTGGGTTTATTCTAGCGCCAAGTTATGCTGCGCTGCAATATTTCCTTGTGAATACTTGGCGTCCCGTGAAAAAAAGTCGCCCATGGGGCGGCATCAATTGGAGAGTTTTATGGAATGCACGATCAATTGGATGGGTGTGGACGGCATGGCTTTTGTGGCCGAAACCGGTAGCGGCCACCTCCTGACCATGGACGGCGCGCCTGACGGGGGTGGGCGCAACTTGGCTCCCCGGCCGATGGAAACAGTGCTGGCCGGCACCGGCGGTTGCACGGCCTACGACGTGGTGCTGATTTTGAAGCGTGGGCGTCACGACGTGCGCGGCTGTCAAGTCAAGCTGACCGCCGAGCGAGCCCAGACCGAGCCCAAGGTGTTCACCGCGATTCATATGCACTTTGTGGTGACCGGGCGCGGGCTCAAACAAGACGTGGTTGAACGGGCCGTGGCGCTGTCGCACGAGAAATACTGCTCGGCCAGCATCATGCTGGGCAAGACCGCCTTGATGACGACGTCGGTCGAGCTGATCGAGGGCTGAAGGAGGCCTTAGACGTAATGGGCGGTGCGGGTCATCACCCGAGCGGCCCCGCGCATCAAGCCTTTGACGGCTGCCGGTAGCGGCTGAGCGCCTGCCGCCGTGGCTTCTTCGGCATGGCGGGCCTCCTCAACCTTCATTTGCGCCACGATGCTGCGCGAGTGGAGGTCGCCCGCCGGCAGTTGATCCAAATGGGTCGCCAGATGCTGCTCCACTTGCCGCTCGGTCTCGACCACAAAACCCAGGCTGATGCTGTCGCCCGCCAGGCCCGCCAAGCTGCCGATGGCAAAAGCCCCGCCATACCAAATGGGATTGAGGTAACTGGTGTGGCTGCCGAGTTCGCTGATGCGCTGCTGGGTCCAGGCCAGATGATCCAGCTCCTCTTTGGCTGCGTGGGCGAAGTGAGTGCGGAGCACCGGATTGCGGGTCAGCAGCGCCTGAGACTGATAGAGCGCCTGGGCGCAAATTTCACCGACATGATTGACCCGCATCAGCGCGCCGGCCAGCCGCGCTTCTTGCGGCGACAAATCGCTCGGCGTCGCCAAGGTCAGCGCCGGCGACGGCCGCGCGCCCTTCGTTGAGCCGAACACCACCCGCAGGCCATGGTCGACATTGGCGAGTAGGGCATCGAGCCTCGAAAGGGGTGGACGGGTGCTCATGGCTTGGTTTGTTTTCGTCTGCAAGCGCCGCAGTTTAGGACCTGCGCACTGGGTGGTCGCGAATATGACGATCCTGTGTTGCCTCTTTTTTGTTGTCCGTCAACAACGCAAACCCTAGTTTTCTCGTGCCTGTCGTCGAAAAACGCCATTCATCTGGTGCAATACGGCAACTTCCGATGAAGGGAGTGGGTCCGGCGAGCGCTAAGTTGGTGTTTGCAGATCGGCCCTTTTTGAACACTTAGGAGTATCGAATGAAGAAATCTATTGTTGCTTTGGCCGTACTCGGCTCGTTCGCTGGCGTCGCTGCTGCTCAATCGTCGGTCACCCTGTTCGGCGTGCTCGACGCTGCCATGCGTTACACCGAAACCAACGGCAAGAGCATTTACAGCCTGGCATCCGGCGGCAGTAGCACCAGCCGTTTCGGCGTGCGTGGCGTTGAAGACCTCGGCGGCGGCCTGAAGGCTGGCTTCTGGTTGGAAAGCCAAGTCAATGTGGACGCAGGCAGTGCTGACACGACTCGCTTCTGGAGCCGTCGCGCTACCGTGAGCTTGATCTCCGACAGCATGGGCGAAGTTCGCCTGGGTCGTTTCAAGACTTCCGTGCGCCTGCAGATCGAAGATTTCGATCCAACAGCAACGACCGGTCTGGGTGCTACGACCAATGTGTACAGCGCACTTTCCAGCGGTGTTGACATGAGCCGTCGCGACAATCAAGTCACTTACATCTTGCCTGGCAATTTGGGTGGTTTCTACGGCTCGGTGGACGTCTCCGCCGGCGAAGGCACCAGCGCCATCAACAAGGACGTCGGTGGCCGGGTTGGCTACAAGGCCGGCGCCTTCAACGTCGGTGCGGCTTATTCCGAGTCCGGCGTGAACACCAAGTACAAGCTGATGAGCTTGGGTGGTTCGTATGACTTCGGTTTCATGAAGGCATTCGCAACTTACTCGACCACCGAGTTTGGCATCCACAGCCAGGACATCTACAACCTGTCCGTGACAGCTCCATTGGGCGCTGGCTTGGTCTGGGCTGGTTACACCGCTGCTGACTACAGCAGCGACACTTCCACCAAGATCAGCGGCGATACCTCGCAGTTCGCAGCTGGCTACGTGCACAATTTGTCCAAGCGTACAGCGCTGTACACAACAGTGTCCTACATCGACAACAAGGCTGGTGCCACGTTCAGCATGAACGGCAATAGCCCAGCTGCCGTCGCTGGCGGCCGCTTCGGTGGCTTCGACGTCGGCGTGCGTCACAGCTTCTAAGCACTGCGTTTGATGGGCCTAGAGTTTTTAGGCCCGTTGACCAGCAAAAAAGCCGCCTCCGGGCGGCTTTTTTTCGTCTGCTTTTTCACCCAGGGTCGCCGAGGTGACAGGGTTAGCGCCTGTGGGAAGCCTGCAACACAGGCCCCTCAGCGATATGCGGATACTTCAAAATCAATTCATTCGAATCTGATAACAGGAGACACCCATGAAAAAGTCCTACCTCGCCCTGAGCCTGCTCGCCGCCAGCACTTCCGCCGCTTGGGCGCAAACCAGCAGCGTGACCTTGTACGGCATTGTTGATGCGGGCGTGACCTACACCTCCGGTATTCGCGGCGGCAATGTGACGCAGGTGGTCAGCGGCATCATGGACGGCTCGCGCTTGGGTGTGCGTGGGACCGAGGATCTGGGTGGCGGCTTCAGCGCCGGCTTCACGCTTGAGAATCGCTTGGAGGCCGACAGCGGCGCCACCAGCAGCCGCCCGGTCACCGGTTCGCAACTGCCTGACCGCATGAGCAAGGCCACCTTGCTTGGTCTGCCGGCCCAGTTGCAGCCGATTGTGACTGGCGTTGCCGCTCAGATTGGCGCCGGTTTTGGCGTCAACGTGGGTAATAATTTCTGGGATCGCCAAGCCTATGTTCGCCTGGTGACGCCGGTGGGTGCCGTGTCCGCAGGGCGTCAGTACACGCCGGCCTATTTGATGCAGGCTGAGTTTGACATCATGCAAACGCAGTCCAGCTTGGCTGCGGGTCAGATCGCGAGCTTCCCGTCCGCCATCGACATTCGCCAAAGCAATTCGGTGCAGTACGGCATTCAAAAGGGTGGCTTCACGGCAGCCGCGATGGTGGCCGCCGGCGAAGGTTCCACAACCCAAGGGCATTTCATGGGTTTGATGAGCTACTACCGCTCGGACGCCTTCACGGTTGGCTTCGGCTACCAGGAGAAAGAAAACGAGAACGGCCAAAAATCACTGAAGAATCTTGTCGTCGGTGGCTCGGCGGCGCTTGGCCCGGGCAAGGTGAGTGCGATGTACATCACGGCCGAGGATGAGAATCCTTCTGGTTTGGGCAGCATCCGTACATCGCTGTTGGCCAGCCCCCAAACAGCTCCATTTGCTGGACTGGTGTCAAACGCCTTCATCAATGCCTTCAGGCAAGACTCCGTGCTGATGCATATCGGCTACAAGATGACGATGGGCGCCAACACTTTCTATGTCGCTTATTCGACGCTGGACGACAAGACCAAGTTTGACGCCGACACCCAGTCGTATGGCGCCGCTTACACCTACTCATTCTCCAAGCGGACCGACTTGAACGTGGTGTTGACGCACTTCGACAACAAGGGCTTGGGTCAAATGGCACCAGGTCAAGCGGGTTTCCTGGGCGGTGTGACCACCAGCGCTGGCACCGATTCGAACAGCTTTGCGGTTGGCTTGCGCCATCGCTTCTGACCGATGCAGCAGCCGCGCGCTTGATGTAAGCGCGCCTGCTTGAAGAGTAAACGGGCCGCGCTGCGGCCCGTTTGCATTTTGGCCGCCAAGTCAGACCACCTTGGGCCTCCGTATACTGGGGCGATGCCTCTGAAAACCGTTTTTTTGCCACGCTCCATGGCGCAGCTCGCTGTCTCGCTGGGCTTGCTCGGCCTGCTGTTTGGCTGCGCTTCACCGACGCCAAAACCCGACTCCCCGGACAAGATGCCGAGCAGCTTGGTCGAATGGTCGGCGCGTGAGTTGCCGGGCAAGCAAAAGACGCAGTACGCTTTTGCGCGCCGCGCCGGGCGAGACTGCGTGCTGGCCAAGGCCGCGCAGTCGGTCAGCCTGTGGCGTCGGCCGCTGAAGATTGCGCCGGAGCAGGTCGATGCGCTGCAATTTGACTGGTGGATACACCAGCTGGAGAAGCGCGCCACGGTCGCCGACGCAGACACCGATGATGCGCCGGCGCGCCTGCTGCTGGGTTTTGACGGTGACGCAAGCAAGCTGTCAATGCGCAACCGAATGCAGTTCGAGTTGGTGGAGACCTTGACCGGCGAGGCCCCGCCATTCGCCACCCTGATGTATGTCTGGGATGCCAGTGCCGCGCCCGAAACCGTCATCATCAGCTCGCGCAGTGACCGCATCCGCAAGATCGTCGTCGGTTCAGGCGAGCAGGGCTTGGGTAGTTGGCAGCGCCTGCGGCGCGATGTGCGGGCCGACTTTCAAAAGGCCTTCGGTGAAGAACCCGGCACCTTGACCTCGATGGCCATGATGACGGACGGGGACAACACCGGCAGCCGTGCCGAGGCCTGCTACGGCAGCATCTTGCTGCTTGATTCGATGCAACGAACCCTGGGCGGAAGCCTGCAGCTCTGAACCCTGCCACGGTGCGTCAACAGCTCCGCTAGGGGCTTACCCGTTTGTGGCGCGGCAAGCTCTTGGCCATGATGTCGCAGCTTTCCTGACGGGCCTTGGTCCGTTCAATCCAAATTCTGTTTTCTGGTTGCCGGCGCCCTGCGTCGTTCGTCCGGCAGCCAAAGTGAAGCCCTCCAGCACATGCTAGTTTTCATTCTCAGACGCCTTGTTCAAGCCATCATCGTGATGCTGACGGTGGCCTTCATTGCCTTCATGTTGTTCCAATATGTCGGCGACCCGGTGACCAATTTGCTCGGCCAGGACGCGACCGAGGAACAGCGCATTGCCTTGCGCAAAGACCTCGGCCTGGACGCGCCGTTCCCGGTGCAGTTCGCCCGCTTCATCGGCAATGCGGTGCAGGGCGAGTTCGGGCTCAGCCTGCGCCAAGGCCGCAAGGTCTCCAGCTTGATCGTCGAGCGCTTTCCGGCGACCTTGGAGCTGTCGATGGTGGCTGGGATGATTGCGCTGGGCTTTGGCATACCGCTCGGTGTATATGCGGCGCTGCGGCGCGGCCGGGCGAGCTCGCAGCTGCTGATGATGTTTTCGCTGCTGGGCGTGTCGCTGCCGGTCTTCTTGATCGGCATCTTGCTGATTCTGGTGTTTGCGGTCTGGCTGAAATGGCTGCCCAGCTTCGGGCGCGGCGATGTGATGGCCTTCGGCAGCTGGACCACCGGCCTGTTGACGGCGGATGGTCTGCGCCATGTGTTGTTGCCTGCGATCACCTTGTCGGTGTTTCAGCTGACCTTGATCATGCGTCTGGTGCGCTCCGAAATGCTGGAGGTGCTGCGCACCGACTACATCAAGTTTGCTCGTGCGCGCGGTTTGAGCAACCGCACCGTCTACTTCGGCCATGCCTTGAAGAACACCCTGGTGCCGGTAATCACCATCACCGGCTTGCAGCTCGGCTCCTTGATCGCCTTCGCCATCATTACCGAGACGGTGTTCCAGTGGCCGGGCATGGGCCTCTTGTTCATTCAAGCGGTGCAGTTCGCCGACATCCCGGTGATGGCCGCCTATCTGTGCTTGATTTCCTTCATCTTTGTGACCATCAATCTCTTGGTTGACCTGCTCTATTTCGCGGTCGACCCGCGTTTGCGTGTCGAAGGCAAGGCGCATTGATGTCTCCCTCCGAAACCTGTCCGTCTGCCGAGTTCCTCCCCGCATGAGTTCTCTTTCTTCACCCGCTGCGCCCGGCGCGCTGAGCCGCTTCTTTGCCGGCGATGTCTGGCATTCTTTTCGCTCATCCAAGGTCGCGATGCTGGCGGCCGTGATCGCCTTCATCTGTATTTTCTGCGCCTTGTTTGCCGAGCTGATTGCGCCGCACAACCCCTTTGATCTGGCCTCGCTGGAGCTGATGGACGCCCGCCTGCCGCCGGCCTGGATGGAGGGCGGCAGCAGCAAATACCTGCTCGGCACCGATGACCAGGGCCGCGATCTGCTGTCGGCCCTGATGTATGGCGCGCGCATCTCGCTGTTCGTCGGTTTCGCCTCGGTGCTGCTGTCGATGACGATAGGCGTCGGGCTGGGCCTGCTGTCCGGCTTTGTCGGCGGCAAGATCGACGCTTTCATCATGCGCATCTGCGATGTGATGCTGTCGTTCCCGTCGATTCTGATCGCCTTGTTGATCGACGGCGTCGGTCGCGCCATGTTCCCGAACGCCCATGACAGCCTGGCCTTTCTGGTCTTGATCCTGGCGATCTCGCTGACCGGCTGGGTGCAATACGCGCGCACCGTGCGCGGCACCACCATGGTGGAGCGCAACAAGGAATATGTGCAGGCCGCCCGCGTCATCGGCGTAGCCCCGGGGCGCATCATGCGCCGCCATGTGCTGCCCAATGTCTTGGGGCCGGTGCTGGTGCTGGCCACGATTCAGGTGGCAGCCGCCATCATCACCGAGGCTACGCTGTCCTTTTTGGGCGTCGGTGTGCCGCCGACCAGCCCCTCGCTGGGCACCTTGATCCGTGTCGGCAATGACTTCCTTTTCTCCGGTGAGTGGTGGATCACGATCTGGCCCGGCGTCATGCTGGTGCTGATCGCCTTGAGCGTGAACCTGCTGGGTGACTGGCTGCGCGACGCGCTCAACCCCCGCCTTCGCTAAAAAGTTCTTTTTCCATGACCCAAGCTCTTTTAGAAGTCCGCCATCTGCGGGTTGAATTCCCGACCCGCCACGGCACCTTGCTGGCGCTGGACGACATCAATTTCGACATCGCGCCGGGTGAAATCCTCGGCGTGGTGGGCGAGTCCGGCGCCGGCAAATCGCTGACCGGCGCGGCCATCATCGGCCTGCTCGATCCGCCGGGGCGTATCGCCGGCGGTGAAATCCTGCTCGAAGGCCGCCGCATCGACAACCTGCCCTATGACGAGATGCGCAAGATCCGGGGCCGCCAGATCGGTGCGATTTTTCAGGACCCGCTGACCTCGCTGAATCCGCTCTACACGGTCGGGCGGCAGTTGATCGAGACCATCACCACCCACCTGAACCTGAGCCAGGCGCAAGCCCGCAAGCGAGCGATCGAGTTGCTGGAGCAGACCGGCATTCCGGCCGCCGAGGCGCGCATTGATCAATACCCGCACCAGTTCTCCGGCGGCATGCGCCAGCGCGTGGTGATCGCGTTGGCCCTGGCCGGCAGCCCAAAGCTGATCGTCGCGGATGAGCCAACCACGGCGCTCGATGTGTCCATCCAGGCGCAGATCATTGCCTTGCTCAAAAGCATCTGCAAAGAGCAGGGCGCGGCGGTGATGCTGGTCACACACGATATGGGCGTGATCGCCGAAACCTGCGACCGCGTGGCCGTGCTCTATGCCGGTCGGGTGGCCGAGATCGGGCCGGTGCACAGCGTCATTCATCGGCCGGCCCACCCTTACACGGCCGGTTTGATGGGCGCCATTCCCGCCATGGATGAGGACCGCGAGCGCCTGCTGCAAATCGACGGCGCGATGCCGCGCTTGAACGCTATTCCCGCGGGCTGCGCCTACAACCCGCGTTGCCCGCAGGTGTTCGAGCGTTGCCGGGTCGAACGACCGGAGCTGGTCGAGGTCGGCGCCACCCGCGCAGCCTGCTGGTTGCATGCGGTGAATCAGGAGGCTGCGCAATGAGCAACAAGCCCTTGGTGGAAGTCAAAGACCTTGCGAAGATTTTCGATGTCTCGCCGCCCTGGTTGAACCGGGTGATCGAGCGCAAGCCCAGGCAGTTTGTGCATGCGGTGGACGGCGTCAGCTTCAGCATCGAGCGGGGCAAGACGTTGGCGCTGGTGGGCGAATCCGGCTGCGGCAAGAGCACGGTGGCGCGGCTGCTGGTGGGCTTGTATGAGCCGACCCGCGGCAGCGTGAATTTTGATGGCGTCGACACCGCCAAGACGCTGGCATCAAGTGGCGCGCTGGCCTTGCGGCGGCGCATGCAGATGATTTTTCAGGACCCCTATGCGTCCTTGAACCCGCGCTGGAAGGTGCAGGACATCGTCGCCGAGCCGCTGCGTGAGCATGGTCTGGTGAGCGGGCTGGAGGCGCAACGGGCGCGTGTTGGCGAACTGTTGAGCTCGGTCGGCTTGTCGCCGCTGGACCGCGAGAAGTTTCCGCACCAATTCTCGGGCGGCCAGCGGCAGCGCATCTCGATTGCGCGCGCCTTGGCGACCGAGCCCGAGTTCCTGGTCTGCGATGAGCCGACCTCGGCGCTGGATGTGTCGGTGCAGGCGCAGGTGCTCAATATCATGAAGGACTTGCAGCGCAGCAATGGGCTGACCTACCTCTTCATCTCGCACAACCTGGCGGTGGTGCGGCATGTGGCCGATCAAGTCGGCGTGATGTATTTGGGCCGCCTGGTCGAGCTCGCTGACAAGGCTGAGCTGTTCGCCCGCCCGCGCCACCCTTACACGCGCATGTTGCTGGATGCGATTCCCGACATTCATATGACGGGTCGAGCCCGCACGCCGGTGCAAGGCGAGGTGCCGAACCCGCTGAATCCGCCCAGCGGTTGCAGCTTTCACCCGCGCTGCCCGCTGGCGACCGAGCGTTGCAAGGTCGAGCGCCCGCTGATGCGTCAGTTCAAGGGCGTGGCGGTCGCCTGCCACGAGGCGAACGCCTAGCGGCTTGGGTTGGACGCTGCCGCTGCCGCAGGAATTGGCTCGGCCAGTCGCAGCGGGCCTTTTTGCCCGCAGCCGGCCAAGCCAATGATCAGCGCCAGCAGCGCCGAGGTCCGCGCATGAGCATGGGCATGGGTTGACGGGCATACACTGAGCCGCATCTTGAATGTTTTCATCATCATCATTGCGGAAGTTTATCGCCCATGTCAGCTGCCACCCCACTCACCGACGCCGAATACCTCGCCAAAACACGGGCGATGCTGGATCTGATCGAAGCCAAGGTTGACGCCTGGCTGGACGCCGACATCATCGATATCGACAGCCACCGCAGCGGCGGCCTGCTGGAGCTGAGCCTGGCCGGCGGCAGCAAGATCATCATCAACACCCAGGCACCCCTGCAAGAGCTGTGGCTGGCCGCAAAGGCGGGTGGCTTCCACTTCCGCTATGTGGACGGGCTGTGGCTGGACACCAAAACCGGCGCCGAATTTCTCGCCGAGCTGTCCACCCAAGTCAGTGCCCAGGGCGGCAAACCGCTCAGCTTCAGCGCTTGAACAGGTCGAGAATGCTTTTCTTCTCATCCTCGCCCGCGGCCTTGGGCAGATGAGCTTCATCGTCGCTGAGTGAGGGCACGCCGTCCTTGCCGCTGAACTCGTCGAAATACCATTCGCCGTTGATGTTCAGCACACCTTCGGGTGCCGAGGGTTCCGAGACGGCCACGCCGCGCAGCGCAAAACCCATGTACTCGATCCAGATCGGCAGCGCCAAGCCGCCGCCGGTTTCGCGGTCGCCCAGTTTGCGCGGCTGGTCGTAACCAATCCAGACCACCGCCACCACCTCTTTTTGGTAGCCGGCAAACCAGGCGTCCATCGAGTCATTGGTGGTGCCGGTTTTGCCGTAAATGTCCGGCCGCTTCAGCTGCGCCTGGGCCTTGGCCGCCGTGCCGCTGCGCGTCACCTCTTGCAGCAGGCTGGTCATCAAGAAGGCGTTTCTGGCCTCGATGGTGCGGGAATCCTCGCCCAGCTGGATGGGCTGCGCTTCATACAACACGCGGCCCTTGTTGTCGGTCAGCTTGGCGATCAGCTGGGGGTTGAGCCTGTGACCGCCGTTGGCAAACACTGCATAGCCCTGCGCCATTTGCATCGGCGTGACCGAGCCAGCGCCCAGCGCCATGGTCAGATAGGCCGGGTGCTTTTCGGCGTCAAAACCAAAGCGCGTCAGCCATTGCTGGGCAAAGCCCACGCCGACCGAATTGAGCACGCGGATCGAGACCATATTTTTCGATCGGGCCAGTGCCCGGCGCAGCGGCATGGCGCCTTCAAAAGTGCCGTCGTAGTTCTTCGGCTCCCAGGGCTGGCTGCCGGTGCTGGAGGCGCTGAAGAACAGCGGCGCGTCATTGACGATGGTGCTGGGGGTAAAGCCTTTTTCGAGCGCCGCCGAATAAATAAAGGGCTTGAAGCTGGAACCCGGCTGGCGCCAAGCCTGCGTCACGTGGTTGAACTTGTTCTTCGCATAGTCGAAGCCGCCGACCATGGCGCGGATGCGCCCGTCGCGCGGGTCCATCGCGATGAAGGCGCCCTCGACCTCGGGCAGTTGCGTGATGGTCCATTCGTCCTTGCCGGCCTTGCTTGACTTGATGACACGGATGACGGCACCGCGACGGATGCGGGTCTTGGGGTTGCCCTTGTCACTCAGGCCTGAGGTGGCCGGCTTCAGGCCTTCACCGCTCAGGGTCAGGGTTTCGCCGCTTTGCAAAGCCGCCACCACCTTGCGCGGATCGGCCGCAAGCACCACGGCAGCCAGCAATTCGTCATTGGCGGGGTGATCGGCCAAGGCCTCGGCGATGCGCACATCCAGCGCCTTGGGGTCGCTGGGCAGGTCCACATAGGCCTCCGGGCCGCGATAGACCTGGCGCCGCTCAAAGTCCATGATGCCGCGCCGCAACGCGCGGTAGGCGACGGTCTGCTCCTCGGAGCGCACGGTCAGGTAGACATTCAAGCCGCGCGTGTAGGCCTCTTCGCCGTACTGGTTGAACATCAGGAGCCGCGCCGCCTCGGCCACATACTCGGCATGTTGGGGCGACTCGACCGGCGGGCGGAATACCAGTTTTTCGGCCTTGGCGGCGTCGCGCTGCTCCTCGGTGATGAAGCCGTTTTCCAGCATGCGCTCGATGATGTATTGCTGGCGGATGGTGGCGCGACGCAAATTGCTGATCGGGTTATAGGCCGACGGCGCCTTCGGCAGACCGGCCAGCATCGCGGCCTCGGCGACCGAAATTTCGCCAAGCGGCTTGCCAAAATAGACCTCGCTGGCCGCCGCAAAGCCATAGGCGCGGTGACCCAGAAAGATCTGGTTCATATAGATCTCGAGAATCTCGTCCTTGCTGAGCGCGTTCTCAATCTTCAAGGCCAGCAAGATCTCGTAGATCTTGCGCGTCAGCGTCTTCTCGGTCGACAGATAGAAGTTGCGCGCCACCTGCATCGTGATGGTCGAGGCGCCTTGGCTGCGCGACTCGCCGAAGTTGGCCAGGCCCGCACGGATCACGCCCAGATAGTCAACGCCTCCATGCTGATAAAAGCGCGCATCCTCGATCGCCAAGACGGCATCCTGCATGCGCTTGGGGATTTCCTTGATGGGCAGGAAGTTGCGCCGCTCTTCGCCAAATTCACCCAGCAAGACCCCGTCGGCGGACAAGACCCGCATCGGCAACTTGGGCCGGTAGTCGGTCAGGCCGCTGATATCGGGCAGGTTGGGGTAGGCCATCGCGAGCGCCAGCGCGATCAGCAGTAGCACTGAAAACGCGCCGGCCAGCATCAGGCCGATCAGCCACGAGACGCTGCGCCCCAGGACGGACATGGCAGTGCGGTGGTGTTCGGGCGGGGTCTCGGACTTGGCAGTTCGAGGGGCTTTCTTTTTGGCTTCGCTCATGGGCCTCCGGGTGGGGTGGGCGGATTATAGAAAGCCCGCCCGCTTGGTTCCGAGGTCGCGCCGCAAAATGGCGTGTTTCGGGCTGTTTGGCTTTTCTGCTGGTTTCCCCGGCTTTTTCGAGGCTTAGACAGGCGCCCAAGCCGTGTATGTTTCGCAACGTGGCGTTACTTGCTGTGACCTTGATTCCGTAGGGGCTCATGGTCTTTGCTGCTAGCATTCAAATAGCTAACTTATTACATAGTCCGGCGATAAACGTTGGGGGATTCACGTCGTGGGAATACTTGACGTATTGATGGGTCGCAAGCATGCGCCCATGATTGGTTTGGACATCAGTTCCTCCAGTGTCAAATTGGTCGAGTTGGGGCAGAACGCCAGCGGTGAGATGGTGCTGGAGCGTTTTGCGACCGAGCCGTTCGAAAAAGGCTGGATCACCGACGGCCAAATTGAGAAGTTTGACGAGGTGGCCGATGCGGTGCGCCGGGTGGTGGCGCGCAGCGGCAGCAAGACCCGCGATGCGGTGCTGGCCATGCCCCAGTCGGCCGTCATCACCAAAAAGATCATGTTGCCCGCCGGCCTGCGCGATGAAGAATTGGAGATTCAGGTTGAGGCCGAAGCCAACCAGTACATCCCGTTCTCGCTCGATGAGGTCAGCCTGGACTTTTGCGTGATCGGACCCAGCCCCACCTCGGTCGGTGATGTCGAGGTGCTGATCGCGGCGTCGCGCAAGGACCGCGTGCAAGACCGTCAAGGTTTGGCCGAAGCGGCGGGCCTGCGCCCGGTGATTCTGGACATCGAGTCGCATGCCTCGCGCATGGCGATGGGCCGCTTGATTGCCAATCTGCCCAACGAGGGCAAGGATGCCTTGGTGGCCTTGTTCGAGATCGGCGCCGACACCACCAGTTTGAAGGTCTTGCGCGACGATGAAATGCTCTATGACCGCGACCAGGCCTTCGGCGGCTCGCAGCTGACCCAGCTAATCTCGCGGCAATACGGTTTTTCCTTCGAGGAGGCCGAGCAAAAGAAACTCAGCAATGACTTGCCCGAGGATTTTCCGACCGCCGTGCTGAATCCTTTTGTCGACAGCTTGTCGCAAGAGATTGGTCGCGCCCTGCAGTATTTCTTCACCAGCACGCCGCACCACAAAGTGCATTACGTGATGTTGGCCGGCGGCACCGCCACGCTGGCCGGCCTGAAAGAGCGTGTGACCGAGTTGACCGGGTTTGCTTGCATGGTGGTGAACCCGTTTGAGAATATGGCCCTGGGCGCATCGATTCGTGAGCCTAAATTGCGGCGTGAGGCGCCGGCTTACCTGACGGCTTGCGGCTTGGCGATGCGGAGGTTTTTCCAGTGATCCTGATCAATCTACTGCCCTACCGCGAAGAAAAGCGCAAACGACGCAAGACCGCTTTCTTTGTCGGTCTGGGTTTGGCAGCAGCGGCGGGCGCCGCCATCGTGGCCGCGGCCTATATGTTGGTGCAACATCTGACCTCGGAGCAGCAGCGGCGCAATCAATATCTGTCGATGGAGATCGGTCGGCTGGATGATCAGATCAAGGATATTGCCAATCTGCGGGCCGAAATTGAATCGCTGAAGTCGCGCCAGCGCGCGGTTGAGGATTTGCAGACGGATCGCAATACGCCGGTGCAATTGTTGAATGAGTTGGCGCGGCACACGCCGGAAGGGGTCTATCTGACCTCGATTCGGCAGGCCGACAAGGTCGTCACCATCAGCGGTATTGCACAAACCAATGAGCGAGTTTCGGAGTTTTTGCGCAATACCTCGCGCAACTCCGAATGGCTGGACCGGCCCGAGCTGGTCGAAATCAAGGTAGCGAATTTGAGCACCAATAGTCGCGACCAAAAGCGCCTGTATGACTTCTCGATGCGGGTCTCGATCAAGGAACCCAGCCGTGAAGCGGTAGGCAAACCGGGCGCAGCTGCGTCCGGGCCTGCTGCCGCGGCGGCTCCCGCGCGCCCGCTCGCGTCCAACCAGTCCTGAAGGTAAGCATGGCGACCAAGGCGATATCGATCAAATTTGAACCAGGGGTCTGGTTCGAGGGCGTGGCCGACCAGTTCCGCGGCCTCAATTCAAATGAACCCGGCCAATGGCCCTGGGGGCCCAAGCTGGCGGCTTTTTCGGCGGTGGCGCGGCTGGTGATGGTGCTGGGCTGGGGGTTCATGCTGGCCGATGTGCAGGCCGCACTCGACGCCGAGCGCGAGCGCGAGCCTGTGCTCAAGCAGGATTACCAAAGCAAGCTCGGCCAAGCGGTCAATCTGCCCGAACTGCGCAAGCAAAAAAGCCAGGTCGAGGAATATGTGACCCAGCTGGAAAAGCAATTGCCCGGCAAAGCCGAAATGGACGCCTTGCTGTCCGATATCAACCAGGCCGGCATTGGCCGGGGTTTGCAGTTTGAATTGTTCCGTCCGGGCCAGGTGGTGGTCAAAGACTATTACGCCGAGCTGCCGATTGCGCTGCGCGTGTCGGGCCGGTATCACGATATTGGCGCTTTTGCGGCCGATGTTTCCAATTTGTCGCGCATCGTCACCTTGCACAATTTGAATGTGCTGGCGCCCACCGGCAAAGATGCGGCCAGCGGCAATCTGAGCATGGAAGCCACCGCACGCACCTATCGCTATCTGGACGCGGTGGAGGTGGCTGATCAGAAGAAGACAGCGGCCAAGGCCGCGGCGGGAGCGAAAAAATGAGGGCGCGTCTGATTGCCTGCTTGCTGCTGGGCAGTTTGCTGGTGGCCTGTTCGGCCGATATGGACGAGTTGAACCAGTGGATGGAGCAGCAAAAGCGCGAGGCCAAGCCGACCATCAGGCCGCTGGTGCCGCCCAAGAAGTTTTTGCCCCAACCCTATGAGGCCTCGGCCGGTGTCGACCCCTACAGCGCCCAAAAGCTCAGCGTCGCGATCAAGCAAGAGTCGGCTTTGCCAAACTCCTTGCTCAGCGCCGAGATGAATCGACGCCGCGAGCCGCTGGAGAGTTATCCGCTCGACAGCCTGTCCATGGTCGGCAGCATGATGCGGCAGGGTCAGCGCTACGCGCTGCTGCGCGCTGACAACTTGCTGTATAGGGTAAAAAATGGTGAGCACCTGGGCCTGAATTTTGGCCGGGTGACGAAGATTTCAGAAACCGATATCACCCTGCGGGAAGTTGTTCAGGATGCCGCCGGTGAATGGGTAGAACGCACAAGTACCCTCCAGCTTCAGGAGCAGGGACGATGAAAAATTTGCAGCAGGAGACTTTCGGCATGGGCCATTGGCGCGAGGTGGGAACAGTGGGGAAGTTTGGAATAGGGCTGCTCCTGTCACTGGGCATGTTGATGTCGGCGCAAGCCCAGGCTCAAGCTCAAACTCAAACCAGCATCAGGTCCATCAATAGCGTCCAGCAAGCCGGCGTTGAAGTGGTGCGCATCGAGATGTCGCAGCCCCTGACCGAGTTGCCCAAGGGCTTCACCGTGCAAACGCCGCCCCGCATTGCGATCGATCTGCCCGGCGTGGTGAACGGGATCGGGCGCAATTTGGTGGAAGTGAACCAGGGCAATCTGCGTTCCGCCAATGTCGCCCAGGCGGGTGACCGAACCCGCGTGGTGCTGAACCTGCGCCAACCCTCGGGCTATCGCGCCGAGCTGCAAGACAACGCGCTGCTGCTGATTCTGGAATCGTCCCCCGTTGTGGCTAAAAACCCCGGCGAGCCTCTGCACTTTGCGGCCAGTTTGAATTCAGAAACACAGCTGCTGCGCGATATCGACTTCCGCCGCGGGCAAGACAATGCCGGCCGCATCGTGGTCAACCTGCCCAGTAATCAGGTCGGGGTCGACATTCAGCATCAGGGCCAGAACCTGGTGGTCGAGTTCTTGCGTTCCAGCCTCCCGGAGAACCTGCGGCGCAGGCTCGATGTGTCCGACTTTGGCAGCCCGGTGCAGACCATTTCGACCTCGCAAGTGGGTGACCGCGTGCGCATGGTGGTTGAGCCCAAGGGTGCTTGGGAGCACAGCGCGTATCAAAGTGACAACCAGTTTGTGCTTGAGGTCCGGCCGCAAAAACTTGATCCAAACAAGCTGACCACCGGGCCGGGTTTTGCCGGCGACAAGCTGTCCTTGAATTTCCAGAACATTGAAGTGCGCGCCTTGTTGCAGGTGATCGCTGACTTCACCAATTTCAACGTGGTCACCAGCGATTCGGTGACCGGCAATGTGACCTTGCGCCTGAAGGATGTGCCCTGGGACCAGGCGCTGGACATCATCATGCAAGCCAAGGGCCTGGGCCTGCGCAAGTCCGGCAATGTCTTGTGGATTGCTCCCAAGGACGAGTTGGCGGCCAAAGAAAAACTTGATCTGGAGTCGCGCGCGCAGATCTCGCTCTTGGAGCCGGTCCGCACCCAAGCGATTCAGCTCAACTACACCAAGGCCGAGGAAGTGGCCAAGGGCTTGAATGGGCAAAACGGCAGCGGTGGTGGCGGCGGCGGAGCCGGTGGGCAAAACAGCTCGCGCATCCTGTCACCGCGGGGCAGTGTGATGTTCGAGTCGCGCACCAACCAGCTGTTTGTGACCGATATTCCGTCCAAGCTGGAAGAGGTTCAGGCCTTGATCGCCAAGATCGATATTCCTGTGCGCCAAGTCTTGATCGAGGCCCGCATTGTCGAGGCCGACGATAAGTTCGGCCGCTCCTTGGGCGTCAAGCTGGGTTTCAATGATTTGCGCGGGCAGCAAGGCGGCATACCGGGCCGCAATGTCGGCGGCAACCAATATGTGGTGGCCGGCGGCAACTACAACGGCGTTGGCTTCAGCACCAAGCAAACCAATGAGAACAATTTCGCCAACACTCAGTTTGTCAACTTGCCGGCCAATGTGTCCTCCGATGCCTTCGGCGGCGCCACCGCGGCCAACTTTGCGCTGTCGCTGTTCAGTGCCACCGCCAACCGATTCTTGAACCTTGAGTTGTCGGCCCTGGAATCTGACGGCAAGGGCAAGATCATCTCCAGCCCGCGAGTGATCACCGCCGATCAGGTCAAGGCCTTGATTGAGCAGGGCGAGGAATTGCCCTACCAGGTCGCCACCGCCAGTGGCGCCACCTCCATCCAGTTCCGCAAGGCCAATTTGAAGTTGGAAGTGACGCCGCAAATCACGCCGGAAGGCAATGTGATCCTGAGCGTGGACATCAACAAAGACAGCCGCGGCACGCTGACGCCGCAGGGTTTTGCCATCAACACCAAACATGTGCAGACGACGGTCTTGGTGGAAAACGGCGGCACCGTGGTGATCGGCGGCATCTTCACCCAGGATGAGCGTGATGACATCTCCAAGGTGCCTTTCCTCGGTGATGTGCCCTATTTGGGCAATCTGTTCAAGACCAAGTCGCGCTCGTCGATAAAGACCGAGTTGCTGATCTTCCTGACGCCCAAGGTCGTCAGCGATCGCGCAACCGTGCGTTAAACATCATTAAAACTATTGAGGCATGCCGCATTGAGTCGATGCGAGCGTGTCGGGAGTAAGCAGAAATGATTAAACATAGATTCAAGCAGTACGGCCAGCGCTGCGCGCAAGCTTGTTTGAGCTTGGCCTTGGCGGGCATGCTGGCCGCTTGCGGCGGGGGCGGGGGTGATGCGGGAACGCCGGTTTTCCAAGATCCGAGCACGCCGGTGACGCCGCCCGCCGCCTCGACCCTGGTTGATCTGGCCTTGGTGGCGGACAAGCCGACGGTGTCGAACACCGGCACCGAGAAGGTGACCTACACCGTGACTGCATTGGGTGCAGGCAATGCCGCCCTGATCGGCGTCGAAGTGCCAGTGACTGTCGAGGTAGATGCTGGCGCGGTGGTGACCCCGTCGGCCAAGGTGACCGACAAAGCCACCGCAAACATGACCGCCGTTGTTGGCTTGATCGACAAAACCAGTCGGACCGTCACCGTGACTGCCAAGAGCGGCAGCATCAGCAAGAAGCTCAGCTTCAATGTGGTCGACAGCATCACTGGCAGTGCCGTGGCTGATCTTTCAATCGTCGTCGACAAGGTCTCGATCCCGAACACTGGCGCCGAAGAAGCCAGCATCACGGTGACAACGCTGGACGCAGCCCGTTCGGCCATTGGCGGCGCGGCGGTGACCATGCAAGTTGTTGATGTGGGCGACTCGGTGGTGCTTGATCCGGGCAACACGACGACCAGCGCGACTACCGGGCAATTGACGCGGCGTTTGAAGCTGCAAAGCAATCTGACCAAACGCACGATAGCCGTCAAGGCCACCAGCGGCACGGTGTCGCGCACCATCACGGTGGATGTTGTCGATCCTCCAGCCGGAACGGTGTTGACGGCGCGTGATCTGACGCTGTCTATCAGCAAGAACAGCATCAATAACTCAGGCAGCGAGACGGTCGATGTGATCGCCCGTGCGGTTGACGCCAATCGCAATGCTTTGGCCGGTATCGATGTGATCTTTCGGGTTGATAGCGATGCGGTGCTGACGCCGATCAATACCAAAACCGATGCCAAGGGTGAGGCCAAGGCCACCGTCGGTATCGGTGCGAATCGCACGGTACGGACCATCACGGTGACAGCCGAGAGCAGTGCGCTGAAGGGCACCCGTTTGTTGAGCGTGACCGGTGCGAAATTGCAGGCGACCGTCAATCAGCCCAATCGCTTGGTGGGTGAACAAGGTACGGTCGACTACAGCTTGTTGGACGTCAATGGGAGCCCCATCGATGGGGTTGAGATTGTCACGACCGGCCCAGGCTCAGCCACCGGTCGGGGTGTGACCAACGGACAGGGCAAGTGGACATATTCCTACAAGGCTGAGGGCAACGGAAAGATGTCGATCAAGGCGGTTGGGGGCGCCGGGGATACGCCTGTTGAGTCCTTCGTCAACGTGGCTTCAAAACCTCCGGCTTTGGATCCTGCAACAAAAATTTTGTCGGCGACCATGACCATGGATGCGCTGGTGGTGAAAGTCAATGAAATTGGTAAAGACGTAAATCGGTCTGAAATTCGGATTTTGTTCCGCGGTGAGAAAAATGCACCGATAGAGAATGTCCGAGTTCATGTCGGTTTAGGGGCGAACAACACCTCGTCTGATGGAAGGTTTAGCGTTAGTGAAAATGACCCGCCGTTGTTGTCTGATAAAAATGGCCTTGTCACCTTGAGTTTTATTGCCGGCGAGCGCGCCAGCCCAACTGAGGGCGTGAAGATATTCGCCTGTTACGGCCGGTCGGATGATTTAGGCACCACGGCTGGCGGATGCTCGAACGGGTTTGCTATCAGCCCGGTGACTTTGACGATTGTCGAGGCCCCGGTATCGATATCGATCGGTGGAGATGATGTCTTGACGCTGGGTGAGACGAATTTAACTTATATTGCCAAATTCACCGTTTTGGTGGTTGACGCAGCGGGGAATCCGAAATCCGACGTCCAGGTCACTCCATTAATAGATTTGCTTGGCTATGCGAAGGGCCAGTTTTATTGGAGTGAGGCACTCAAAAAATGGTACATACCGCTTGATGGACTTGTGACCGATCCAAATACCCAAGAAATTGTTTTGCGGTGTCCCAACGAAGATAGGCTCGAGCCGGATGGGGCTCGGAATGGCACCATAGAAACAGGCGAAGATATCAACAGCAGTTTGCAGCTTGATCCACGTAGTTCGGCGGTATCGGTTGCTATGGTGGGATCTACGAGGACTGATAAAAATGGCTTGGCTACTTTGCAAATCGAATATCCAAAGAGTATGGCAAATTGGGTTCGCTACATGATTAAAGTCAGTGCTCCCGGCGTGCTGAGTCCGCCGGCTTGGTACGGGCGCTACGAACAACGTTGGTTGTCAACACTGACCTCCGCAATCAAAAGCGAGGGCGACCCTGCGTTTCGATTGAGTCCTTACGGTATTGATGTAACTGGCTATCGAAACAGCTCTACCGATCCATTGGTGCCGATCGGCGCTGGCTGCCTCAGCAAGAACTAATCCGCAGGAATAGCCGCTTGATCATCTCCCTCGTCGGCATGCCCGGCGGTGGCAAGTCCACCGTCGGCCGCGCCTTGGCGCGTCAGCTGGCGGTGCGCTTTGTGGACACCGATGCGGAAATCGAAACCCGCTTGGGCGAGGCGATCCGCAGTTTCTTTGACCGCGAAGGCGAGGCTGCATTCCGGGCGATCGAGTCTGAGGTGTTGGCCGAGATCCTGGCCCGCGGCGGCGAGATGGTCTTGGCGACCGGCGGTGGCATTGTGTTGAAAGAAGCCAACCGCGACTTGCTACATCAGCATTCGACCGTCTTGTACCTGCGCTCAACGCCCGAGGAGTTGTTTCGGCGACTGCGCCACGACACGCAACGGCCCTTGCTGCAGGTGCGTGATCCGCTGGGCAAGCTGCGCGAGATGTATTTGCTGCGCAATCCGCTGTATCGCCGCTGCGCCCACTTTGTGTTGGAAACCGGGCGGCCTTCGGTCAATGGGCTCGTCAATATGGCCTTGATGCAGCTGGAGTTGGCCGGTTTGGTCGACCCGAGCCGCGTGGCCGCGACCGTCGGCGCTGAAAAGCACTGACAAGAGGCTGTTGCGGCGGCAAGGTGCTCATCAGGCTCGCCCCGTACACTTGGCGCATGAATGTTGCCACCACACCCCAATCACCACCCCGGCTGACCCAGGTCGTTCCTATCGAGTTTGACGGGGCCCAACGAGGCTATGACATCCTGATCGGGGCCGGCTTGCTGGATGCTGCCGACAGTTGGCAGGGCTTGCCCAAGGGTGCGGCGGCCTTGATCGTCAGCAACCAAACCGTCGCGCCGCTCTATTTGCAGCGGCTGCAAGCTCAGCTGTCCAGGCAATACCCGCGTGTTGACAGCGTTCTCTTGCCCGACGGCGAACAGTTCAAGGATTGGGCGTCGTTGAACCTGGTCTTTGACCGCTTGCTCGAAACCGCATCCGACCGCAAGACGGTGCTGTTCGCGCTGGGTGGCGGCGTGATCGGCGATATGACCGGCTTCGCGGCCTCGGTCTATATGCGCGGCGTACCCTTTGTGCAGGTGCCAACTACCCTGCTGGCGCAGGTGGATTCCTCGGTCGGCGGCAAGACCGCCATCAACCACCCGCTCGGCAAGAACATGATAGGTGCTTTTTATAAGCCGCGCGTGGTGTTG
>JADMJQ010000144.1:0-3323 GCA_018780415.1 Roseateles sp. | reverse complement strand
CCGGCTTGGCCGAGGTGATCAAGTACGGGCCGATTGCCGATGCGGCCTTTCTGGTCTGGATCGAAGTCAATCTCGTCGCCTTGTTGGCGCGCGACAAGGCGACGCTGGCCTATGCAGTCATGCGCTGCTGCGAGATCAAGGCCTGGGTGGTCGGGCAGGACGAGCGCGAGCAGGGCCTGCGCGCCATTCTCAATTTCGGCCATACCTTCGGCCACGCAATCGAAACCGGCCTGGGCTATGGCGAATGGCTGCACGGCGAGGCGGTGGGCTGCGGCATGGTGATGGCGAGCGATTTGTCGGTGCGGCTGGGTTTGATGCCGGCCGAGTTCTTGCCACGGATGCGCACACTGGTCCAGCGCGCTGGCTTGCCGGTTGTCGGCCCGAACTTGGGTAAAGAGCGCTACTTGGAGCTGATGCGGGTCGACAAAAAGGCCGAGGGCGGGGCGATCCGTTTCGTCTTGTCGAGGGGCTGGGCAGGGCGGGCATGCATGCGGCGCCGGATGAGCTGGTGGCGCAGGTGCTGGCCAGCCACTGTGCCTGACAGGGCCGCCATGTCGGCGTCCTTGCTTGCTCCCTATGCTTGCAACCCGGCGCGCAGCCGTGGCCGGCGAGTGCATGAGGTGCCCGCGCCAACGCGCAGCGAGTTCCAGCGCGACCGTGATCGCATCATCCACAGCACCGCTTTTCGGCGGCTGGTCTACAAGACGCAGGTGTTTCTGAATCACGAGGGCGATCTGTTTCGCACCCGTCTGACACATTCCTTGGAAGTTGCCCAACTGGGGCGCTCGATTGGCCGCAGCTTGCGGCTTGATGAAGACTTGATCGAGGCGATCGCCTTGGCCCATGACTTGGGCCATACGCCGTTCGGTCATGCCGGACAAGACGTGCTGGACGAGTGCATGTCGGCGCATGGCGGCTTTGAGCACAATCTGCAGTCGCTGCGTGTGGTTGACAAACTCGAGCAGCGCTACCCAGCCTTTGATGGGCTGAACCTGTGCTTCGAAACCCGTGAGGGCATCTTGAAGCATTGCGCTCGCCGCAATGCCGTGGCCTTGGAGGCGGCCGAACCGGGCGGCGTCGGCGCGCGCTTCTTGCTCGGCCATCAGCCGAGTCTGGAGGCGCAGCTCTGCAATCTGGCGGACGAAGTCGCCTACAACGCGCATGACATTGATGACGGGGTGCGGTCTGGCTTGCTGGCGCTGGAGCAACTGGAGGCGGTGCCGCTGGTGCAGACCTATCTGCGCGAGGCGCTAGCCGCCTATCCTGGCTTGAGGGGCAAGCGTTTGCTGGCGGAGACCATCCGCCGCATGCTATCGGCCCAGGTCTACGACATCATTGACGCAACCAGTAGCGCCTTGGCAGCGGCCCGGCCGGCCGACGTGCAGGCGGTGCGGGCAGCGGCGCCGTTGGTGCGCTTCAGCCCCGAGATGCGCGCCGCCAGCACCGAACTCAAGCGTTTCCTTTTTGCCCAGCTGTACAGACACAGCCAAGTTCAGGCCACTCGTTTGAGGGCCGAGCAAGTGCTGCGTGACCTGTTCCGCATCTACGCCGCAGACCCGCAGCAAATGCCGGTCGAGTACCTGCAAGAAGCCGACCCCACCGACCTTCCGCGCGCCTGCGCCGACTACATCGCCGGCATGACCGACCGCTTCGCCATCCGCGAACATCACAGGCTGACTGGCCAAACCCTGTTCTAGCCCGCCTCCTTAAATGGGGTCAGGTTCATTTATTTGAACCATCGTGGTGCAAGTCATTAAAATGGGGTCAGGTTCATTTATTGCGTCCATTCAGCCGGACGGCCCCCCCATGGCCAGACTTCCTCGCCTCATGCTCGCCGGACAGGCGCATCACATCATCCAGCGCGGCAACAACCGTCAGCCCATCGTGCTCAATGATGCGGATCGCCAACACTATTTAGATCAGCTGCACGATTGCGCCGCCACCCATAAGGTGGCGATTCATGCCTATGTGTTGATGGATAACCATCTGCACCTGCTCGCCACGCCCGAGTCGGATCAGGGCATCAGCCAGATGATGCAGGCACTCGGCCGCCGCTATGTGGGTTGGTTCAACCACAAGTACGAGCGCAGCGGCACGCTCTGGGAGGGGCGTTTTCGCGCCGCTTTGATCGATAGCGGGCATTACCTGATGGCCTGCATGCGCTATATCGAGCTCAACCCGGTGCGGGCTTCGATGTGTGCGAGCGCCGAGGACTACCGCTGGTCCAGCTGCGCCCACCATCTGGGGCGGCGCAGCGATCCCTTGGTCAGCGACCACAGCATGTTTTGGTCCATGGGCAATACGCCGTTTGAGCGCGAATTGGCCTACCGGGAGCTGTTGAGTCAGGGCGTGACCGAGCCCGAGCGCCTGCTTTTCCATGATTCGGTGATGAAGGGGCGGCCGCTGGGCTCGGCCGGCTTCTTGAGGCAATTGGCCGACAAGACCATGTTGCCGCTTCAGCAACGGCCCCGCGGGCGACCCAGAAAGCCGGCGCCGCCTGCTTCAATAAATGAACCTGACCCTATTTAATTGGTGAAATTTTAAGAATCAAAAATTAAATGAACCTGACCCTATTTAATTTCTCTTGATGACTTTGTTGCGCTGCAGTAATCTTCGGACCGTACTGGATTACCGAGGATCGCTCCATGACTCAATCGAACCTGGCCGCAGAGGCTGTTCAGCAAGCAGAAGCAGTGCAGCAGCAATATGCCGAGATTCAAGCGCTGGCTGCCAATGGTCTGTATCGACCGCAAGGCGAGAAGGACGCGTGCGGCTTGGGGTTTGTTGCGCACATCAAGGGCCTGAAGGCGCACTCGATTGTTCAGCAGGGGCTGAAGATCCTCGAGAACCTCGACCACCGAGGCGCGGTTGGCGCCGATAAATTGATGGGCGACGGCGCCGGCATCCTGATCCAGATCCCGGACGAGTACTTCCGCGCCGAGATGGCAGCCCAGGGTGTGGAGCTGCCGCCACCCGGCGAATACGGCGTCGGCATGATCTTTCTACCCAAGGAGCATGCGTCCCGACTGGCTTGCGAGCAGGAGTTGGCCCGTGCGATCAAGGCCGAGGGTCAGGTCTTGCTGGGCTGGCGCGATGTGCCGGTTGACGCCGAGATGCCGATGTCGCCGACGGTGCGAGCCAAAGAGCCCATCATCCGGCAGATCTTCATTGGCCGTGGCCAGGACATCATTGTTCCCGACGCCCTGGAGCGCAAGCTCTACGTGATCCGCAAGACCGCATCCAGTGCCATCCAGGCCCTGCAGCTGACCCACAGCCGCGAGTACTACGTGCCCAGCATGAGCTGCCGCACCATCATCTACAAG
>JADMJQ010000002.1 GCA_018780415.1 Roseateles sp. | reverse complement strand
GAGGTGAGGCTGTTCGAGCGCCTGCCGCGCGGCATGGCGCCGACCCTGTTCGGCGAAACGATGATCCGCCATGCCCGCATGGCCTTGACCAGCCTGTCGCTGGCACATGAGGACATCCTGGCACTGAAGGCCGGCCTGATCGGCCAGGTCGAGGTGGGCGTCATCATGACACCGGCGATGGGCCTGCTGCCGCGCGCCATTTCGCGCATCAAGCTGGACGCGCCGCTGCTGCGCATCGGCGTGCAGCTGGAGACCAGCAAGGTCTTGCTGGACCTGCGGCAGCGCGGCTCGCTGGACTTCATGATTGGCCGCATCCTGGAAGAAGCCAGCGCCAGCGGCCTGCTCTATGAAGAGCTGACCACCGAGCCGGCCTGCGCGGTCGCCCGCGTCGGCCACCCGCTGCTGGCCGAGAAGAACCTCAGCCTGGCCGACCTGGCCACGCAGGCCTGGATCTTGCCGCCGCCGGGCAGCTTGCTGCGACACCGCTGGGAGCTGATGTTCCGCCGCGCCGCGCTGGAGCCGCCCGCCAATGCGGTCGACACCACCTCGCTCTTGTTGATCACCGCACTGCTGCAGCAGACCGACTCGCTGCATGTAATGCCCGTCGAAGTGGCGCGTTACTACGCCTCGCTGAACGTCTTGAGCATCCTGCCCATCGAGCTGCCCTGCACGATGGACGCCTTCGGCATCATCACCCGCCAGAACCATCTGCTGTCGCCCGGGGCGGCCTTGTTGTTGAAGGAAGTCAGGGCGGCGGCGAAGGAGATGTATTGAGCTGAGCTCAGAGATTGGCAAGCCAGCTGCGGATCAGAGCGGCAAACGCCGCTTGCTTGGCCTCGAAATCCGGCAGGTCGGCAAAGCGCAGACTGGCGCGGTCCTTGGCCAGCCATTTGAGCAAATGGGCCGGGTCGTCGACGACGATGCCGTCCGGCCCCTGCGTCCGGACCTTGGCGCCCAGATGAAGAATGAGGCCGACGCCGGCCTGCTCACGCAGATGGACTGTGGCGAAGTAGCCACCGGCGCTGCGAAAGCTCGGTGCGTTCCATTTGATCCCCTCGGCGACGCTCGGTGCGGCGTCCAACACGGCAATCCGAATCGCTTCAATCACGGTCTTGTGCGGATGCTCAAGGCTGGCCATGAACGTGTCGACGGCGGCCGTCGTGTCGGCGGCGCTGCTGTGCGGAGACGGGGCGGGTCGTTGCGAGGCCATGGCGGTTTCCTATGAGTTCTGCTGCGATTTTGCCGCTGACAAGGCGCGAACGAATGCCGCGATGGCTTGAGCCGCCTGCTCCGGCGCGACCTGAAGCAGCAGGTAAGGGGTGTCGATTCCGACGCCACCCCAGTCAAACCTCATAGCGACCGCAAGCCGCCGCGCTTGACATCCCCCGCTCAGCCAGTAGGATGTAGATACATTGACGGATCTACATCATGGACCTGCAAATTGCGAAATGGGGCAATAGTCTTGCCTTGAGAATCCCTGCGGAAATCGTGCGGCGGCTGGGTCTGCGCGAGGGCGCGACCGTCGAGGCGCAACTCAGCGTCGATGGCACTTTGTCGATTCGGCCGGCACAGTGGAATCGCAAGGCATTCGCGCTGGAGCTGACCGAGGCACGCAGCGCCATGCCGATGAGCGAGCCCGTTATGGAGGAGCTGCGCAGCGGCGCGCGGTACTGACCCTATGGTTTATGTCGACACCAGCGTGCTCGTGCCGCTGTTCCTGAATGAACCGCACAGCCTGGTCGTCGCCGACTGGTACGCGCACGAGAAGAGCGAGCTCGTCGCGGCGGCTTGGTGCGTTCCGGAGTTTGCGAGTGCCCTGGGCATCAAGCGACGCACCGGCGCGATCGACGCCCAGCAAGCCCAGGGCGCCTGGGCGCGGTTTGAGCGCATGGTGGCCGCCGACCTTCGATTGCTGGCGGTTGAGCCCGCCCACTTTCATCGCGCCGCCGAACTGGTGCTGGATGCTGCCAGCGCCTTGCGCGCCGGTGACGCCCTGCACCTGGCCTGTGCCGAGGCGGCAGGCGCGCGGCAGATGGCTACGCTGGACATAACCTTAAGCCGCAATGCCCAGCGTCTGAAGATCGCGCCGGTGCTGCTGCGCAGCCCGTCCTGACTGGCTGACTGACCGACCGACCGACAACATTCAGCGCGCGACGACGCGGCCTGAACCCTCGGCTACTTCTTCACCTTGCACCCCGGCGACGGGTTCGCCTTCGGGCCGGCGATGGTCTGCTCAATAGGCAAGATGCTGCCGTCGGCCTTGTAGTACAGCTCTTCCACCGCCACCGAGCGGCGGTATTCTGAGCCGCCGGGCAGCTTGGCGTTGTGATAAAAAATATAGCTCTTGCCGTTGAAGTCGACGATGGACTGGTGAATCGTCTTCACGCCGCTGTTCATATGCATGATCACCGGGCCCTTGGTCCACGGGCCGGTCGGGCTGGGGCCGGTTTGGTAGACGGTTTCCTCGGGGAAGCCCTGCGAATAGCTGAGGTAGTAGGTGCCGGCGCGCTTGTGCAAATAGGCCGCCTCGGTGAACGGCGCCACCGGCAACACTTGGTAGTCACCAATCAGCTCCGTCATATTGGGCTTGAGCTTGGCGTATTTGAGGAAGGTGTTGCCCAAATACAGATGGGCCGAGCCGTCGTCGTCAATGAAGACCGCCGGGTCGATATCGTCCCAGTGGATATCGGTCTGCTTGGTCATGTCATTGGTGATCAGTGCGCTGCCGCGCGCATCGACGAAGGGGCCGGTGGGGCTGTCCGACACCGCCACGCCGACCGACAGGCCCGGCACGGTCGCATGCTCGACGGTTGAGTAGAAATAGTATTTTTCGCCCTTTTTGACCACATGCGAGGCCCAGGCCCGGCCCTTGGCCCAGGGGAAGGTCGTCGCCTTCAACGGCGCGCCATGGTCCGTCCAGTGCTGCATATCGCAGCTGGAGTAGACCCGCCACTCGTTCATCACATAGTCCTTGTCGTCGGGCTTGGCCTCGTCGACGCCGACATAGAGATAGACCCGCCCGCCGTCCACCAGCGCCGCCGGGTCGGCGGTGAAGCGGTTCTTGAACAGCGGGTTGGCCGCCAAGGCAGGCAGCAATGAGGATGCGGCCAGAACGCATGCAATCAGGGGTTTTTTCATTGGGAAGCTCTTCATGGTCATGAATTTCGTTGGGAGAGAAGCCGCTGCACGACGCAGAAAACAAATAGCAGGCCGCCGATGACGATCTTGGTCCACCAGCTGCTCAGCGTGCCGTCAAAGGCGATCAGAGTCTGAATCAGGCCCAGCACCAGCACGCCGGACAGCGCGCCGGCCACATAGCCATAGGCGCCGCTCAGCATGGTGCCGCCTATCACCACCGCCGCGATCGCGTCGAGCTCGGCGCCCTGCGCATGCTGGCCATAGCCGGACAACATGTAGAACGAGAACAGCAGGCCGGCCAGCGCCGCGCAAAAACCGCTCAGCGCGTAGATCAAGACCTTGCTGCGGCCGACATTGAGCCCCATCATCAGCGCCGACTGCTCGTTGCCGCCGATCGCATAGACCGAGCGCCCGAAGGCCGTCCAATGCCCGATCCAGACGCCAAAGCCCAGCAGCGCCAGCGCGATCAGCGCGCCAGGTGACACGAAGGCGCCGAACAGCGAGATCTGCGTCTGCGACAGGCTGACGAACAGCGGGTCGTCAATCGTGATCGAGTCCACGCTGATCAAAAAGCACAGGCCGCGCGCCAGGAACATGCCGGCCAGCGTGATGATAAAAGGCTGCAGCTTGAAGCGGTGAATCAGCCAGCCCTGGGCCGCGCCGAACAGTGCGCCACCGACCAGCACCACAGCCATCACGACCAGCGGCGGCCAGTGGGCGACCTGCAGCAGCCAGGCCGCCACCATGGTGGCGAGCGCCAGCACCGAGCCGACCGAGAGGTCGATGCCACCGGACAGAATCACAAAACTCATGCCCACCGCAATCACCAGCAAATAAGCGTTGTCGATCAGCAGATTCAGCACGACTTGCAGCGTGCCGAAGCCGCTGTAGTTGGCCGAGCCGGCGCCGAACAGCAGCAGCAACAGGGCGACGCTGACCAGGGCGGTGAAGGACGGCGCTGCCGCGATTTCTTTTATCAAACGCGCCAGCATCACGCGGCCCTCCGCAAGGTGGAGGACTGGGAGATGCACACCCCGAACACCACCACCGCCTTGACCACCATGGTCACCTGCGGTGGCACGCCGAGTGCGTAAATGGCGTAGGTCAGCGTCTGGATGATCAGCGCGCCTATCAGGCTGCCGGCCAGGCTGAACTTGCCGCCCGACAGTTGGCCACCGCCCAGGGTGACGGCCAGGATGGCGTCCAGCTCCAACAAGAGGCCGGCATTATTGGCGTCAGCGCTCTTGATGTTGGAGGCAATCATCAGACCGGCCAGTCCCGCGCAGGCGCTGCAAAACAGATAGGCAAAAAAGATCAGCGCGGCGGTGCGCAGGCCGGCCAGGCGGGCGGCGACCGGGTTGATGCCCACCGTCTGTATGAACAGGCCCAGGGCAGTCTTGCGCATCATCAGCGCGGTCAGTGCGAACACCGCCGCGACGACGAAGAGCGAGAACGGCAGGCCCAGCAGGTAGCCGCTGCCGAGGAAGAAAAACGCGGCCGGCTCGTAGACGGTGATGATCTGGCCGTCGCTGAAGAGCTGGGCCAGGCCGCGCCCAGCCACCATCAGGATCAAGGTCGCGATGATCGGTTGCAGGCCCAGTGCGGCGACCAGCAAGCCGTTCCAGAGCCCGCACAACAATGCCGCGCCCATGCCGGCGGCCAGCGCCAGCCCCAAGCCCTGGCCGCCCGCCACCAGCATGGCGGCGACCGTGCCGGAGATGGCGACGACCGCGCCGACCGACACGTCGATACCGCGCGTGGCGATCACCAGGGTCATGCCCATAGCGGCCAGCATCAGCGGTGCGGCGCGGTTGACGATGTCGATCACGCTGCCGTACAGATGGCCATCGCGAATTTCCAGATGGAAAAAGCCGGGGATGGCGAAGAAATCGACCAGCAACAGCAGAAACAGCGCGGCCAGGGGCCGGCTCAAAAGGTGGTGCAAGACGGTATTCCCCGTAAAAGAAGCCGGGCGCGCCAAGGGCACGCTGGAGGGTGTGGATAAACTCATGTGGCGTCTCCGGCAATCACTTGCAGCACGGAACTGTCATCGAGCTCGCCGCGCGCATAGTCGCCGCAGG
>JADMJQ010000279.1 GCA_018780415.1 Roseateles sp. | reverse complement strand
CACCGGTGATGCGGATGGAGAAGACTGCGTGATACAAGAAGCTGGCCTGTGGCGTGACGAACGCTGGACGGCACGCGTGATCAAAAACGAAGACGATGAAGGCTGGGCGGTCTCGATGACGCTGGTGGGCGAGGCCGAGCCGGCCCTGGTCGGGCCCTGGACCATGGGCCGCGACAAAAAGAACCCCAAGCCGCTGTCGGCACCGGCCTTTCACACTTTGGTCAAGACCGCCTCCGAGGTTTTGCGCCGCCACGAGCAGCAGCTGCATGCCCAATTGCACAAGAGCCTGAAGATCGACAGCGACAAGGGCCGGCTGACGGTGCTCTTGGACATCGTGCCCGATGAAGATAACCCTTATGCCACGCTGAGCGCCAAGAATGCGGACGGCGATGTCTTGGCCGAGGTGAAGGTCAGCGCCGGCTTCAAGCTGACCGAGACCAGTGCCCAGGCCTGGGTGGAGCGGGACTTTCTGCGGCCTTCTAAATAGGCAGTTAGTGGGCGGTCAGCGCGAGCCGTCGGCCGCGGCCTTCAGATCGGCGCGGCGCGCGCCGGTGAAGCGCTTGGACCAATAGGCCTCGCGCATATCCTCGACCCGCACGGCGCCGCCGACCCGCGGCGAATGGATGAATTTGCCCTCGCCGACATAGATGCCCACATGCGAGAAGGTGCGCTTCATGGTGTTGAAGAACACCAGATCGCCGGGCTTCAGCTCATCGCGCTTGACACTCAGCAGATTGGACATCTTGGCCTGTTCGTCGGCGCGCCGCGGCAGCACCAGGCCCAGGCTGGACTCAAAGATATGGCGGGTGAAGCCGCTGCAGTCGAAGCCGCTTTCCACCGACGAGCCGCCGCGCGTGTAGCGCACGCCCAGGAAGTTCATCGACGCAATCACCAGATTGGAGGCGGTGTCGCGCACCTGATTCAGCAGGCTGACCGGGTCGGACTGGCCCTGTGGCAGTTGGCCCGCTTGTGCCAGCAAGCCACGTTCCTGCAAGAATCGACTGACCGGATCGGCGCCTGCTGTAGCCGGGGCGCTGGTATCCGCAACTATCACCACCGGCAGCGGCGCTGCCGTCACACCATGGGTAGGCAATTGACTGAAGCCCCAGGCGCCGGTCACCATGCCGGGCGGCGGCGCGTTGTTTTGCGCCCGGCTCGCCGACATGCTGACGCACAGCAGCAAGCCGACCATGCCGGCCGTCAGGCGGCGCAGGGTCGGTTTGTTCTTGAGCGGGAGGGGGGAGCGGGGGCGGGCGTCGAGCATGGGCTTCGGCGCGCAGCTTAGGCGGGGGCTGTCGTTGGTGTCAAGCAAGGGGATGACTGGATCAGGGAAAGTCCGGGTTTATTGCCGATAAATCAAATTAAAACGGTCGATTCTAGAGGATGCAAGGGTATTCCCTGGTTTGGGTCTGGCCGCCGCGCCGTGATTCGCTTCGCAGGCACAATCCGCGCGCAAGCGCCGTGGCCGATTGTTGAACCCGAGGGCGCGTAAAAAACTAAACATTGAGGCGACGCAGACTCCATGAACCCTATGCATTTACTGTCGGGCGCTATCGCGCTCTTGTTGGGCGCGACCTGCGTGGCCCAAACCGCGCCTGCTGTGCTGCCGGGCCCGGCCTTTCCTCAATTCAGTAGCGCCGCGCAAATCAACGCGGCCTGCACGGCGGGCCTGAGCGCGGCGAAGAAGCGCGTCGCGCAGTTGGAGCGCCGCAAGGTCGATGCCGGCTGGCTGGCGGCCTTCGATGACTACTACGCTTTTCAGGAAGATACCCAGTACCCGATCGAGTTTGTGCTGAATGTGCACCCGGACAAGGCGGTGCGTACGGCAGCCCAGGCTTGTTCGCTGCGCTGGGCCGACTTCAATTCCAGCTACGGGCAGAACGAGAAGATTTTTCGCGCGCTGAAGCGTGCGCCCCAGGCCGACGCCATCGATGCCGAGCTGGTGCGGGTGGCGGTGGGGAATTTTGAGGACGCTGGGGTCGCCTTGGTCGGCGCCAAGCGCAAACGGGCCAAGCAGCTGCTTGACCAGATCAGCGAGCTGGATCAGCAGTTCAACAAGAATATCCGTGACGCCGGCGTGAAGGTGGCATTCACCCAGGCCGAGTTGAAGGGCGTTCCTGAAGGCGCGCTGGCCGCCGCCGCCCGCGATGCCGAGGGCCGCTATGTGCTGGGCGTGGACTACCCCAGTTATGGCCCGGTGATGCAATTGGCCGAGGACGGCGCGGCGCGCGAGCGCATGTGGATGGCCAAGGTCAATGAGGGCGGTGACGCCAATTTGAAGCTGCTGGCGCAGATCACACGGGCCCGCCACGAGTACGCTGGCTTGTTCGGTTACAGCAATTTCGTCGACTTCAATCTTCGCCGCAAGATGGCCAAGAGCGGCGCCATCGCCAACCAGTTCCTGGCCGAGGTCAAGGGCGCGGTGGTGGAGGGCGAGCGCGCCGATCTGCTGGAGTTGCGAGGCGCCAAGGCGCTGCATCTGGGTCAGACGCTGGCGGCCACGCAGATCAATCGATGGGACACCAGCTTTTACGCCGAGCGCGTCCGGCGCGAGCGTTTCGCGGTTGATCAAGAGGCCTTCCGCGAGTTCTTCCCGCCGCAGGAAAGCCTGCTGTTCACCATGCGCGTGATCGAGCAGATGATGGGTGTGCGCTATACCCGGGTGGCCGCCGATCTCTGGCACCCGGAGGCGCAGGCCTTTGTGGTCAGCGATGTGGCCTCGGGCAAGCCGATTGCGCAGCTCTATGTTGACCTCTATCCGCGTGAGGGCAAGTACAACCATGCGGCGGTCTGGCCACTGCGCGGCAGCGCCACGCGCGTGGGTCGCACGCCCACCGCCGCCCTGGTGGTCAATTTCGATCGCAAGGGCCTGACGCTGGACGAGATGGAGACCTTGCTGCATGAGCTTGGGCATGCGGTGCACAACAATCTGTCCGCCACCCGCCATGCCTCGCAGGCCGGCACCAGCGTGATGCAGGACTTTGTCGAGGCGCCCTCGCAGATGCTGGAGGATTGGGTCTATGACAAAGACGTGTTGAAGCTGATGGCCGCGGTCTGTCCAACTTGCAAGTCGGTGCCGGATGAGCTACTCGCCAAGGCGGTGGCTGCCAAGGCCTTCGGCAAGGGCTCGCAATATGGCCGCCAGCATTTCTTCGCCAGCTATGACCTGGCCCTGCACGGCGCCGATGTGCCGGACCCGATGGCCTTGTGGGCCCAGATGGAGCGAGCCTCGCTGCTCGGCCATGTGGAGGGCACGCGCTTCCCCGCCGGTTTTGCGCATTTGGCGGGCGGCTATGGCGCCGGCTATTACGGCTATTTGTGGAGCTTGGTGCTGGCGATGGATCTGCGCGGCGAGTTCAAGGCCGACAAGCTCAGCCCCGTGGTCGGTCAGCGCTATCGCAGCGTCGTCTTGGGCCAGGGCGGTCAGCGGCCGGCGCCGGCCTTGGTGACCGAGTTCCTGGGTCGCGAGTCGAACTCCAAGGCTTTCTTCGAGTACTTGCGCAAGTAAGCCGGGCTGTCATCCAAATGCGCACCAGCGCGTAGACAATCTGCCCACGATGAATGGCATCGTGTTTTCAATCGGGGAGCGAAACATGGGCTTGATGGATTCTTTGATTGGCGCGGCGACGCAGGCTTTGTCGGGCCAGGGCCAAGCGGGTGCCGGTGGCGGCGGTGCCGATTGGGTCGGCATCGTCACCGGCCTGCTGGCCAATGGGTCGGCGCAAGGGGGTTTGGGCGGTTTGCTGCAGCAGTTGCAGCAAGCGGGCCTGGGCGAGCAGGTGCAGTCTTGGGTGTCCAGCGGTGCGAATCAGCCGGTGTCCGGTGATCAGCTCAGCGCGGCCCTAGGTGGCGACTTGATGGCGCAGCTGGCCGGTCAGGCCGGCGTCTCGCCCGCCGAGGCAGGTTCACAATTGAGCCAGATGCTGCCGCAAATCATCGACATGCTGACGCCGAATGGTCAAATGCCAGCCGCTGGTGCGGGCGGCATCGGCGATCTTGCCGGTATGTTGGGCGGCTTGTTGAAGCGCGGTTGAACTTAATCTAACGCCGCCAGTCGGCGTCAATGAAATTCAGCACGCTGTCCTCATGGTGGGGCCCGATCACCTGATGAGCCTCGCTTTTGACGGCGTCAATCGCGTTCGCGACGGCGATGCCGCGGTGCGCGGCACGCAGCATCTTGATGTCGTTGACATGGTCGCCGAATACCACCACCTCGCGCGCCCCCAGGCCATAGCGCTCGGCCAGCGTCTTGATCGCCTGATCCTTGGTGGCGCGTCTGTCGTGCACGGTCAACCAGGGCCAGCCGGGCCGATACAGGTCATCGGCCAGATGGGTTTCCACCGTGTCGCCGCAGAGCGCGTCGATGGCCGCCTTCAGCGCCACTAGAGGCGTCTCGCGTTCCACCACCACGATGGTCACCGCCGGGTCGCGCAACTCGTCTTGCAGGCGGGCGCTGTGGCGCAGGCGCGGGTCATGCAGGCGCAGTCGCTCTTCGACAAAGGCCTGTTGGGCCTCGTTGTGGACTGATTGGTAGAACAGCTGATCGCCCTTGGGGCCATGGGTCGAGATGAAGGGCATCAGGCCATGCTGGCGGATCAGCGCGAACAGCGCCTGCGCGAGCGCCGGCTCCATGGTGTGGACCAACTCATGCTCGCCGCTCGCCATATCGCTGATATAGGCGCCGTTCGACGAAATAACCGGCAAGCGCAGCGGCAGATCGCCGAGGATCTGGCGTATCGAGGAAACATGGCGGGCGCTCGCCACGGTGAAGACCAGGCCTTCGTCCAGCAAGCGCAGCAGGCCGGCACGGGTGCTCAGCGCCAAACGACCCTGCTGGTCCAGCAGGGTGCCGTCGAGGTCGGAAACGTAAAAGCTCATCTTGAATTCTGAAAGTAAGAAGGGCGACCGCTGGGTCGCCCTTGGGTGAGAGTCGCTTGAGCCCCGGGGCTTTAGAGCACTTCGGAGGCGAAGTCCGCCAGCCTGGAGCGTTCACCGCGCGCCAGCGTCACATGGCCGCTGTGAGCCCAGCCCTTGAAGCGGTCGACGGCGAAGGTCAGGCCCGAGCTGCCTTCGGTCAGATAGGGCGTGTCGATCTGCGCCAAGTTGCCGAGGCAGACGATCTTGGTGCCGGGGCCGGCACGGGTGATCAAGGTCTTCATCTGCTTGGGGGTCAGGTTTTGCGCTTCGTCGATGATCACGTACTTGTTCAAGAAGGTGCGGCCGCGCATGAAGTTCATGCTCTTGATCTTGATCTTGCTGCGCACCAGGTCGTTGGTGGCGGCGCGGCCCCAT
>JADMJQ010000143.1 GCA_018780415.1 Roseateles sp. | reverse complement strand
CGATGAAGAAGCGCCGCACATTGCGCAGCACCATCAGGATGTGCTGGTCGACCGTGTAGACATGGAACAAGTCATGCTGCATCTGGCCGACGATGGCCCTGAACACCCACAAATAGCGCCCCAGCACCGAGGTCTGATTCATCAAGCGCATCGCGTGGGTTTGCCCCTCGGACTGACGCAGAATCTGGATGAAGGTGGCGCGGTTGGCGGGGTCGCGGCGGAACGCACCGTTCATCAGCTGGCGCGCGTTATAGAGCGCGCGCAGCGTGCGGGCCGACAGGCCCTTGATGCCGCGGGTCTGTTGGTAGACCAAGAAGGTGCGCAAAATGGCGTGCGGCTCGCGTTGATAGAGGTCGTCGCTGACGACCTCCAGCATGCCGGCACGGTCAAGAAAATGGGTGTCTATCGGCCGCATCAACTCTTGCTGCGAGCCGTTGACTTGCTCCTCCAGGTTCAGCAGCAGGATCTGGTTCAGCTGCGTCACCGCCTTGGCGGCCCAGTAGTAGCGCCGCATCAGCACTTCAGATGCCCGCTGGCCTGCACTGCTCTGATAACCAAAACTCTCGGCCACGGCGGTCTGCAGGTCGAACACCAGGCGGTCCTCGCGCCGGCCCGCCACACAATGCAGGCGGGCCCGAATCAACTTCAACAAGCCCTCGTTGTGCTGCAACTGGCGGCTCTCAAAGGCGGTGATCAGGCCACGCTCGGCCAAGCCCTTCCAGGTCTGACCCAGGCCGGCAGCGCGTGCGATCCAGATCAAGACCTGCAAATCGCGCAGGCCGCCCGGGCTTTCCTTGCAATTGGGTTCGAGCGAGTAGGGCGTGTCGTCGTACTTGGTGTGGCGCTGGTTCATCTCCAGGGTCTTGGCGCGCAAAAAGGCGCTGGCGTCCATATCGGCCGCGAGCAGCTGTTCCAGCTGCGTCACCAAGCCTTTGTCGCCGTCCAGCCAGCGCGCTTCCAGCAAAGCCGTCTGAATGGTCACATCACCGGCGGCTTCTTGCCGGCATTCGTCCAGCGTGCGTACCGACGAGCCGATCTCCAGGCCGATGTCCCAGCAGGCGGTGATGAAAGACTCGATGGACCGCTTGACCGCGCCGTTTTGATGAATCTCGACGCCGTCGGGCAGCAGCAGCAGCACGTCAATGTCGGAATAGGGGAACAGCTCGGCACGCCCGTAGCCGCCGACCGCCAGCAGGCTGGCGCCTGCCGGCATATAGCCGCGCTCCCACAGCGTTTGCAGGCTCAGATCTACATGTTTGGCCAGGTCGCGCAGCAGGCCGGCCGCTGCGGCAGCGGTGGGCCTGCCGCTGCGGAAGCGGTCGATCAGTGCTTGCTTGCCGGTCTTGAATTGCTGCCGAAGCTCGGCCAGGTTCGGCGGCTGCGGTTGCGGATGTAGCGGCCCTCCGGGCACGAGTTGGCCCACCAGATCAGCCGGTGATGAAGGCAGGCGGGGGCGGGCTGCCGGCGGAGAGGGTGAAGACCTCGTAGCCGGTTTCGGTCACGATCAGCGTGTGCTCCCATTGCGCCGACAGCGATCTGTCCTTGGTCTTGATGGTCCAGCCGTCATTGCCTTCCTTGATCTCGCGCCGGCCGGCATTGATCATTGGCTCGATCGTGAACACCATGCCCTCGACCAACTGCACCAGGGTGCCGGGCCGGCCGTAATGCAGCACCTGCGGCTCTTCGTGGAAGACCTGGCCGATGCCGTGGCCGCAAAACTCGCGCACGATGCTGAAGCCGGCGTTCTCGGCAAAGGTCTGGATGGCGTGGCCGATATCGCCCAAATAGGCGCCGGGCTTGACCTTGGCAATGCCCTTCCACATCGCCTCATAGGTGAAGGCGCACAGGCGCTTGGCCGCGATCGAGCCTTCGCCCACTACAAACATGCGGCTGGTATCGCCATGCCAGCCGTCCTTGATGACGGTGACGTCGATATTGACGATGTCGCCGTTCTTGAGGGCGCGGTCGTTCGGGATGCCGTGGCAGATCTGGTCATTGACCGAGGTGCAGATGGACTTGGGGTAGGGGATGTAACCGGCCGGCGTGTAATTCAGCGGCGCCGGAATCGCCTGCTGCACATTGACGATGTAGTCATGCGCGAGCTTGTCCAGCTGGTCGGTGGTGATGCCGGGCACGACATGCGGGGTCAGCATGTCTAAAACCTCGGAGGCCAGGCGCCCGGCAATGCGCAATGCTGGGATATCTGCGCCGGATTTGATCGTGATCGTCATGCAGGCAGTTTAACTGTGCCGGGGCCTGGCCGGCCGGAGCCCCAAGGGAATCACCCCAGCAGCGGGCGGGCCGCGGGCGCCTACGATGCGGCACTTGTTTCGCCACCCCGCCAGCTCGTGAGTCACTCAGGAATTCAACATCAGATCCAGCAGCCCCGGCTGTTTGCCATCGACCTGCTGCGCGGCCTGGTCATTGTCTTAATGGCGCTGGACCACACGCGCGACTTCTTCGCGCCGGCGCCGTTCAATCCGCTGGACTTGCAGCAGGGCTCTCCCGCCTGGTTCTGGACGCGCTGGCTCACCCATTTGTGCGCGCCGATCTTTGTGCTGCTGGCGGGTATGTCGGCTTATCTACGAGCCAGGCGCTGCAGCAGGGCCGAGATGACGCGTTACTTGCTCGGGCGCGGCGCCTTGCTGGTCTTGCTTGAGCTCACCTGGGTCAGCTTCAGCTGGCAGTTTGGCTTCCATGTGCTGATCCTGCAGGTGATCTGGGCAATCGGGGTGGCCATGATGGCCTTGGGCCTGCTGCTGTGGCTGCCCGGCTGGGGCCTGGCCGCGGTGGCGGCCCTGTTGATCCTGCCGCATAACTTGCTGGATGCCTGGCATGGCCCAGACGCCTCCTTGCTGATGATGGTCTGGCATCAGGGCGGCTACAAGCCGCTGGGGCCGGGCTTGGGCGTGGTGTTTGTCTACCCGCTGATGCCCTGGGTCGGGCTGATCGCCGCCGGCTATGCGCTGGGGCCGGTACTGACTTGGCGGCCGGAGCGCCGGCAGCGTTTTCTCTTGCTTGCGGCGGCAGTGCTGTTTGTCGGCTTTGTGCTGCTGCGCGCCGGCGGCTCGTATGGGGACCCGCGGCCCTGGGTGGCGCAAGGCCGCGGGCTCGCGCTTGAGCTGATGGCCTTTGTGGATGTGCACAAGTACCCGCCCTCGCTGCTCTATTTGTGCATCACCTTGGCTATAGGGCTGGCCGCGCTGGCGCTGATCGAGCGTTGGGTGCGGCGCCCGCCCCATGCGCTGATGTTGTTCGGCAGCCGGCCTATGTTTTTCTATCTCGTTCACATCGCCTTGATCCACGCGCTGGCCTGGGCCTATATGCAGGCGCGTTACGGCGGGCAGGTGAGCGAGCAGGGGGCTTGGGCGGTACCGCCGGGCTACCAGCCATCGCTGTGGATTGCCTACGCGGCTTGGCTGGCTTTGCTGGTTTTGATGGTTGGCTTGACTCGGCTCTGGGTGCGGCTAACGCGCCACCGGCGCGGGTAAACCCAC
This sequence comes from Roseateles sp., assembly GCA_018780415.1. GTDB lineage: Bacteria > Pseudomonadota > Gammaproteobacteria > Burkholderiales > Burkholderiaceae_C > Paucibacter_A. The sequence continues at coordinate 1,821 of JADMJQ010000143.1, read as the reverse complement.
GGTCATCGCGGCTCCATGCTGGCGACACAATGGGCGCGTCGAACTTGATCGTCACTCACTTTTAGATTTCTGCCCAGCGCTATGAAAAAACTGTCCTTGCTCGACTTGGGTTTCTTTGTCGCCGAGTCACAGGCCAGCCCCAAGCATGTCGGGGGCTTGCTGATGTTCAAGCGGCCGGCCAAGGCCCCAGCCAGTTTTGCGAAGAGTCTCTACCGCGAGTACCTGGGTTTCACGGAAGTTGCGCCGCCCTTCAACCGGGTGATCACGTTTTCATTGACGGCGATGCCGCAGTGGCGGGACGCCGAGATTGACCTGACGCAACATATTTTTTATCACAAGCTGCCGCGCGGCGCCAACGACCGCGAGGCGCTGTACGCCTTTGTCGCCGCGCTGCATGAGCCGATGCTGGACCGCTCGCGCCCCTTGTGGGAGCTGCATGTCATCGACGGGCTCAGCGAGGGCCGCTTCGCCTTCTATCAAAAGATGCATCACGCTTATGCCGACGGCGTGACCATGGCGCGCTGGACCGCCGAGGGCTTGGCGGATTCGGCCGATGAGCTTGATTTGACGCCGGTGTGGACGCTTAAGCATGGTGGCCATGGCGCCAAGCGCCGGCTCGGCCCCAAACGCAAGGAAGAGATGTTGCAGGCGGTGTGGAAGGAGCTCAGCGGCGGCAGCTTGCGTTTGCTGGGTATCAGCCGCTTGGCCGCGATGCTGTTCCTGGAGAGCGTCAAGCTGACCAAGAATGCGATCGCCTTGCCCTTTGTGTCGAGTGCCAAGACCCCGTTGACGGGGCAAGTTACGTCGGGGCGGCAGTTCACTACCGCCGGCGTGTCGATGGAGCGGGTCAACCGCATCCGTGAGCGCACCCGCTCGACCATCAACCATGTGGCCCTGACCTGCCTGGACGGCGCGCTGCGGCGTTACTTGGCCGACCAGGGTGTCGAGTTGAAGCGCCCGATCACGATCCAGATGCCGGTCAATTTGCGCAAAGAGGGCGAGAAGACGGCCGGTAACAAGATTGGCATCATCCAGGTCGAGTTGTCCGCACCAACCGAAGACCCGTATGTGCGCCTGCGCAATATCGGCTTCTCGCTGCGCAATGTGCGCACCATGATCGACAGCGTGGCGGCCGAGGCGATCGAGTCCTACACCCTCATCACCGGCCTGGTGGCGCAGATCGCCGAAATGCTGGGCCTGAGCAATACCTTGCCGCCTATGGGCAACACGCTGGTGTCCAACGTGCCGGGCCCGAAATCACATCTGTATGTGAAGGGCGCGCGGATGGAGGAAATGCACCCGATCAGCACCTTGCCGCCCAGCAATCTGCTCAATATCACGCTGTTCAGCTATGCGGGCGACCTCTACTTTGGCCTGATCGCGACCGACGAGTTGCCGAACTTGGCACTGTTGGGCGCCTATGTGCAGGACGCGTGCACCGAGCTGGAACAGTCGGTCAGCGATGCGCATGCAGCCTGCTGATGACTATTCCTTCCACACGATGGTGCCGGTGTAGGCGGTGACCAAAATCAAGATACCGAAGCCGATCCGGTACCAGGCAAACGGCGTGAAGCTGTGGCTGGAGATATAGCGCAGCAGCCAGCGCACGCAGACCCAGGCGCTGAGGAACGAGAACAGCAGACCGACGCCGAACATCGGGATGTCGTCCACGCTCAGCAGCGCGCGTTCTTTCAACAGGCTGTAGGCGCCGGCGCCGATCAGGGTCGGGATGGCCAGGAAGAAGGAAAAGTCGGTCGCGGCCTTGCGCGACACGCCCATCCGCATGCCGCCGATGATGGGGGAGCCCGCGCGGCTGGTGCC
>JADMJQ010000100.1 GCA_018780415.1 Roseateles sp. | reverse complement strand
CGTGGGCGACCCCTACAAGGACACCGCCGGCCCGGCCGTCAACCCGCTGATCAAAATCATCAATATCGTGGCGCTCTTGATCGTGCCCTTGCTGCCCATGCAGCACCAGGCCGCGCCAGCGCAGCCTACGCCTGTTGTGACGACGGCGGCCGTGCCGATGGTAGAAGCGGCCATGGATGCAGCGTCCGAACCGATGAAGGCGGCCTCACAACCCTGAGCAAGGTCGTTGACAACGCAAGCAACAAAGGGTTAGCCCCGAGATAAAACAGCCCGCTTGCGGGCTGTTTTTGCTTTGAGCGCCGAGCCGGCCACGCCACAATAGGCGTCAGCAAAAGGGATCTCAAACAGCCATGACGAACACAGCGATCTCACGGCACGGCTTGGAGCGGCGGCGCTCACAACTGAGCGATTTACGCCGCTATTTGCAGGTTCAAGAGCAGGAATTCGAAGACCTGCGGGCGCAGGTCCAAGGCTTTGTGGGCCGCTATGTGGAGAGCTTGGGCGCGTCTTATCTTGAGCTGGATGCGCTGGAATCACAGTTACACAATGCCACCAGCGGCTTGGCCGAGGCGCTGCGCAGCAGCGGCATCGCCGCCCGTTCACCGCTGGCTCCGCAAGCGACCGCACTGCCGGTCTTGCCCCAACTACCCGCCAGTGCGGCCCTGCCGCCCGAACCTGTTGGCGGCCAGGTAGAAATGACCCCGCCTAGCCTGAAAACACTCTATCGCCGCGCCGCCATGCGCTTGCACCCCGACTTTGCCGGCAGCGAAGCCGATCGCTGCGCGCGCGAACAAAGCATGATGCTGGTCAATCAAGCCTATGCCGCCTCCAACCGCGCCCAGCTGGAAGCATTGTTGCTTGCCACCGGCGAAGACCCGGTACGCGTCAGCGGCGGCAATACGGACGCTCTGCGCAATTGGTTGAGCCGCTGCGAGCAATTGGTGCAGGGCCGCTTGCGGGTGGTGCAAGCGCATATGGCCCTGTTGACGGTTCATCCCATGCACCGGCTTTGGTTGGCCATCGCGCAGGCCGAAACCAAAGGGCTTGACCCCTTGAGCGTGATGGCAAGCCGGCTGCGCAGTCAGATCGGTGAGCGCCGCCAGGAGCTCTACATCGGCCTGCGCCTGCAGCCGCAATCAAGCTTGGCGCAGGCTTTTTTGCACCGGCGCATCGAGCGCATGGGGGCGGCGGCCAGCGCTGGCTGACTTGGCTCAGGGTCTGCTCTTCAGCGCAGCCCAGGCCAGTACTTGAGTCAGTATCTGATCGCCGGCCGCGCTGAAGGCCCGCACCGCACCGCTCGCGTCGGCGCTATCGCTGGGCAGCACGACCTCGAAGGATTGCAGCGAGGCCGCAGTCCCTTCCCCCAGCCGAGCCCGCAGGCCAACCCTGACCGCAGACTGCGTGGACGAACTGAAGCGCTGCTCGAATTCATGCAATTCCAGGCGCAGCGCGATCGGCTTGCCAGCATTGCTGCTGTGCTTGACCAGGGCCAGCTTCTGACGCAAGCGTTCACTCAGCAGAACAGCCGGCGGCGCCAGCCAGCGGCTATCGCGGTAGTAGTAAGTTTGGAACTCGTTCAAATAGCCTAAGCGATAGGCAATACCAGGCGTGGCCAACCAGGGCGGCGCGCTGATCTCGGTCAGCTGCAACTCGGGCATTGGCAGTTCAGCCAGTTGGGGCTCAGCTGGCGCGAATTGAGTTTGAGCGACAGGCAGGACCGGGCCCAAATCAAAAACAAGCGGTGCCACAGCCCGGTTGCCGCCCAAAGCGCAAGCCCCGAGAAGCAACGCCGCAGCGCTCAGCACCAACTTGCTCATCAAAGTATCCAGGCTCATTTGCCTGCCCTCCCTGCCTGCGCATCAAAACCGGCCTCACCCGGGCCGGCCGGCATCGGCAGCGCGCCGAACAACACGCTTTGCGGCTGCTCGGCGATTTGATTGGCCACCCGCTCAACCGCCCGCCCACTCTGGCTCCACACGTCGACAAGGGGCTGGGTACGCAAACCGCGACCACCCACCAAGGCCGCATCCAAGCGCTGCGCCGTCAGTTGCACCTGGGTCGAGGCCAGCCCCATGCGCTCAAGTAAGTCGGCACGCTGACGCAATTCCTGCGCCAACAAGGTCGATTCTGCAGTGAGGCCGTCAAGCCGCTGCAAAGAGGCGTTTGCACTCTGCATCAACTGCTGGGTCTGCGCCGCCAGCGGCGGCAATGCCGCCGCCGCTGGCTTCAAGGCCTTGCTCAAGGCGCTGACCTGGGCGGCGGCCTCTGAAAAACCATGCAGGCTACGGCTGAAGGCTTGTTGATTACCCTCACCCAGCAAGGTGTTCAATCGGACCGCCACCTCGCTGACACGCTCCAGCAATTGCGGACCAGCGCTGCTGAGCCGGTCCAGCATCGAGGGCTGCAACTCGATAGTCGCTGCGCCCTCGGACAACAAGGGCGAGCCCGCCGCGGAGCCGGCGGGCTCGGACAGGTCGATATAGCTCAAGCCCGTGATGCCTTGGTAGGCCAACCTTGCCACGGTCGCCTGCGTCAGTGGTGCGGTCTTATCCACTCGAATTCGGATCAAAATTCGCGCCGAGTCAGCGCTATCAAAATCGATAGCCTCGACCTTGCCGACCAAGACGCCACGCAACTTGACCGGCGCCTTGATATTGAGCCCCGAGACGGCGCTGCGCGCGACGATGACGAAGTCATTTTTCTCCCCCTGGTCACCTTGGAACCAGGCCGCCACCAGGGCCAACACGCCGCCCAGAAACAGAATGAAGATGCCGGTGGCAAGGGCATGTGCTCGGTTTTCCATCGCCTTCAATGCTCCAAGATGTTGGCTGCTGTCGCTCCTGCCAAGGGCCCTTGGCGCAAGCTGCTGCGGTAATTTTGAATGTAGTCCTCATTGCACTCGTCCGCATGGCCCAGAAAGAACTCTTGAATGAAGGGCTGCGGCTGCTTTGCGACCTGGCTCAACGAGCCTATTGCGACCAAGCGCCGGTCGGCCAGCGCAGCCACGCGATCCGCCAGCGCAAACAAAGTATCCACATCATGGGTGACCATCACCACCGTGAGACTCATCTCGCTGCGCAGGTCTTCGATCAGGCGGACAAAGCGCTTGCTGCTGGCGGGGTCCAGGCCAGCGGTCGGCTCATCCAAAAAGAGCAATGCCGGATCAAGAATCAGCGCCCGCGCCAGCGCCACCCGCTTGACCATGCCGCCGGACAACTCCGCCGGCTTTTTGAACGCGTCCGCCGGAGTCAGGCCGACCTGCCCCAACTTGAGCAACACCAACTCGGTGATCAAATGTTTGGGGATGTCCTTCAACTCCCGCAGTGGCAGCGCAATGTTTTCAAACACGGTCAGTGCAGAAAACAAGGCACCCTGCTGGAACAGAACACCCCAGCGATTGCGCACCTGCGCCAAGTCCGAAGCCTCGCAATTGCCAAGTTGATGACCAAAGATACTGACCGTGCCTGCCGCCGGCCGCTGCAGCCCCAACATCAAGCGCAGCAAGGTGGTCTTGCCGCTGCCCGAGCCACCGATGATGGCCAGTACTTCGCCTGAGAGCACGCTCAAACTCAAATTGCGGTGGATCACGGCTCGCCCCAGCACCGTGGTGACCTCATTGACCTCGATCACCGCGGTGCTCTTCTCGGCGCTGTTTTCGGCGCTGTTCTCGCCGATCCTGTCGGGGGTCCGCGCGGCGGTCTGCTGATTCGTCATTTAGATGCCGACTCGCTGAAAAATGATTGCAAATGCTGCGTCGGCGATGATCACGGCGGTGATCGAGCTCACGACCGAACTGGTGGTCCCCACCGCCAGACTCTCGCTATTGGGCTTGATGCGCAGCCCGAAATAGCAAGCCACAAAGGCGATCAGCAGACCGAACACATGCGCTTTGCCCAGGCCCAACCACAAGTTGGCTTCCGGCACCGCTGCCGGGATGCCGTGCAGGAATTGCACATAATCAAGCCCCAACGTGGCGCGGGCGGCCACCATACCACCCGCCAAGACCATGCAACTGGTCCACAAGGCCACCAAAGGCATCGCCACGCCCAGCGCAAAAATCTTCGGCAGGACGAGCCGTATCGTGTGAGAAATCCCCATCACCGACAAGGCATCGAGTTCCTGAGTCACCCGCATAACGCCGAGTTGCGCCGTCATCGCCGAGCCACTGCGGCCCGCGACCAGAATCGCCGCCAACAAAGGGCCCAACTCGCGCCAAACGCTCAACCCGAGGATGTTGACGACATAGATGTCGGCACCGAACAAGCGCAGCTGACGCGAGGTCAGATAGGACAGCGTCACACCGACCAAAAAGCCCACCAAAGCAGTGATGCCCAAGGCCTGCGCACCGGTGCGATAGATATTGACGGAGATATCCCGCCAAGCGATCAGGCCGGGGTGTCGCAGCAAATGCCAGCAGTCAAGGCCTAACTGCCCTAGCAAGCGGGTACCGCCGGCAAGGTGGTCGGCCATGGTGAGGAGGCTGCCGCCAAAAGCGATCAAACCCGCCGGCACGCGGCCTCGCCGTTCAGTCGGCAACTTTGGCAGACCCAATTTTGCGAACATGGCTTGATGCTCAGCGAGCCAGTTGACTTGAACCGGCATACGCTGACCCCAGGCGTCCCAAAGCGTCATCGCCCCAGCATTGTCCAACCGCCTGAGCTCACGAAGGTCCCATGCCACACCCGCCCTACAGAGCCCGGACGCCTCGGCGGTCAAGGCTTCGAATCGACCCCGCAAACTCAGCAAACTCCAGTCGCCTTCCAGTCGCGCCAGACCAGGGCCGCCCTCGACGTGCACATGCACAATTTGCGGCGCTATCGCCGCAGCGCTGTCGTACTCCCCTGCTTCGGCCACCGGCATCGTGTCTACACTCGCATCGTGATCTTGCAAGGCAGCATAGCCGCGAACGAACCGATCCGAGCAGCTCTATCGCGCCTTCCTTCGGGATTTACTTGATGCGCCCGTCATGAGCTGGATTGCCCGGCAATCCAGAATGTGCTGCGGCATAGACAGCCTGGCGGTCATGGCGCAGACCACGCGGGCCTAGTACCCCTTGCAGGCCACGTCTTCGCCTTCCGTGGCCGGCCGGGGCGACCTGGTCAAGCGACGGCCCCAACGCACGTGGCAGCCGCGTGGTGCCGCGAAGTGATGTAGGTGGCGGGTTGACGGGACTTCTCCCGATAGCGCCGATTGTATTTGTTGTTCGCAGAGGTGAAGCGCGCGCATTGCACCGGTTCAATAGTCGCCAGCCCAAAGCAAAATGCCCCCGACTCTTACGAGCCGGGGGCATTGCTTAAATATTAGCCTGACGATGACCTACTTTCACACGGGAATCCGCACTATCATCGGCG
>JADMJQ010000098.1 GCA_018780415.1 Roseateles sp. | reverse complement strand
TTCGGTTGGGTTGAAGCCGAAGTCCTGCTGCTTAATGAGGTAGGAGCGCGATGCTTCATCCCAGTCCCGCACGAAGACATAACTGAAGCGCTCCTTCTTTCGGTACAGCGCCTCGTGCAGCACCTGCTTGGACGTCATGCGGACCACGTAGCGCCAAACGACGCCATCGCTGTCTTCGCCTTCAGCCTCAAACTCGGACGGCACATCCTTCTTCCCGAAGTGCGCGAAAACGGGAATCGGCTGCTCTGGCTTGAGGCCCGTGAAAGAGGTACGAACAAACCAGATCAGGAACGCTAGCGGCTTCAGCAGCGATGTCTTGCCGGCACCGTTCGCGCCAAGTGCGGCGATGGCAGTGCTGACACGCAGGCCAGATGGTGCGGTCCGCACCCAACCCCGTGCACTAGCCTTTTCAGTCAAGCGAAGTGACACCTCGGTGCGCTCAAAGAAGCTCTGCACGTTGGTGAAGGCATAGAAGTGGAGCATGTAGTCAGTCGTATTGATCGGTCTTTGAACGGGGCATTTATCGTGCCATCCCGATCTTATCTACAAATTTTTGTTGAAAACTTTTGGAGTTGCCAGAATCGGCGGAATTTTCTGCGGCGACGGCAAGACCAATGCCTGGAACTGCCTGCCGCCGCGCTAGACCGAGAAACAGGCGCCATCAATTTGCTTTTTCAACGTAGTTTTGTTGCAAATCTAACTTATGCTACATTTCATGCGCGGCGACAGGCTGAAAAGCAAGGATTTCAAGGTCCAGCTCGACAGATCCCATGGCAGCCGATGTCAGCAGGAACCAGAACCCGCTGAGGCTGGCCCGACCAGCTCTTGGCCGAAGGAGAACCATATGTCACTGAGCAACACCGAGATCCGTTACTACGACAGCACCGTGCTGCGTCTGCCCGCAGACAAGCGCAAGGAATACCACGCACAGGTGGACCGGCTCATCAGCGCCCTCACCAGCCGCCTGCACGATCAGAGCGACGTCAAGGTCACCAAGGTGGTGAAGGCCGGCTCCTTCGCCAAGTTCACCATCCTGCGCAAGACCTCGGAGGACCCTGTCGACGTTGACGTCGTGTTCTACATCTCCGGCCGCAGCGTCGACAATGAAACCCTGGGCACGCTGACGCAGCTGATCTACGACACGCTGCTGAAGCTGTACCCCGGCAAGTCCGTCGAGAGCTTCGAAATCCAGCGCAAGGCCGCGACGGTCAAGTTCGTCGGCTCCGGCCTCAGCGTGGACATCGTGCCGGTCATCGAGGATGCGGCGCGCCCGGGCTACGGGTGGCAGTTCGACATCCACGACGGCACCAAGATGCAGACCTGCGCTCCATGCCAGATCAAGTTCGTGCGGCACCGCAAAGAGAAGGACGGCGATTTCCGCACCCTGGTGCGTTTGGCCAAAAAGTGGCGAAACCGCATCGAGCTCACGCCTCTGAAGTCCTTCACCATCGAGCTGATCATGGCGCACGTCCTGGCCAAGAAGGGCACCGACGGCTCCATCGAGAAGCGCTTCAGGGACTTCCTGCTGTACATCGCGCAATCAGGCCTGAAGGAGGTGATTTCCTTCCCGGAGAACGGCCTGGTGTTGACCCAGTTCAACGATCCGGTCGTGATCCTGGACCCGGTCTGCAATAGCAACAACGTCGCGAGCCGCATCACCGAGGACGAGCGGAAGGAAATTGTCGCCTCTGCCTTGGAAGCCTGGGAGACGGCCGTTTTCGCGTCCGAGGAGGACGACATCGAGGTCTGGAAAGAACTGTTCGGTCCGCGCTTCAAGGTCAAGGAGGAAGCATGAGCTACACGTCAACCGCCACTGAGACCTACTCGGTCGCCGACATCGAAATCGTCATGCGTCGCGTGACGGCTGACTTGGTCATGATCGCGTCTAGCACGGGCGCGATTACCGAGCAAAAGGCTCGCGACTGGGGCCACGACATAGAGTTGCTGGCAAAGAACGGCTACCTGAAGAAGGTCGACCTCACGCTGCTGAGCTTTGGCGTGGAGCAGAAGGCCACTTGTTTCGAGGTCAACAATGTCTCTGGCGAGCTGACCATGAGCCGGCCCGGGGGCGTGATGTGGCCGCAGGTGTCGAATCCCGTCTTGCGCATCACGATCTTCCACACGTCGGCGTATGACTCTGCGGCCCAGGCCAAGTTGGCCCCCAAGCTCAACATCAACTGGGTGGAGTCCACGGCGGACACCAGCCACCGCACCTTGGCCGCCAGTTCCAACCGCGACTACGCCAGCAACGGCTACGGCATGCAGCGCAAGGATTTCAGCCTGTGACCCAACCCACCATCTTCGACGCCAAGACGCCCCTGCCCGACACCTCGCTGTCGAGCCGCGAGAAGACGCTGCTTGGATTCGCCGACCGCTATCGCAAGATCCACGATCAGTTGCAGTTGCTGCTCCATCTGGCTGACCTCGAAGCGTGGAGCAAGACCCTCTACAAGAAGAAGGTGCCACTGTGCGACCTCGTGGCCGAGCAGTACCCCCTGGTCGTCTTCCACGGCGACGTGGGCACAGGCAAGACCGCGATGGCTGAGTGCATCGCCAACCGCCTTGCCAAGGAGTCCCGCACGGAAGACGCTCAGCTTTTCAAGCTGAGCAACCGCGTGCGCGGCAGCGGCAAGGTGGGCGAGATGGGCACGCTGCTGACCCAAGCGTTCCACGAGGTTGTGCAGGCCGCCGGCAAGTCCCGCAGGGCGTTCCTCATCATCGACGAGGGCGATTCACTCGCCGCCTCGCGCAACCAGGAACACAGCCACCACGAGGACAAGGTCGCGGTCAACACGCTGATCCAAGGGGTCGATGACCTCCGACGCTTCGGTGGCCGCATCGTCGTTTTCCTGTGCACCAACCGCCTGTCCGTACTCGACGCGGCATTGCAACGTCGTGCCGCCATCGTCGAAGAGTTCACCCGGCCTGACGACATCCAACGCCAAGCGCTGCTGACGATGGACCTGGACGGCATCGGGCTGACGGCACAGGAAATCAAGGAGCTGGTGGAGGCGACCGGCCCTCACAACAAGCGACCGGGCTGGACGTTCTCCGACATCCGCACCCGCCTGTACCCCGCCGCCCTGGCCCAGGCCTTCCCCACCCGCGAGTTGAAGTTCAAGGATCTGCTCGACGTCGCAACTGCGCTGAAGCCCTCGCCGGTGATGGAGGACAAGTGATGCCGCGCTCAGCACTTTTTGGTCGTCGCATCCACCTCACCGGCAGCATTTCTGACGACCCTGCCGTCGCGACGCCGGCCGAAGTCGAGCGCGCCCGCGCCTTCGTCAAGCTGCTGGTGTTGGAGCTGATGTCTAGGGGCGCCAACTTCGTTATCCCGGTCGACGGCGAGAAGCAGCGGGCGGACGGCCAACCAATCTGCTTCGACTGGCTCGTCTGGGAGGCGGTCCAGGCGAACCTGGCGCGCCGTCCTGCGAATGCCACCGGACCGCTAGCCATCGCGGTCAAGCACCACAAGAACGAAGCCCAAATCCCCGATGCCTTCCGCCCGGTCTGGGACGCGATGCGCACGTCGCCGAACGTCGAGATTCGCAGCGCCGCGCACTGGAACATGGCCAGCAAGCGCATGGAAATGCAAGCGCACCACGGAGACATCTTGATTGCCGTCGGCGGCGGCGAAGGGGTCTGCTTCCTAGCCAATCTTTACCACCAGGCCGGCAAGCCGGTTGTGCCGTTGAACTTCAATTTGGGTCCGGCGACCACCGGTGCAACGCGGCTTTTCGACTTCGGCATGTCCGGAAACAACGCTCGTCGCCTGTTTCAGACTGCGGGCAGCACGACACCCGAGAGCTGGCTCAATCGCATAGAGATGTACATCGGCAAGACCGCTGCCGATGGCCTGCGAGACGTGATGGGCCTGCTCGAGGACTTGGTGCCGCCCAAGGCGTTCGTCGTGCGCCTGCTCAACCCTGCCCACGCCGACTACAACGACGTTCAGAACTACTTCGACACCGTTGTCCAGCCGGTGATGGAAGGTGAGCTTGGCTACCAGCTCGTCGTGGTGGACGGCAACCAAGCCTACGAGCACGCGCGCATCGACGGGGAGATCTTCCAGAAGCTGCACCACAGCAGCGTGGTTCTGGCCGACATCACCGGCATGCGCCCCAACTGTTTCATTGAGCTGGGATACGCGCTGGGGCGCTGCCTGCCGACTATGCTGTTGGCGAAGCAGGGCACTGAACATCCGTTCGACATCCTGTCGCTTTCCGGCCTCCACTGGAAGACCACGGGAACTGCTGCCGAGCGCCGTGACGCCTTCCGTTCCCACTGGAACGCCATCAAGAACCGGCCACCGCTCGTGGCTGCCGACCCGCTGATCCCATGACCAACAAGACCGAGATCTTTCTGTCCATCGACGTGGAAACCTCGGGGCCGATCCCGGGTGAGTACAGCATGCTCACCCTCGGCGCATGCAACGTCGACGACCCCGGTCAGGTCTTTTCGTGCGAGTTCAAGCCCATCTCGGACAAGGTAGACGTCAAGGCCATGGAGGTGACCGGCCTATCGCTGACGAAGCTGGCGGTGGACGGGCTGGCCCCTGAAATCGCCATGGCGAAGTTCCGTTCTTGGGTAGAAGAGGTCGCTGGCGAGCAAGGCACACCAGTCTTTGTGGGCCTCAACGCGCCCTTCGACTGGTCCTTCGTCAACTACTACTTCCACCGCTATTTGCAGGCGAACCCATTCGGTTTCGCGGCGCTGGACATTAAGGCGCTGTACATGGGCGCGACTGGCTGCAGCTGGGGCGACACCCGTTCAAGCCAGATGGCGGCGCACCTCCAGCCGAAGTCGAAGGGCGACCATCAGGCGCTGCATGACGCGTTGTATCAGGCCGAGCTGTTCAAACTTGTTCGAAATCTTGCGCCTCGGCTAGGTGAGCAGCGAGGGTGACCTTGTTCTCAAGCCCGCGTTTGGCACGCGCTTCAATCAAATCGATTGCACGGGACCCTCTTTGACTGCGAACATGGGGTACCAAAGCAGAGAGAGGTGGAAGCTATGGACGGGGTTACCAGCGCAGCGAACTTAAGCGGCTCCATTGACTTTGTAGTTATATCGATCAGGGAGGACGAATTCAGAGCGGTGTTGAGGTACTTCAGACCATTGTTTGAATGCCGTGGCCGCCGCACCTACGACATATGCGAGTTCAAAGCCTCAAACAGCCAATTTTATAGAGCGGCATTGATCCGCACCGCCGAACAAGGACATCTTGCGGCGCAGGCGACGGCAAGTGATGCGATAGCCGATCTGTCACCCGCGTGGATTGTATTAGTAGGAATCGGTGGAGCAGTGCCGGAAACCGAATTCAGCCTTGGGGACGTAGTAGTGGCGACGCGCTTGCATGACTTCAGCTTGACCGCAGCTGTTGCAACG
>JADMJQ010000328.1 GCA_018780415.1 Roseateles sp. | reverse complement strand
AGTAAAAGTGTTTAGACAGAAGCACGAAATCGAGCTGCCTGACGGACGCGTCATCGTCAAGATGGCTGGCCCCAATCTCAAAATCACCGAGCCCGCGGGCAGTGAAGCCACCCACTGATCAAACCGGGCGCGACGATGCGATAGCAGCATCCGTCTCCAGCTGTAAATTGGCGAATCGATGATCGTTTGCTTGCAGCGTCACGACTTTCCCATTCAATTCTCCCGTGACAGGATGACCAGCCTGAACCGAGTCGCGGATGGCTTCCTGGACAGCTTGCTTGGCAAGCGCGGCTAACTTGGTGGTTGTCAGCCCGTAAATCCGGGGCGGAGTTTTCATGGAAGAAAGCGTACGACTAGTCCAAGTTTCGGTCAAGTTTCCGAGACCACCAAGGTAAGCCATGTGTATCGCGTCATGCAGATCCTATTTCTTCGTCGCAGTCGCAATGTGTGCGGCAAGAAGCGTTCGGCTCATTGAGGCATGGATAGGCTGTTGGTGATCCATGCCATTCCAGAAGACTTCGGCGCCAAAGCAGATCTTGCTTCCTACTACGAGGAGCTTGGCCGAGCCTTCGGATTTGAAGATCTCCCAGCAGCCCTGAAAGCCGAGAAGGCCGGTCTCGAACTTCGCAAGCAGCTTGCGGCGGCCCATGTCGCCGAACTGGATCGGAAGGGTGAGCTTGCGGACGCGCATGACCGAGTTGCATGGGCCACGGCCTGGCGTGAGGACCTCCCTGACCGGCGGACCATCGCTGTTCACCACTTTTCCGAGGCTTTCAGACTTCGAACAGAACTTGTTCAAGCTGAACCAAGGAACCGCCTGTACCTGCTTGGTCTTGCCAAGGCGCACGACCATTTGGGGATGTCAACAGAAAACCCCACCATTGCTTTCAAGCACTACAAGGATGGCCTGGAGATTGCCTGGAAGCTTGTGCGCGAGCAGCCCTCTGATCTGATGTCGGCGAAGATGCTTGGCGGGTTGGCGCTGAGACTTGGTGGCTCGCCTAACTCCACAGCGTCTTCGGCAGAGCGTCTATCTGTGTTGAACCAAGCGCAGGAATGGCTCGAGCGCGTCGAGGACAAGGAGAGCACCGCGGTCAGCCTGGCAGAGCTCAGCAGAAAGCTCAAATCCGGGGTGGCCGACGTTGACTACATGCGCTTGCAAGGGCAAATCCTTCAAGCCATTCAGGAACTCAAGCGTTCGGAACCGGGCTTGCGATAGTGCTCTCCGGCTTCGGTTCGCTTTGCGGCTGAAAGTCGAACAGGTTCGCTTCCCACCGAGCCCGTGTTAGCGCCTCCTCGAACTTGGCGGGCCATGACGCGGCATCACCGCGCAACATCCCCTGCCGCTGAAGGCCTTCAAGGAGCTGTTGGCCTTTGACCAGTGCTTCAACTCTGTCTGTTGCAGAGCCAGGTCCGGCCAACAGGGTTCCAACATCCCAGTACGTTGCGATTGCCGCAAGCGACCAACGCAAGACTGTTGGCTCCGCCTCCATCAGCGCAACTCGAATGGCCACGCTTGCCTTCAGACTCTCTGACACTCCTGCCCAGTCGTAGTTCCAGGCCTGGATGTAAGCGATGCGTTCGAGGCTGCTTGCGTACAAGGATTGCGCCGCTCTTGCGCGGGGATTGTTCTGGAAAAGACGCTTGGATGCCTCCATGCTGATCCGGTAGCTTTGTCTTGCCGCGTCCAAGTCGGGGTTGTTGAACACTTTCGCGTAGAGGCGGGCGCTTTCCAAGGCGCCGAACTTCACTTCCTTGCCCTCTCTTAGCTGGCGTTCAATCAGGTGCGGAGTCATCAATACCGCAAGGAACTGAGCGTTGTTGCGCAGTGCGAGAGATTCGAAGCTTGTTGCCCGACCTGCAAGGCCAACAGCTACTTCGCCTTGGGAGAGCTCGATGTCGCCTCGAAGGCGATCAGCAATCGCCTGAGCTATGACATCTTCTTCTCGGCCTTCTTCAGCGAGCGCTTTCCGAATGATCAGGGCCTTTTGCAGTTGCTCCCGCGCGCGCTGGAACAGCGCCTGCCCCAACAGAACATCGGCTACTTGCTCTTGGCTCTGCGCAAGTTCCCTCCGCAGGCTCTTATCACCGGGAGAGTGACTCACGGCTAACTCCAATTGGTCCGCGGCCGCCTGAAAGCTCTCAAGTGCGCGAGGGAGATCACCTTGCAATTGCCTCGTCTCGCCGACCTTGCGACTTCCGAGCGCGATCAGTTTTCGGCTACTCTCCAGGTCCCCAGATCCGAGAAGGGTTCGGCCTAAGCGGGCGATCTGTTCGTAGTAGCCCTTTGCCGCTTTTAGGTCCCCCAGAACGAGCGCCACATCTCCTGCATCCGCGAGGGCCTCGTGATCTTGAGGCGCTAGACTCACAGCAAGTTGTAGCGCAGCGAGCGCCTTCTCGGGGCTGCTCAAGCGCAGCAACGCGGCCTGCTCTCGGTAGAGCTTTGCAGCTAGTTTCGAAGAGGCTTGCGCCTGGGTCGCCGCCTCTCTGGCCTCACGACCCAGTAGCACAACTGCGTCCGCCTCGTCTCCTAGAGCAAGCCGGTCCGCCGCTCCACGGTCGAACCCAGTGGCATCCTGCTGGTAACCCTTCTCTTCGACCCGGGCGATCGCGTCGACCAGGACAGACACCTGCCGCTGCATGTCCGCCCCACTGCGCTCTAGCTCCTTGACCCGCCTGTCCTGCGCAGATGCCTTGGCAACCAAGGTCTCGAGCCGTTTCTTGTCCTGGCTGCAGTTGTTAACGAGGAAAACGTGCGCTTGGCCAGCCGCGTTGATGGAAACCGACCAAGGGCCGGTTGCTGTCGCCGTCTGTGTCTGCGCTTGGCACAGGACTGAGCATGAGAGGGCGACGACAGCGGGGGAAGAGCGTCTCACGGATATCTCCCCACCTACTTGTTGACGGAGACCTTTGACTTTCCGGCCGCATTCACTGCATAGCCCCCGCTTGCAGCTGAGGCACTCTGGCTCGCCGCTTCGGTGGGCGCTTTCGCAGAGGTCGGTGCCCTTGAAGCAGGCGGGCCTCCGAAACTAATCTCGGAACCTCCGGCAGCGTTGGCTGCGATTCCGCCGTCACTGGCCGTCGCACTTTGGTGAGTTCCTGGCGGGCTCTGCGAGGGCTTCTCGTCCTTCTTCGGCAGAAAGTGGGAGCTGACCGTCCAAGCCAGTCCTCCTAGCGCGACGATGGCACTGACCACATAGGTCCAAGTAGGCACTCCTGACTTGGGTACAGCTGTCTTTTTCGCCATAGAGCCGGCCTCCTGCCTATGAATGCTACTCCTAGCCGCTCGCCGGGGCACTAGCAACTGTGGGGACAAGGCTCGGGGCATCCGTTGCCTTCGCACAGGCAGCTTCAGGATGGATCGATATCCGAACCATCCGCAGTCCTGAGGACGAAGTGGAATCACTTCTGGTCAATGGGCTTCAGGTGCAGATAATCTCCGTAAGCGTTCCTGGCCACACTAGAAGCTGCGTTGTCCGGGAAGCGGTGGAGATGTGCGTCTCTGCGCGGGCTCATGGAAGCACGCTTTGTACGCGGCTTCAAGCATTGGCGAGCAGAGCTGAGCAACCTGGTGAGGAGGTCATGAAGTCATTGAGGCCCCCAGTGGCGATCTTGATTGCTGTGCTTTGCATGTATGGCTGGATACCCACGTTCGCCCAGCAGACGGCGTCCGCCACTGGGCCTTGTGGTGTCGCAATCAATGCTTCCGGCCAATCACACGTCGTGGTTACTAACTACTGCGACATCAAGACCGCTGCTGCGGTGCAGCTCCTCCTGGACAGGGCTGCCAAGCAGGAAGATCGCATGCGTCGCATGGAGCTCGACCAGGCGCGCGAGCGTGACCGCCAGGCCCGGCAGATCGCGGAACTGACGGCGGCGGTCAAAGGAATCCAGCAACGGGCCTCTGCAGCCGGTGCGACCCCAGCTGATTTGCGCACTCAGGAATTGCTCTCCCAAGGCGACTCCAGCGGTGCCGCCGAGCTGTTGGGCCAGAAGGCGGCGAATGCTCAAGCGAATTCTTCTGAGCTGTATCGACAGCAGGCAGCGCTGTTGCGAGTGACCGACATTCGCGCCGCGCTGACCGCCTATGAACGTTCGCTTGTCCTTGAGCCGGGTCACCTTTACGCGCTTTGGGAGGCCGGTGATCTGGCCGTTGCATTAGGTGATCTGAAGCGAGCAGAGGCTCACTTTGCGCAGATGTTGAAGGTGGCCAAGGCTCAGCAGAAGGCTCAGCCTCAAGCAGCGGATGCAATTCGATGGGTGAGCATCAGCTTGAGCAGACTTGGCGACGTTCAACTCGCCAGGGGCGACTTTACGGAAGCGCTCAGCAGCTACCGGGCCGATTTGGAAACGTCAGAGCGGCTCGCTGCGATAGTGCCGGGCAGCCGCGTGGTCAAGCGTGAGCTGGGCCGCAGCCATTGCAAGCTTGGCGACGTGGAGCGAGAGATGGGTAGGCTGACCAATCCGGCGCTCTGAAGAGCTTTGGTACTGTCCAGGCGATCTTGAAGGGGCTTGTCAATGCTGACCCAACCAACAGCGAATGGCAGCGATCGATGGCCGTTGCGCATGGCGACGTTGGCGATGCTCTCCGCGTCCGGGGTGACTCGGCAGCGGCGCTAAGAAGTTACGAGGAAGACCTGGCCATCTGGCGGATGCTTGCCGACGCACAGCCCGCCAATAGCCAATGGCAGATTTCACTCAGTCTTCGACATAACAAGGTGGGTGATGCACAGCGCGCTCAAGGCGACTTGAGAAGCGCTCTCAAGAGCTACCAGGCCGCGCTCGCGATTCGAAAGCGACTCGTCGCATCCGACCCTGACCAAGATGAGTTGCAGCTCGCCTTTGCACTTTCCGCTTGGATGGTCGGGACGATTGAACAAGGACAGAGTGATGCAGAGCGGCTTGCTATTTTGAGAGACGGGCTTTCCGCGGTCGATAGACTGGCGCAGCGTCGTTCGTTAGATCCTCACGAAGTCGCACTGCACGAGACACTTTCGAAGGCTGTAAAGGCAGCCGACGGAGCGGCCCCGCCATGACCACCTGTTCATGGCATGTCCAACCAGATTGAGCTGAAGTACGTTCGCGATACGCTTGGCGAGACGACACGCATTTTGTTGTCCAGGGCGCTAGTCAGTTATCGACTCCGACCCGTGGCCACGCAAAGTCGGTATGCGCGAGCTCGAAGTGGAGAACGCCAGGCTCAAGCGCATGTATGCCGATCTGGCCTTGGAAGCGGCAGCGATGCAGGACGTCATCGAAAAAAAGTACTGACGCCGTCAGCCAAGCGGTTGGCGGCCTAAGACCTGATCCGAGAGCGAGGGCTTGCGGTAAGCAAAGCCTGCGGCATCGTTGGCCTGTCCAGGGCTGCGTACTACAAGCCGGCCGAGCCGGCGGTGACAAGGGATCCGAACTCGTCGGCGGTTGCGCACCTGAGATCAACGGCCACAGTGACGAACTCTTCGGCCGGTCCGTGCGCTCTGGA
>JADMJQ010000136.1:3855-5482 GCA_018780415.1 Roseateles sp. | reverse complement strand
CCCCGGACCTGCGGATTATGATTCCGTCGCTCTAACCGGCTGAGCTAAAGCGCCTCAAGCCCTCTACTATAGCAGCTTGTTTTCTTGCATTGCAAGCTTTTTGCTAAAAATGTTCATCCGGCCAATGCGGTGCGCACGGCAGCCAGGTCCCAGGCCGCGTGTCCGACCGTCTTCAGCAGCATGGGTGCTCGGCATAGCCCGTCATTTTTCAGGGCCTCGGCCAATACCTGGACACGATTCCAGTCGACGTCGGCCTGTAGCAGATCGCCGGCTTCGTGGCGGGCGCCTTCAAGGTCATCGACCCACACCTGCCGTTGACGGACTTGTTTTGCCGGCAGTTCAGCCATCTGCGGGGTGAAGCTGCCCAGGCCCACGATCAAGGTGTTGGGCTCGATGTCGTCCGGCAACACCGCGCTCAGGGAGGTCGTCGCCGTCACCACCACGGCGGCGTCGTCCAATGCCTGCTCAATGGTGAGGGCCCGTGCATTCAATCCCTGAGCCGTCAGCGAGGCGGCAAAGGCCATGCCCTGCGCGCGGCCACGGCCCACGCAGCGCAAGTGCACGCCGGGCCAACGCTCGCCCATGGCCAGCGCATGGGTCAGCGCCTGCGCGCCGGTGCCGACCAGCACAAGGGATTCGGGTGGTCGACCCAACAGCGTTTCTATGCCCAGCAAAGTGACCGCCGCCGTGCGCCTTGCGGTCACCACGATGCCGTCCAGAATGATCAGGGGCGTGCCGTTGCCGGCCTCGCTCACCACCACGCGGCCCTGAATCGTTGCTTGCCCGCGCGCCCGGTTGGCCGGCGTCACGGCGACCAATTTGGTGACCGCATAGTGGGTGTCGGTGCAGGGCATCGCCAGATAGCTGCCGCCCTCGGGCAGGGGCAGGACGGTGCGCGCGCTGGCGTGAATCAGGCCGGCGCGCAGATCCAGCATGGCTTGCCTGACGGCCGGAATCAGGCGCTCATAGGGCAGCAGGTCGGCGGTGGCTTCGGCATTGAGAATTCGCATCTGGGCTTCCTTGGGCGGGGCGAGGGCTCGCCCGGGGCTGGCCGATTATGATTCCGCCCTGACGACTCCTCGGGTTCACGATGTTCAGCTTCTTCAAGAAAAAGTTCTCTTCCACGCCAGCGCCGGCGCCGGACGCTGTGCCCGAAGCGATCGCGGTGGCGATTGCCGAACTGATTGTTGAACCGGTTGCCGTGCCTCTTGCTGAGCCCGCTATTGAGTCGATGGCCGAAGCCGTTGCCGAACCGCTTCCCGAAGCCATTGCCGCCGAGCCCCGTCGCAGCTGGATGGACAAGCTGCGCCAAGGCCTGCGCAAGACCGGCTCCAGCATCGCCCAGGTCTTCACCGGCACGCAGATCGACGACGCGTTGTATGAAGAGTTGGAAGCGGCGCTGCTGATGGCCGACACCGGCGTCAAGGCGACCGAACATCTGCTCGCCGACCTCAAGCGCCGCGTCAAGGAGGCCAAGGCGACCGCGCCGTCGGCCGTGCGCGGCTTGCTGATCGAGGCCTTGACCGACCTGCTGCGACCGCTGGAGAAGTCATTGGCGGTCGGCCAGCACAGCCCGACGGTGATGATGGTGGTCGGCGTCAACGGCGCCGGCAAGACCACCAGCATC
>JADMJQ010000136.1:0-3845 GCA_018780415.1 Roseateles sp. | reverse complement strand
GACCCGCCATTTGGCTGAGGCCAATCAGAAAATCTTGTTGGCGGCCGCTGACACCTTCCGGGCCGCCGCGCGCGAGCAGTTGGCGGTGTGGGCCGACCGTACGCAAGTCGAGATCGTCAGCCAGGAGGGCGGCGACCCCTCGGCCGTGACCTTTGATGCGGTGACGGCCGGCCGTGCGCGCGGCTGCGATGTGGTGATCGCCGACACAGCCGGCCGCCTGCCTACGCAATTGCATCTGATGGAAGAGCTGAAGAAGATCAAGCGCGTGATCGGCAAGGCGCAGGACGGCGCGCCGCATGAGGTCTTGCTGGTGATTGACGGTAACACCGGCCAGAACGCGCTGGCGCAAGTGAAGACCTTTGACGATGCGATCGGCCTGACCGGCCTGATCGTGACCAAGCTGGACGGCACGGCCAAGGGCGGCGTGCTGGCGGCGATCGCGCGCGAGCGCGCGATTCCGGTTTACTTCATCGGCGTGGGTGAGAAGCTGGAGGATCTGCAGACCTTCAACGCGGCCGAGTTTGCCCAGGCTCTATTGGCCTGAGCGGCACCGCCAAGTCCGCGTCCATTTGCGCAAACTCCTGCCGCAACCAGTCGGCAAAGGCCCGTAGCGGCGCGGCGTCGAGGCGGGCCGGACTCAGCAACAGGCGGTAGCCATAGCCTGAGTCCCGCGCCGGCACGGCGGCGCGCATGAGGCGCCCCTTTGCCAAGTCCTCATGGGCCAAGGCATAGGGCGCTAACGCCAGCCCTTGGCCGGCCACCGCCGCCTGCACCAGCAGGCCGCCATGGCTGAAGACCCGCGAAAAATCCAGATGGGGGTTGTTGAGACCTTGCTCGGTGAGCAGGTGCAGCCAGGCGCCGGTGTCGCCCTCGTGCAGCAGCGCATGGCGCAGCAGGGCGGGCAGCGGGGTCTGCGCCGGCGCTAGGCCGGGGCTGTGCACCAGCACCAGCCGTTCGGCGTAGACAAAGTCGTCACTGCTGTCGGCCACTGGGCGCCGGGCTTGGTAGCGCAGCGCCAAGTCGCAGCCGCCGCCGTCCAAATCGGCCAGGCCGTCATCGGCGGCGATGCGTATGTCCAGGCCCGGATGGCTTTGGTTGAAACGGTGCAGGCGCGGCAGCAGCCATTTCATCGCCAGCGAATGGGTGGTCGAGATGCGCAGCAGATGGGGGTCTTGGGCCAGCCGCAGCGCCGCCACCTTGGCGCGCAGCGCGGCCAACGCAGTGGCCACCGTTTGCGCCAGCTCGCGGCCGGCCGGCGTGATCGCCACATGGCGGGGATGGCGCACGAACAGGGCCAAGCCGAGGGTCTGCTCCAGCAGTTTGATCTGCTGGCTCAGAGCGGCCGGGGTCTTGTGCAGCTCGGCCGCGGCGGCGCGGAAGCCGCCGTGGCGGGCGGCGGCTTCGAAGGCGATCAGGCCGGCGAGGCTGGAGAGTTCGGTGGTGGACATGGGTGTAGGCTTAGGCTAAGAAATTCTGACTCTCAGGGCAAGGCATTCTCGCTTTCGTTGGCGATCTCTGCAGGCAAAACTAGGGGCATCCTGGCTCTCGAATATTGCAATGAATCAATCTGTCTTGGTCATCGGCGGAACCCGCTACTTCGGCATCCGCCTGGTCGAGGGCTTGTTGGCCGCCGGCCAGCGCGTCACGCTCGCCAATCGCGGGCTGACGCCCGATAGTTTTGGCGACCGGGTGCGGCGCCTGCGCGTGGACCGGCGCGACGCGGCGGCGATGGCGGCCTGCTTTGCCGATCAGCCTGGCTTCGACCTGGTTTACGACCAGATGTGCTACAGCGGGCGTGACGCGGCCATCGCCGCCGACGTTTTCAAGGGCAAGGTGGGGCGCTATCTGATGACCTCCACCATCGAGGTTTACGGCGATCTCCATGGCCATCATCTGGGACCCTATGCCGAAAGCGCGCTGGACTTGGGCGCAGAGTTGGGCCTGGATGCCAGCGACTATGGCCGGGCCAAGCGACAGGCCGAGGCGCGGCTCTACCGCAGCGTCGGCCTGCCGGCTGCCAGCCTGCGCCTGGGCCATGTGCTGGGCGGGACTGAGGACTTCACCGGCCGGCTGGCGGCCCATGTCGCCGCGGTGCTGGCCGGCGAGCCGCTGCGCCATGCGGCGGCGGCGGGAGAGAGCAGCTTTATCGATGTGGCCGGCGTGGTGGATTTCATGTTGTGGGCCGGTCAACAGGACTTTCTTGGGCCCATCAATGTCGCCAGCGAGGGCGGGCTGTCGGCCCCTCAACTGCGCGCTCGCATCGGCCGCCTCTTAAACCTGCCCGCGCCTTGCCTCGCGCAGCCCCAGGTGGGCGAGGCAAGCTTCGACTATGCGGCGCCGCACCGGATGAGCCTGGACCGGGCCCAGGCCATGGGCTGGCGCTTCGCGGCGACGGAGTCGTGGCTGGACCAACTGATTGACCAGCATGTTTGAACAGCTTCCCGCCTTCGTAGCTGCGGCCTTGCTGGTCATCATCGTGCCGGGGCCGGCCACTTTGTTCGTGCTCAGCCAAGCCAGGCATTCGACGCGGCGCGCTTGGAGCGCGGTGGCGGGGCTGGTGCTCGGCGATGTGTTGCTGATCAGCGCGGCCGCCTTCGGCCTGGCGGCCTTGCTGCTGCGCTGGCCGTTCTTGTTGCTGGCCTTGCGCTGGGGAGGGGCGGCGTACATCGCTTGGCTGGGCTTGGGCTTGTTGCTGACCCGGCCCGGATCGGCACCGAGGAAGGAGGCACCGGCCGGCGGCTTCCGCAGGGCCTTGTTGATCACCGTGAGCAATCCCAAGCCGCTGCTGTTCTTCGGCGCTTTCTTCCCGCTCTTTATCGGTGCGCAAGCGACGGGCCAGGGTTGGCTGGCGCGGTTCTACCTGCTGGGCGGGATCTTCGAGTTGCTCAATATCGGTTACTTCGCCGCCTTGCTGGCTGTTCTGCGGTTGTGGCGGTATCCGGTCGCTGCCGGGGCCTCGTTGCCCCGGCTGGCGGGCGCCGGCCTGCTGCTGTGTGCAATGCTGATGGTGGCAAGCGCCTAGCCGCCCATCATCCCCTTCATACCCTTCATGCCGCCCATCTTCTTCATCATCTTCATCATGCCGCCGCCGCTCATCTTTTTCATCATGCCCTGCATCTGATCGAACTGGGTCAGCACGCGGTTGACTTCATGAATCTGCACGCCGGCGCCGCTGGCGATGCGGCGTTTGCGGCTGGCCTTGCTCTTGCCCTCCAGCAGCAATGCAGGTTGGCGGCGCTCCTTGGCGGTCATCGCGTTCATGATGCCCTCCATGCGGCGCATGTCTTTTTCGGCCCGGTCCATATCGGCAGCACCCGTCTTGGCGGTCATCTGCGAGGGCAGCTTGTCCATCAGGCCGGCCAGGCCGCCCATGCCCAGCACGCGGCCGGCGTGACGCTCGGCGTCAAACACTTCCAGGCCGTCGATCTTCTCGGACGTGCCGGCAAACTTGATCGGCGCGCCGGTGATCTGGCGCACCGACAGCGCGGCGCCGCCGCGTGAGTCGCCGTCCAGCTTGGTCAGCACGATGCCGGTCAGCGGCAGCGCTTCCTTGAAGGCTTTTGCCGTGTTGATCGCGTCCTGGCCCTGCATCGCATCAACGACGAACAACGTCTCGATCGGATTCAACAGCGCGTGCAGATCGCGGATTTCGGCCATCAAGGCTTCGTCGATGGCGAGTCGGCCGGCGGTGTCGACCAGCAGCACATCGAAGTAATGCTTTTTGGCGTAGTCGATCGCGGCCAGGGCGATGTCACGCGGCTTTTGGTCCGGCGACGACGGAAACCATTCGGCGCCGGCCTGTTTGGTGACGGTCTTGAGCTGCTCGATCGCGGCCGGGCGGTAGA
>JADMJQ010000026.1:3030-5545 GCA_018780415.1 Roseateles sp. | reverse complement strand
GGATGCGGGGCTCGCCGGATTCGCAGGGGCTCACTCAGCGGATCGTGCAAGAATGCGTGGTCACCCACGAGCGAGTCAACGATGCGGTGGCTGAGCCGGTGGTCTACATGATGGACCGCTATGTGGTGGGTGGCTTTTACCGCGTACATGCCGACCGCGGCGTCGACGAGAACCTCAATGCGCCCGGGGCCAGCTATGTGCCGCTGGCGTTCTCGCAGGCCTCGCAGCTGCCGCGCCTGGGTGAAAAGCCGGGCTCCAGCGGCCCGAACCGGTTCTATATGTATGGCGTGATCGCCAGGCTGGGCGCGGTAGCGGCCAGCTATGAGTTGGAAGTCAGCGACCCAGAGGCCGAGGTTTACGCCTGAATGAGGCGCCTTAGCCTTCTGTTTGTGCGTTTTGACGCAGTGCAGCAAAGTGGGCGCAGAATAGCGCTTTTGGCCAGCTGGCGCTGATCGCGCCGCCACACCACGTGAGTTCTTCCAATACTGCCCCTTCGGCCAGCCATTCGCCCACGGCCATGGCTGGCCTGACCCTCGGCGCGCTGGGCGTCGTCTATGGCGACATCGGCACCAGCCCGCTGTATGCGATGAAGGAGGTGTTCCACGGAGGCCACATCTTGCCCACGCATGACAACATCCTCGGTGTGCTGTCGCTGTTGTTCTGGACGATGACCATCATCGTGTCGATCAAGTATGTGTTGTTGATCCTGCGTGCCGACAACAACGGCGAGGGCGGTCTGATCGCGATGCTGGCGCTGGCCACCAATGCCGTCAACGACCAGCCAGCCTTGCGCCGCAAGCTGATGCTGCTGGGTTTGTTCGGAACCGCCATCTTCTATGGCGATGCGGTCATCACGCCGGCGATGACGGTGCTGGGTGCCGTCGAGGGTATCGACGTCTATGCGCCGCAACTGCATGAGTTGATCCTGCCGCTGACCTTGATCGTGTTGGCGGGGTTGTTTGCGGTGCAGCGCCTGGGCACAGGCGGCATTGGCAAGGCTTTCGGGCCGGTCATGCTGGCCTGGTTCGGCAGTTTGGTCTTGCTGGGCTTGCCGCATATTGTCGACAACCCACACGTGCTGGTCGCCGTCAATCCGGCCTATGCGGTGGCGTTCTGCCTGGAGCATAAATGGGCTGCCTTTGTGGCCTTGGGCGCGGTCGTGCTGGTGGTGACCGGTGGCGAGGCCTTGTATGCCGACCTCGGCCACTTTGGCAAAAAGCCGATCCGGCTGGCCTGGTTCGGCATCGTCATGCCGGCTCTGGTGGTCAACTATTTCGGTCAAGGCGCGATGCTGTTGGACCATCCGGAAGGGGTCAAGAACCCCTTCTTCATGCTGGCACCGGCCTGGGCCGAAATTCCGCTGTTTTTGCTCGCCACGGCCGCCGCCGTGGTGGCCTCGCAGGCCTTGATCACGGCCGCGTTTTCGGTCACCAAGCAGGCGGTGCAGATGGGCATACTGCCGCGTATGCGGATTCTGCACACCTCCGAGCGTGACACCGGTCAGATCTATGTGCCCTTCGTCAACTGGGGCCTGTTTGTGTTCATCGTGCTGGCCGTGGTCTTGTTCGGCTCCTCCAGCAAGCTGGCCGGTGCCTACGGTATTGCGGTCACTATCGACATGACCATCACCACGGTGATGACCTTCTTTGTCATCCGTTATGGCTGGAAGTATCCGCTGGCGCTGTGTATCGCGGCGACCGGTTTCTTCTTTGTGATCGACCTGACCTTCCTGGCCTCGAACATGCTCAAGCTGGTCGCCGGCGGCTGGTTCCCGCTGATGATTGGCATCGGCATGTTCACGCTGATGCTGACCTGGAAGCAAGGTCGCCGCATGCTCAGCAGCAAGCTGCGAGAGGATGCGATCGACCTGCACAGTTTTCTAGACGCGGTGTTCCTGAGCCCGCCGGTGCGGGTCGAGGGCACGGCGGTGTTTCTGTCGGCCGAGGCCGGTGTCACGCCGAACGCGCTGCTGCACAATTTGAAGCACAACAAGGTGCTGCATGAGCAGAACCTGTTCGTCACCGTCAAGCACCATGAGGTGCCGTGGGTGGGCTTCGACAAGCGCGTGCAGGTGGTCGCCCTGGGCAATCAATGCTGGGCCGTGAGCCTGCACTTCGGCTTCAAGAACGAGCCCGATGTGCCCGAGGCGCTGCGCCTGCTGGAGCAAAACGGCGTGCACCTGGAAGACATGGAGACCAGCTATTTCCTCTCCCGCGACATCGTCATCCCCACCATAGGCAATGGCGGCATGGCGATGTGGCGCGAGAAGCTGTTCGCCAGCATGCACCGCAATGCGGCCGCCGCGGCCGACTTCCTGCATTTGCCGACCAACCGTATCGTCGAGTTGGGGTCCAAGGTCGAAATCTGAGCGGCTTCGCTGTGGTGGCAGCAGCCCCTACATCAGCACCTCGCTGCTGCTGACGCCGTTTGAGTCCAGATGCACGACGCTGCCGGGCGGGATCAAGGTCCAGCCCTGTTGGTCATCCGCGAGCGGCTCCGACGCCACCACCAAGCC
>JADMJQ010000026.1:0-3020 GCA_018780415.1 Roseateles sp. | reverse complement strand
CCGTCCTGGCGCAGATAGAGGGTCGGCGCACGGTAGTCGCTGGAGTAGCGAAACGCGTGCACCTGGCTGCCGTCGGCCAAGGCGCCGGCAAAGCGCAGCGGCTCGTGGATGTTCAGGACCTGCATCATCGCCAGCGTCTCATTGAGGATCTGGCTGACCGCCTGGGTGACGCTTTGGCCGGTCTCGATGCGCGCGATGATCAGCAAGAACAGCAGCTCCGAGTCGGTGGCACCGCGCCGCTCGGCATAAAGATGATCCGGCAAGCGCGCCTCCATGGCCCGGCGAATCTGGCCATAAC
Source organism: Roseateles sp. (assembly GCA_018780415.1). Classification (GTDB taxonomy): domain Bacteria; phylum Pseudomonadota; class Gammaproteobacteria; order Burkholderiales; family Burkholderiaceae_C; genus Paucibacter_A. The sequence goes on along the minus strand of JADMJQ010000026.1, from coordinate 2,722 downwards.
CGCCGATCTGGCCGTTGTGCATAAACAGGTAGGGGCCATATCTGAACGGGTGGCAGTTTTGCCTTGCGATGCCGGTGCCGGTGGCGGCACGCACATGGGCGAAGAACAGGTGCGAGCGCACATTGCTGCACAGCGCAAGCAGGTTTTCGTCCGACCAAGCCGGCATCACTTCGCGGTAAATACCGGGCGACCTCAGCTCGCCATACCAGCCGACGCCGAAGCCGTCGCCATTGGTGACGGCCTTGGCCTGATCGGCCCGTAGCGATTGGCGCACCAGCGAATGTTGCGGTTTGCAGACCAACTCATCCAGGAAGATCGACGGCCCCAAGTAGGCAAGAAATCTGCACATCGGCGTAAGCCCCTTTCAATAACTAGCACGCAAACCCAGCGGTGCCGCGCGGGCCTGTGGCTGGGCGCCCATGCGGCTATGCTGTGCACATGAAGCGCTGCCTCAATGATCTCTCAGTCTCAAGCCTTGTGGCCGGTTTTGTCGCGGTGCTGGTGGGTTTCACCAGTTCGGTGGCGATTATTTTTCAGGCTGCGCAGGCGCTCGGTGCGACCTCCGCCCAAACCAGCTCCTGGATCTGGGCCTTGGGGCTGGGCATGGGTGTGACCAGCCTGGGCCTGTCCTATTGGACCCGTCAACCGATCCTGACCGCGTGGTCGACGCCGGGCGCGGCCCTGATCGCCGCCACCTCCGGCCTCTCCATGCCCGAGGCGATCGGCGCATTTTTGTTCAGCTCCAGCTTGATCTTGCTGTTTGGCCTGACCGGTTGGTTCGCGCGGGTGATGGACCGCATCCCCTTGGCCGTGGCGGCCGCCCTGCTGGCCGGCGTGCTGACCCGCTTTGGCCTTGACGCGGTGCTGTCGGTCAAGGCCGCGCCCTCGCTGGTGCTGGTGATGGCCGCCGCCTATCTCTTGGGTAAACGACTGTGGCCGCGTTATGCGGTGCCTGGGGTGTTGCTGGCCGGTGTGGCGGTGGCGGGCATGCAAGGGCGCTTGCAGATGGACGCGGTGGAATGGGCCTGGGCGCAACCGGTCTGGACCACGCCGCAACTCAGTCTGGCTGCCCTGATCGGTGTGGCCTTGCCGCTTTTCCTGGTCACCATGGCCTCACAGAATTTGCCCGGCGTGGCCGCGCAGCGAGCGGCAGGCTACCGCATTCCAATCTCCGCCAGCATCACCGTGACGGGTGTGGCTGGCTTGCCGCTGGCACCGTTCGGCGGCTTCGCCTTCAATCTTGCCGCCATCACGGCCGCCATCTGCAATGGCCCGGAGGCGCATGCCGACCCAGCGCGCCGCTACACCGCTGCAATGTCGGCAGGCCTTGTGTACATTGCCGTGGGCTTGGCGGGCGGTGCGGTGGTGGGGCTGTTGGTGGCCTTTCCGCGCGAACTGGTGGCGGCGGTCGCGGGGCTGGCCTTGATCTCTACCATCGCCGGCGGCCTGGCCACCGCCTTGAAAGAAGAAAAGCACCGCGACGCCGCCTGCCTGACCTTTTTGGTCACCTTGTCCGGCCTCTCGGTGGCCGGCATTGGCTCGGCGTTCTGGGGCGTCGTCGCCGGCAGTCTGGCGCTATTGGTGCAACACTTGCGTTCGAAATAAGAGGACCGAAAAGATGAAATTGCTATTTGTGGCCGACCCGCTGGAGTCGTTCAAGACCTATAAAGACACCACCTTCGCGATGATGCGCGAGGCGGCCAAGCGCGGCCACAGCTTGTTTGCCTGTGAACCGCAGGATCTGATTTGGCGCTCGGGCGGGCGCGTGCTGGCGCAACAAGCGCGCGCCATCACGCTGACCGGCGATGCCGTCAACTGGTTTGCCGAAGGTGAGCGGATTGACTTGGTGGTGGCCGCAATGGACGCCGTCTTGATGCGCAAAGACCCGCCCTTTGACAGCGAGTTCTTCTACGCCACCCATATGCTGGAGCAGGCCGAGCGCGAGGGCGCACGCGTCTTCAACAAGCCGCAAGCGCTGCGCGACCACCCGGAGAAGTTGGCGCTGATGCAGTTTCCGCAGTTCTGCCCCAGCACCTTGGTGACGCGCAGCGAGGCAGCGATCCGTGCCTTCCACGCCGAGCATGGCGACATCATCCTGAAGCCGCTGGACGGCATGGGCGGGACCGGCATCTTCCGCGTCGGCGCCGACGGCATGAACCTCGGCGCCATCATCGAAACCCTCAACAAGGGCGGCGCCGAGACCGTCATGGTGCAGCGTTACTTGCCCGCCATCCAGGACGGCGACAAGCGCGTGCTGGTGATAGGCGGTGCGGTGGTGCCGTTCTGCCTGGCGCGCATCCCGCAGGGCGGTGAAGTGCGCGGCAATCTGGCCGCCGGCGGCAAGGGGGTGGCGCGGGCGATCAGCGCGCGTGACCGCGAGATTGCCGAGTACGCCGGCCCTATCCTGGCGGCGCGCGGCCTGTTGCTGGTGGGTCTGGACGTGATCGGCGACAGCCTTACCGAGGTCAACGTCACCAGCCCGACCTGCTTCCAGGAAATCACCGATCAGACCGGCTTTGATGTGGCCAGAATGTTTATTGATGCGCTGGAAGCAGCGCTGACCCAGGAGAAGAACACATGATCAAGACCCGAGCCGCCGTCGCCTGGAAGGCCGGCGCCCCATTGACGATTGAAGAGGTTCAGCTCGACGGCCCGCGCGCCGGCGAGGTGCTGGTCGAGATCAAGGCGACGGGCATCTGTCACACCGACGCCTATACGCTGG
>JADMJQ010000310.1 GCA_018780415.1 Roseateles sp. | reverse complement strand
GATGCAGTTCGAGGACGCCATGCATGAGCTGGCCGAAATGTTCGAGCTGCAAGCCGCCTCCAAAGGCCTTATTTTTCGTTTCGAGGTGATCGGCGAGCTGCCCAGCAGCGTGCGGGCGGATGAAAAGCGCCTGCGCCAGATCCTGATCAATCTGCTCGGCAATGCCTTGAAGTTCACGCCCGAGGGTCAGGTCGTGCTGCGGGTGCGCCATGCGCGCGAGATCGCCTTGTTCGAGATCGAGGACAGCGGCCCCGGCCTTAGCAGCGAAGCCTTAGCCCGCATTTTCGAGCCCTTCACGCGCGGAAGCACGCGCGCCACCGACGCCGCACCCGGCGCTGGTTTGGGCCTGACCATCGCAAAGATGTTGACGGAGTTGATGGGCGGCGAGTTGAGCGCCAGCAGCGAAGTCGGCCAGGGCTCGGTGTTCCGGGTCAAGCTGTTCTTGCCCGCTTTGGCGTCGCCCCATCAGTTAGAGCGACTCAGAACTGCAGCGCCACGGCGCGGCTATGCCGGCCGCCGCCGGCTGATCCTGATCGTCGACAACGAGGCGGCCGACCGCCAATTGCTGAGCGAGCTCTTGCAGCCGCTGGGCTTTGACTTGCGCAGCGCCGCCAGCGGCCATGATGCGCTGGACCTGGTCGCGAGCGGCGGCTTGCGGCCCGACGCGGTCTTGATGGATCTGGCCATGCCGGGCATAGACGGCTGGGAAACCATCCGCCGCCTGCGCTTGCTCACGCCCGCCGAGCTCAATATCGCCGTCGTCTCCGCCAATGCGTTCGAGAAAGGCCAGGACAACGCCGCTTTTGGCATAGCCTCAGCCGACTTCATCACCAAGCCCGTGCGCCACGCCGAGCTCTTGGACTGGCTGGGGCGCAGGCTTCAGCTGCAGTGGCTGGACACGAGGGCGGAGACTGCAGAGGCGCCCTCAGCGCAAGCGCGAGTCAGCGCAAGCCAGTTGCCCTTGGAGCTAGACCCCGAGTTGCTGACGCCGCTGCGTGAAGCCTTGAACCTGGGCTACTACCGCGGCGTGCAGGCACAGCTGGACCTGATCGCCGGCGCCTTGCCCGCAAGCGCCGCTAGCGCCGCCTGGGTCGAGAGCTTGCGCGGCTTGGCGCGCCAATACCAATTCGAAGCGATCACAGCCATCTTGGGGCCGGAGATCCCTGCATGAACAACACCACCATCATCACCTCCAAGCAAAGCAATGCACCGGCCATCAACAGCACTGCGCCCGACTGGCTGGAACGTCAGCGTGGCGACCTGGTGCTGATCGTCGACGACGTGCCGGACAACGTCGCCATGCTGCATGACGCCTTGGACGAAAGTGGCTACACCGTGCTGGTCGCGACCAATGGCGAGTCCGCGCTGCAACGCGCCACCCAGGCCTTGCCCGACATCATCTTGCTGGACGCGATGATGCCCGGCATGGACGGCTTCGAGGTGGCGCGGCGCTTGAAGGCGGCTGCCGCCACGGCGCATATCCCGATCGTCTTCATGACCGGCTTGACCGAGACCGAGCATCTGGTCGCGGCGCTGGACGCCGGCGGCGTCGACTACGTGACCAAGCCGATCAAGCCCAAGGAAGTGCTGGCGCGCATGCAAGTGCATTTGCGCGGCGCGCGCCAGGCGCAGGGCGCCGTGCAGACCCGCCGGGCGCTCGATGCTTTTGGCTACGCCAGCATCACGGTGCGGGTCAGCGACGGCCGGCTGATGTGGCAGACGCCGCTGGCGCGGGAGCTGCTCGCCGCCTATTTCGGCGAAAGCGGCGTGTTGGCGCCGGCGCCGGTGCTGGACTGGCTGCGCCGCCATGTGCCGGCGGCACGCGAACAGCAGATCGAGCCGCCGCGCTTTTATGCCGAACTGGGCGCCCGGCGCCTGAGTTTTGCGCTGCATCAGCAGATTGGCGCCGCTGAGCCGGAGGACCTCGGCGACGGCGAAAGCAGCGATTGGCTGATCGTGATGCGCGAGGTGTCGGACTTGGCCATCATTGAATCGATGGGCCTGAACTTCAAGCTCACGGCCCGCGAGGCCGAAGTGCTGTACTGGGTCGTCAAGGGCAAGATCAACCGGGATATTGCCGACATCCTGGGTGCCAGCCCGGCGACGGTCAAGAAGCACCTGGAGCGGGTGTTTTCGAAGTTAGGGGTCGAGACGCGAACTTCGGCTGCGGCGATGGCTTTGAATCGGATTCGGGCGCTGCATCCGCATTGGGAGTTGTAGCCCCGCCACCCCTATGCGGGGTCAGTGATAGTCCTCTTCGAGCTGGTGGCGTATCGCCAGCACGATGACCTTGGACGTACTGACGATCTCGTACAACGCCACGTAGCCGGTGCTGCCGAAGGGCATGATCAACTCCCGCTGAGCGGGGTTCTGGGCGGCCTTGCGAAAGCTGAACGGTGTGAGGGCCAAGCCGTGCTGCACGGATGCTCTGATCGCGTCGATGGCCGCTTGAGCGATGTCGAGTTGTTCGCTGGTTTCGGCCTGGTCTAGCAAGTAGTCAAACAGGCGCTCGAGGTCAGCTTCGGCTGAGGGTGCGAACTCGACGGTGAAGGTCATGGCCTGAGTTACTTGCCGAGCTTTTTGCCGAGTTGTTTGCGCTTGGCGTCGAGTTTGGCTTGGAGCTTGGCCAAGACCGTCTCTACCGGCGCGGCGACACCTGTTTGGTGGTATTCCTCGGATGCGGCCTGCGCACGCGCATGGAATGCCGTCTGTACGCGCCTGAAGGCGATGGCGTTGCGCATGGTCGCTTCGACAAAGTCGGTCAGGGTTTCGCCCTGCATCAGCACGGCCTCGAGCTCAGCGCGGAGCTCGGGTTCAACGCGGATTTGCGGGATGACGGCGGTTTTCATGAGGTTAATGTATTGCGCTTGCAATACATTCACAAGCCAACGTTCCGTGTCGGGGCGATCAGGCTATGTGCGCAAGCAGATCGGGCGTCGCCTTTTTGACCACGGCTTTCATGCCAAGACCTCCAGATAGCCTGGGCGCCCTTCGGTTCGTTTGCTCTGCCAGCACGATGCCGGGAGTTCGTCCCGGCGGCCGACCCCCTTCTCTTGTCTCGCCAAGAGAAGGAGGCAAGAGAAGGCGACCCTGCCGCATGGCCCTGCGGGTCCGCTCGGATGCTCGAATTTGCCGGGCCGCGCCCAACTCACTGCGCTACGCTCCGTTCAGACAAGGGGCGCGAAGCCAGTTCTTGAAGTCGCTGCGCGACGCCCGGCAAATTCTGCGCTCCTCGCCCATGCAGAAGGGGTGAACTCCAAAGAACACGGCTCGCTGCGCGTCGCCTCGATGGGTGCTGCGCTTTGCGCATGCACCATTCAAGTCGAGGGCTTGAGGGTCAGGTCTCCAGCATATTCTTGTGACTTCGACGTTGCCGGAAATTAACGATTAAAGACTTGACCCTCGGCTTCGCAGACCCTCGGATTCGCATTCCCCACATTAAATGAATATTTAGGGATCACTGCTCGTTATGCACCTTGAATATCGAATCAGCAAGTCTGGACCCAGTTGAAACAAGCCTTGACAGGACACGCAACTGCTCAATATTGGCCAGAATCTTTGTTGGTAAAGGATAGTTGATGGAGTGGTCAATCTCGCCCCAAGCCTCCTCGAAAAGTGTTCTAACTTGAATTTCGCAAGAAATGCCAACCTCGGCATTCGCCGGAGCCACCAGATAATGAACACTGGTGTAGTAGGACGCTTTGACAGCAGTTCTAAGTCCGAATTTCTTAAAATAGTTAACTGAGTCGGGGTCCCAGGTGTAGGCGATTGGCTTTTCAAGTAACTTCCAGCCCTTCGCTTTAACCTTGGAATTTATGAAAGAATGGATTTGACCAAATTGATTCTGATGCAAATGCAAAACCCTCAGGCCCGCAAGATCCGTCATGATGGATAAGAGGTTCCCTTCGTCTATTTCTCTTCCATCAGCGCGCTTACGATGAATCTTGTTTGCAAGGTGCTCATCATCCTTTAATCGACTTCGAGTCGAGTGAATTACTGTCGGCGTTCCGCTATTTAAAGAGGGCTCAGACAAAAAATCAGACTCGACTGATTTTAGGAAAAACTCATATAGTTTCTTGTGCCTCCTGTAAATACCAACCAAGCTTTCAATGTCATCCTGCCTGGTTCTATTTTTACCGTCCGCTTCCACTACTTGAGTTGATAAGTTCATGGTATTAACCTATTAATTCGACGCGTTCAAGTAGGGCTTCTGCGAATTTCTCATAACTTTTCTTAGTAGCTAGGATTTCTGTTCTTTGACCATTTATTGTATTTTGATGATCCTTTTCTATTTCTGGCAAGGATGGTATCTTCCACATTGGAACTCTGTAATGTTGAGCAAGCGTAGGGAATGTGTTGTGTCCGTGCATAATTGCCTCGCCACCAATTGGTTCCGCAATAAGCTCATCACTTATATTTTTTCGCAAGCTCTTTCCTATGTGATCGTGAATTATATTTGGAATTGAAAGTGCGTACTGCAAGTGCGCCTGCGCCAAGTTCCATGTAGCATTTGGCTTCGTGTATCGCTTGGCGTTATATATTGTGTACCCCAAAAATTGAACGAACTCTTTTGGAAATAGCTTCCTCTTATCTGATGATATGAGTTTGAATATAATATCAAACTCTTCTTGCCATTTCTTGAGACTGCTTCCAATATTTCGGATACCGTACAGGGAAAACATGTCTGGCGCTGCCGGGACGAAGAATCCGTCAACGGTTGATATGATCGTCTTATTGAATACACCCAAGCTTGGCGACGTATCAATTATGACGAAATCGTACGAATTTAATTTCCCATACTCTTCAGCCAACGAGCGTATGCGTGTTATTGTCCTGATCGCCAGTGCATCACCTCGATAAGCGTCGCTCCAGCGAGAAGATATTTTTTCCTCATACTCATGAATAGACAGGCGACCCGGAATAATATGAAGATTCTTGCTCAGTTCAACTGGCGGCGGGAGCTTCTTATACTCGCCAGTTCCTTCAATTGTGGGCTGCAACAAGTAATGAAGCGATCTTGGCTCCTTGTGAAGCTTAGTTATCGCTGAGGCGGGTTTGTTTCTTTGGAACTCTTCGATTCCTACGTCCAAGCATTCATCTTCCTGCTCCCAAATCTTGTGGATTTGCTCCACAGGTATTGAGTAAATAGTTAGGTTGCATTGAGGATCTGCGTCAAGCATGAGTACCTTCTTACCCATTGCACTGAGAGCTTGCGCAAGGTGGAAAGTTAGTGTGGTTTTCCCAACGCCACCTTTATTATTGAACACGGACAATATTTTCATTATTGACTTTCTTCGAAGTAATTTGTCATTTCGATCATCTCCAAGAAGGCAGGGGTCCAAAAAGGCCAGAAAAGGCCAGGGTCAGGTCTCAAATCTCAAGCCCTGCCGGCCTTTAGTCGCTTGCTTTACCAGCAGGCAAAAGGCGGCCCCGGCCGCAGTGCTTACTTTCATTCTAAGCGGATAGCCACACGCTCAAGCCATCGACTTGCGAGGTGCATGCGCGCAGCGCAGCACCCATCGAGGCGACGCGCAGCGAGCCGTGTTCTTTGGAG
>JADMJQ010000285.1 GCA_018780415.1 Roseateles sp. | reverse complement strand
TTCGGTGATGACGACCTTGTACCAGCGGTTGATGCCCTCGCCGCCGCCGTCCTCGATGCTCTTGAAGGCCGCCTTCTGGCCCTCAATGATCACGCCCTCCAGCAAACGGGCGCGCTGCTCCAGGTTCAAGGTGCCCAGCACGCGCACCGCATACTCACGCTCGACGCCGAAGCGCGGGTGCATCAGCTGATTGGCCAACTCGCCCGAGTTGGTGAACAGCAGCAGGCCTTCGGTATTCATGTCCAAACGACCGACCGCCTGCCACTTGCCCTGCTGCAAACGCGGCAGATGACGGAACACCGTCGGGCGGCCCTCGGGGTCATTGAAGGTGACGACCTCGCCGGCCGGCTTGTGATAAGCCAAGATGCGCGGCGGCGGCGGTGAGATGCGGATGCGGATCGCCTTGCCCGCCACCCGCACATTGTCACCAAAGGAGATGCGCTGGCCGATATGGGCCACCTCACCATTCACCTCAATCTTGCCATCGGCAATCATGTCCTCAATGTCGCGGCGCGAGCCAATTCCGGCCTGGGCCAAGACCTTTTGCAGCTTGGGCGCATCAGCCTCGGCAGCCAGCACGCGCTTGGTTTCGACCTCTTCATCCTGCACTTCGGGCAAGTCATCGACCTCGTCGTCGGCCTCGCCAAACTCACCGGCCAAGACCTCGGCAAAACGCTCGCCGACGGCGGCCAGCAACTCGGGCGCAGGCTCGGCAGCGACCACATCGGCACGCGGAGCCCGCTCTTCGAAGCCTTCGGTGCCGTCCTTGCGGCCACGGCGGCGATTGCGATTGCGGCCACCGCGCTCAGCCGATTCGGCCGACTCTGCAGCTTCGCCATCGGCGGCAACGGGCGCTGCCGCCGACTCCGACTCGGGCGCCAGCGTGAACAGCGGCGCCGGCTCTTGCGGCGTGACGGCCTTGACTTCAGGGGCTTCGGCAACGTCGGGCGTCACAGCTTTAGCCGCCGTCTTGCGCGGCGCGCGGCGCTTGGGCTGCTCTTCAGCCACGGCATCGACCTCAGCCGCTGCTTCGGCGACTTCAACCGCCTCAGCGACAACAGCCTTCTTGACCGCAGTCTTGCGGGCTGCGCGCGGCTTGGCCGCGGGCGCCTCAGCAACTTCAGCCACTTCGGTCACGGCCTCGGCGACCACAACGGCAAGCACCTCGGCCTTGGGCTTGGCCGGACTGCGCTTGCGCTTGGGCGCGGCAGTTTCAGCGCCGTCGTTGGAGAGAGCGCCGGTGTCGGCCTTGGGATCGATATCGTTTGAATTCATGCGTCGGTGTGCACCTGTTCGGCGGCGTCAGACTGTGGATCCGGCTGGGCCGGAACGGATACGCCTGTATCGCTGACGATAGGCGCAGGGGAAAAAATTACGGGAACTTCGGATGCTATGTCGGTAGCGCCAGACTCGGCGGCGACCTCAAGCGATTCATTGATCAGCAGACCTTGCAGCCCTGCCGCGTCGGCCAAGGCCTGAGCCGGCGCCACGCCAAACTCCAAGGCCGGCAGCTGCTCGATACTATTCAAGCCAAGATCGTCGAGAAACTGCTTGGTGGTGGCGTACAGCGCCGGGCGCCCGGGCGCCTCGCGGTAAGCAATCACGTCAATCCAACCTCGATCTTCCAACTGCTTGACAATTTGCGTAGAGACGACAACGCCTCGAATATCTTCAATATCGCCGCGCGTCACCGGCTGACGGTAGGCAATGATGGCCAAGGTCTCCATCACGGCCCGTGAGTAACGCTGCGGTTTCTCGGGATGCAAACGGTCCAGATACTCACGCAACTCCGGCCGGCTCTGAAAGCGCCAGCCCGAAGCCACCGCGACCAGTTCAACCCCTCGCCCATCCCAGTCTCGCGTCAACTCATCCAAAACATTGCGCAAGGTGTCCGGCCCGACGGCGTCAGCAAACAGGCTGCGCATTTCGCGCAGGGTCAACGGCTGCTGAGCACATATCAGCGCGGTCTCGAGGACGCGCTTAGCATCCTGTGTATTCATTGACTTTCGTCATTTGTCCCGATTCATGCGGGGAAATTTTGGGGTCCAGTCCTCTGGAGCTGACCTTGCCTGCAAGCACTTCGGCTTGCGGCTTGTCCGCGACTTGAGAGGCGGAGTGAATGCGGTTTGAAACAACGCGCAGTGCATGCAAGCCAAACGCCCGCTAGGGAACGGGGAAATCAACCGCGCTGAACGCTTGGTGCCAGATCATACGCTGCGCCGATTTACACTTCGCTGCGCCGGATTGTAACGCCCTCAGGCCTGCAAATACGGGAAGCTCGGAACCGGCAGACCGAGTAAAGCCCATGCAGATGCCAAATCCTGTGGCAAAGCCGCATCAAATTGCAAGGGCTCGCCGCTGATTGGGTGGGTGAACCCGAGCCGGGCAGCGTGCAAGGCCTGCCGCGCCATCCCCACAGCGGCGACGCCGCCATACAGCGTGTCGGCCACCAGCGGGTAGCCTTTGTAGGCCAGATGCACACGAATCTGGTGGGTGCGGCCGCTATGCAATACGCAATGAACCGCGCTGATGCTGCGCACCCCGTCCTCACCAACGCCCAAGGCATAGACGTCGGTACGCGAGGGCTTGCCGGTCGCCAACACCGCCATCTTGATGCGCGAGATCAGGTCACGGCGGATCGGCACATTGATCTCCATCTGCTCCGGCACGCGGCCAAACACCAGCGCCAAATACTCGCGGTGCACCTCACGCGCGGCGATCATGCGGGTCAGGGCCGTCACCGCCTCGCGGCTTTTGCCGACCATCATCAAGCCGGTGGTGTCCTTGTCCAAACGGTGGACGATGCCGGCTCTGGGCAGAGCGGCAGCGGCCGGATGATGGGCCAGCAAGCCGTTCATGACCGTACCGGACCAATTGCCCGAGGCCGGGTGCACGACCATGCCGGCCGCCTTATTGAGCACCAGCAGATGTTCGTCCTCATAGACGATGTCCAGATGCATGGCCTCGGCCTTGAAGGCGCGGCTCTCGGCCGTTGGTTGCAGCTCGATGCGCACCCGCTGGCCCGCTTGCAATTTCTTCGAAGCACTGCCGGCGGGCAGACCATTGATCGTGACACAGCCTTGATCGATCAAGCTCTGCAGGTGATTGCGCGAAAACTCCGGCGCAATTTGCACCAGGCAGCGGTCCAATCGCTGGTTGTGCCATATGGCGTCAACTTGCGTCTCACGCGCCTCGACCTCGTCAGCAATGCCTGTTTGTTCGACATCCCATTCGTCATCGCCAACCGCCTGGGCGGTGGGCTCACTTGCAGGCAAGGCCTGAACCATATAATAAAAGCTCCGTCTTCAGAGTAAGGGCCGGTGGTATGCACCGCCCCGTAGGGATCATGATAGAAAATTGCGTGGAACGCCACCCGTCACAGCAGCCAACGCTGGATCAGCCGGCCGCTTCGGCCTCGGGCCTGGGTTCGCCCGACAGGGCTTTGCGCCGCTCATCCCGTCAAAACGGCTGGATGTTTTGCGCCGCAGGTCTGCTCGCCTTGACGCTTGCCGCTTGCTCATCCGACCCAAAGGATGACCCGAATTCACAGGCCAATTTAGACAAATTGTACGCAGAGGCCAAAGAAGACCTGGCTTCGGGCAGTTACGACCGTGCCATCAAGACCTTGGAGAGGGTCGAAGGTCGCGCCGCCGGCACCTTGCTGGGCCAGCAAGCGCAGCTCGATTTGGCCTGGGCCTACCATCGCTCCGGCGAGCGCGCACAAGCGGTCACCACGCTGGAGCGCTTCATCAAGCTCAATCCCTCCAGCCCGGCGCTTGATTACGCGATCTATATGAAGGGCCTGGTCAACTTCAACGAAGATCTGGGCCTGTTCGGCCGCCTTGCAAGCCAAGACATTTCGGAGCGCGATCAACAAGCGGCGCGCGATGCCTTGCTGGCGTTCCGGCAAGTTCTGGAGCAGTTCCCCGAGTCCAAATACGCGGCCGATTCACGTATTCGGGTCGACTACATCACCAACACCTTGGCCAGCTACGAGGTGCATGTCGCTCGCTATTACTACAACCGCGGCGCCTATGTCGCGGCGGCCAATCGCGCGCAGCGCGCGGTGCAGGAATTCCAGCACGCGCCCGCGACCGAAGAGGCCCTCTATCTGATGACCCAAAGCTATGACAAGCTGGGCCTGCGGCCGCTACGTGATGATGCCCAACGGGTTTTGCAGCAGAGCTTCCCCAAAGGCATTTACGCCAGCGGCAACGCCAACGCCGGCGCGCCTTGGTGGAAGGTCTGGTAAGCGGCTGCTTCAGCCACACCTGCAACGCGTGCCCGGCACGCGTTTTTTTTGAGCTCGGCGCTTTATGCGGCGATTTAAGCGCGCTCTTCGGCCAGCAGCGCCAACCAGTCCAGCGCCTCGGCCTCTTCGGCCAGCCGGGTCATCGGGGGCAGCGCCTCGCGCAGGCGCCGACCGTAGTTCATGCCGGCCATGCGCGGGTCACAAACCACCAGCAAACCTTTGTCTTGCTCGGTGCGAATCAAGCGCCCGCCACCCTGCTTCAAAGCGATCGCCGCCTCGGCGATGAAGTAATGCGCAAACGCATTGCGGCCGGCCGCCTCCAGGCGTTTGACCCGCGCCTCGACCAGCGGGTCGTTCGGCGGTGGAAATGGCAGCTTGTCGATCAGCACGCATTGCAAGGTGTCGCCGGGCACATCGATGCCTTCCCAAAAGCTGGCCGAGCCAACCAAGACCGCGCGCGGGTCATCGATGAACTGTTGCAACAGCACCCGCTTGGGCGCAGCCCCTTGCTGCAAAACCATCAAGCTGTCGCCGCCCGCCTCAAACTCGCGCCGCAAGCCGTCGCCAATGCTTTGCAGCGCGCGCAACGTAGTCGTTAGCACAAAGGTACGTCCGCCAAGCGCCCGGGCGCAGCGAGCCGCCAAGCCGGCCACCTGCACCGCATGTTCGGGCTCGCTGGGTTTGGGGAAATTGCGCGGGATATAGAGCCTCGCATGCTCGGCATAATTGAATGGGCTGCCGACCCGCAAGACGGTTGCGTCGTCGAGCCCGGCGGGTTCGGTGAACCAGGTCAAACGCTCGTCATCACCCAGCGTCGCGGAGGTGAAAATCCAGGCCTTGGGCGCCCGCGCCAGCTGCTCGATCATGGCCTCGCGGATGTCCAGCGGCGACTCGATCAAACGCGCCTGGTGCGGCGTCAAATCGATCCAACGCACATCGGCGTCCTCGGGCTCGCTGGCGAACACCTCGGCCAGCGAGCGCAACTCCACCGCCCGCTCATGCAGGCGCACAAAATCAGGCGAGCTGTCCTTGACCGTCGCCAGCATTTCGATCGCCAGCTCGGCGGCCGCATTGACGTCGCTCAGCGCCTGCGCAAAACCCGGCCGGCCGGCGCGCTCGTTCCAGCCCAGTTTGAGCACGCCGCGCACCTCTCGCCCATTGGCGGCCAGGGGCCCGGCGCAGACCAGGCGCAACTCGCGCGCTGCATGCTCGATGCGCAACTGCAGGCCCTGCCAGTCCTGCAGGCCACGCGCTTGCGCCAGCCCCAGGCCCAGCACATCGCGGCCAAAATCCAGCAGTTGCGCGGTGCCCAACATCAAGCCCAGAAACTGCACGCCGGCCTCGGCCAGTTGGTGCGCCTCG
>JADMJQ010000171.1 GCA_018780415.1 Roseateles sp. | reverse complement strand
GGCGATGGTGGCGGTGATGGTCGCCAGATAGGCGTCGAAAGCCTGATCGAAACCCTGCACCAGCGGTGTGCGCTTGGCGGCGGGCAGGGCCTGGATGGACTCGCGCAAGGCCAGCAGGCCGGCACGCGAAAACAGCTTCAGCATCAAGGCCAGGGCCAGGTCTTCCTGCACCGCGTCAATCGCGCGCGAGCGCAGAAAGCCGGTCAGATAGGCGGTCGACGGGTAGGGAGTATTGAGCTGGGTCATCGGGGGGATGACGGACAGCACACGCATGGCTGGTGGAGACTGGGGGGACATAGAGGCGCCTGGAAGTAGCCCTATTTTGACAGCCCGGCCGCCATCACGCCGGCCGCCGGGTCAAGGGCTGGCGCTCAAGGTGCACTGCAGGGCCGAGTTGGTCGGGCAGGGGCCGCGCCAACGAAGCTCGGTGGCAGTGGCCGGCGGCAGCGGCGAGCGCAAGGTCTGCGCCTCGGCACGGCTGTTGTTGAAGGCGGCCAGCGCGGTCCAGGTACCCGCCGCACCGACGCGGTATTCCAGGCTGTAGCTGGCATTGCTGCGCAGCGCCCGCGTGCTGATCAGGTACTGTCCGTTCTCCAGCGTGAAGCTGGGGCTGTCGGGAAACGGTCGCGCCAAAGGCTCGCCGACGAACAGGCCCTGACCCGGCCAGTGCACCGACTTCCAATAGGCCTCGATGACGGTCGCGCCGCGGTAGTACTGGTCGATCAAGACGGACGCTTTGGGAAACTTCTGGGTGAAATTGCAGGGCTCTTCGACGGTGCCGAAGCTGGCAGTTGCGCCGGCGTCCAGCCAGTCGGTGATGGGCATCTGGCCCGAGCCGGGCAGCAGGCCACCGTACGAGGTCAGGTGGTCGGCGACGGCGCCGGGCCGGAAGCCAATGCTGCCGAGTTTGGGCACCTTGGACAGCCCGGTGAAGTAGAACAGCACATCGCTCTTGTTCTCGATGGCGTCGGCCGCGGCGCCGGCCGAGTTGTCGCTGTAGTTGAGCTGCAAGCGGCCGGCCCAGGCGGCGGGCAAGCCGCTGAAGTCGGCGTAGCGCACGCTGCGCGCCGCGTCGCTGGTGCGCAGCAGATAGCCGTCGCCGGCGGGCTGGCTGGCGTCGGCGCGCACACCCCGGTCGATCAGGGTCTTGGCGGCGGCCAGGCTGGCAGCCCCCAGCATCATTGAGGGGCGAATCTTGTGATCCACCCAGGCGTGCTTGGATTCGGAATCAAAATAGCTCGAGGACGCGGTGGCGGAGCAGCCGCCGCAGTATTTGCTGTCATAGCCGAAGGCCATCGCGCTGGTGATGCTCATCGCACAGGTACCCACCACCCGCGACGGCGCCGTCCAGGTCAGCAAGGTGGCCTGCACGCCGGCCGGCAGCTTGGCGTCGACATCGGCCTTCAAGGCGGCAAAGTCAGCCACCGAGATCGTCGCCGAGCCGGTGTTCAACTTGACGCGGATGATGTTGGCGGCCGGGATGCCGCGTGCCGTTTGGTAGTAGCCGGCAATTGCCTCCGATTGCGCGTCGCCATCGACCACGATCACCGCCAGCTCCGCTGCCCCCAAGCCAGCGCGCGGCAAACTGAAACCCAGCGTGGTGGTGGCACTGCCGACCGGAACCGGCGTCGGCGCGGGCGCGGGCGCGACAGACTCGTTTGAACTACCACCACCACCGCCGCAGGCCGCTAGCAGCGAGAGCAGCAGGAACGACAACAGCAGCCCGCAGCCCTGGCCGGCCCGCCGGCGAGCCCATGCGTTCAGCCGCAAGTCAATGTTGAATGCATTCATGAGACGAATTGTTCCGCGTCACCATTTTTACCAAGGCGAAGAATGAACGCTGCTTTCCCCCTTGTTCTCCACATTCGCGTCGAGCCAGTGGCCATCGCCGCGTTACAGCCAGCGGAGAATTCGCAAAAACACCACAATTCTCGGCGCTACTGAGACAAGCAGCGAACTAAATCAGTGCACTTCAATTCTGATCACTACTTCTATTTAATGGGCATTTATTGAACAGTGAGTGCACACAAACTAGACCAAGTCGGTGCACACTGACCGTAAAAACCCCAAGTGCGGGCATGCCCACTCGGCCCTACATTGCGTTCACTCGATGCGTCGGTTGTGCGGGCGCTAGGGCGGCATGAGGAGACAATCTCAGGCAAGGCAGTACAAACAAAAAAGTGACAATGTCACAATCAGCAGGCACCTGAAACTGGTTTTCAGGTGCCTGTTTTTCTTTCCGGCAGCGCTTTGCGGCCGCCTCCACTCAGCTCCCAGCTCTCATCTCTGCGCATGCTTGAACTTGTGACCGTCGCGCTGGCCTCGCTCATGGCCGGATTCATTGACGCGGTGGTCGGCGGAGGGGGTTTGATCCTGGTACCGGCCTTGTTTGGCGTGTTCCCCCAGGCAGCGCCCGCGACGCTGTTCGGCACCAACAAAGGCGCGTCGATCTGGGGGACCGCCTGGGCCACGGCTCAATATGCGCGCCGCGTGACGCTGAACTGGCCGGCCTTGCTGCCGGCCGCCGGCATCGCCTTGCTGGGCAGTTTTGCCGGCGCATGGACCGTCACCCTGGTCGACCCCAGCTTTTTGCGCCGCGCCCTGCCGCTGATCTTGCTGCTGGTCCTGGCCTATACCTTGGCCCGCAAAGACCTGGGGCGGCAACATGCGCCCCGCTTCAGCGGCCGGGCGGAGACGCTGGTGGCCGGCGGCATCGGTTTGATCATCGGCTTCTATGACGGTTTTTTCGGCCCCGGCACTGGCAGCTTCTTTGTATTCCTGTTCGTGCGCTTGCTGGGCTACGACTTCCTCCACGCCTCGGCCACGGCCAAGCTGATGAATATGGCCACCAATGCGGCTGCCATCGCACTGTTTGCCTACAAAGGCCATATCTGGTGGCATATCGCGGCCGTGATGGCCGTCACCAATGTGATCGGCAGCCTGGTCGGCACCCGCATGGCCCTGGCGCGCGGGGCCGGCTTTGTGCGCGGCATGTTCATCGTGGTGGTCGGCGGCCTGATCCTGAAGACCGGCTGGGACGCGTTCCTGCGCTAACCCCATGTTGCAACGGTTGCTTGCAAAGTCTCGCTGACTTTGCCCATCAAGCACGCCGTTCAAAGACTAAGATCGGAGCAGTTTCAGGAGATTTTTAGCCATGCCCGTCGATCCAACATTGCGCACCCTTGATATCGAGATTCCGACTCAACCCGAGGTCCTGGTCAAGCTGTCCTTGTTGATGGCGGCCGAAGACATTGATCTGCTGGCGATGTCTTCCCTGGTCGAAACCGATATGGCCTTGGCCGCGGCCGTGCTGAAGGCGGTCAACTCATCGCTTTATGGTTTGCGTGGCCGGGTGCAGACGGTGCATCAGGCGCTGACCTATCTGGGCATGCGCGAAGTTGCGTCGATCACCTTCGAGATGGGCTTGCGGGCCGCGTTCCCGCCGGCGGCAGAGTTGGAGCCGGTCTGGAAGCGCGCCGCCGAGCGCGGCTTGTTGATGGGGCGGATGGGGCAGATGCTGGGCATCGACCCCTGGGCCGCCCATTCGGCCGGCCTGTTCGAGGAATGCGGCAAGGCGGTGCTGTATCGGCATGCGCCGGCGCATTACCCGGCAATGCTGCGCGCGGCCGCCAGCGATGTCGAACTGGTACAGCTGGAACACACGGCATTTGGCGTTAGCCACGACGCCTTGGGTGCGGCACTGTGCGAAAGCTGGGGCCTGGCGCCGGCGGCGGTGGCAAGCGTGCGCTACCACGTCGAGGTGCAAGACAATCTGCTCATGCCCGAGAGTCTGCAGCGCCGCGGCGTTAGCGCGATTTCAACCATTGCTTGGGCGCTGTTGCAGCACCCCGAACGGCTGGATGAAGTGGCCAGCGGCATCGCACCGCAGGCGTCGCTCGATGAGGCCTTGGTGCTGCGCGCTGCACGCCGAGTCAGCGATCAAATGCAGCAGGCGCTGGAACGCGATCGCTGAGCCCTGCCAACCTCAGGCCCGCTCAATGTACCCGCTTGACGCCGCCGCTAGGCTGAGCCGGTCGCGGCCGGCATGTTTGGCGATGTAGAGCGCCTCATCCGCGGCCTGCATCAGCGCTTGTGGGCTGAGATAAGGGTGAGTTGGGCTGTAGGCGGCCAGGCCGATACTGACGGTCAGCACCTGGCCGTTGACCCCGCCTTCATGCGGTAGCTGCAGCTCGCGCAGGTCCTCGCGCAATTGCTCAAGCAGGCCTTGGGTGACCTCCAGGCCAAAGCCCGGCAGCAAAGCGACAAACTCTTCGCCGCCAAGGCGCGCCACCAGATCGGTGTCGCGCTTGAAGCGCACCGCCAGCAGTTGCGCGAAGCGGGCCAGCACGGCGTCACCGGCGGCCACGCCATAGCGCTCGTTGAAATTCTTGAAGTGATCCAGGTCCAGCACCGCCAAGGCCAGATGGCCGCGCTGGCGTTGGGCGCGTTTGAACTCGCGCCGCAGGCCTTCATCGAACTCGCGCCGATTCGCCAAGCCGGTCAGCTCATCAACCCGGCTCAAACGGCCCAGCTCCAGACTCTTTTGCGCCAGCGACTGCTCGGCATTGCGCAAGGCTTCTTGCTGCCGCTGCACTTCAATGCGCAAGGCCTCGGCGCGCGATTGCTCGTCCTGCAACTGCTGCCACAGGCTTTGCTGCGCCCGCGTGATGGAATGCGAGATGCGCGCCAACTCGTTCGGGGCCTTGGGCTCCGGCATTGGCGGCGGCTGGGTTGCGTCAAAGGCATCGGCGTGGCTGGCCAAGCGCCGTAACTGCTGCAAGGGCCGCAGCAACATGCGATCCAGCACCACGATCAGGACCACGCTGAGCAACAAGACCAGACACAGATCCCGCCATAGGCTTGTGGGCATTTGATCAAGCAGGAAGCTGTTTTGCAGCGCATTGATCAGCGCCGCCAGCAACAGGCTGACCGAGACCACGGCAAGCGCCATGCGCAATCTGATCGAGCCGAGGCGAGATAAGCCGGGTGGCGCGGCTGAAGCAGCGGAAGCTGCAATGTCGGCAGTCGATATAGGGCGCTGACTCACGGCTGTGCTCGGGCAAGGTGTTGGATCTTGGCTGGCTTGCTAACAGCAAGCCAAAGCAGTGACAGGGCTCGACCCCCATTGTGCATGGCCGGCCGAGCGCTGCGCCCGCCAAATCACCAGGGTATTCCCAGCGTTGGCGCGGGTTCGGGGACGAATTCAGTCGCTCGTAAACCCGCGATCAAGCCCGCGCAACCGGCTCAGCCGTTGACGAACTGCATCTGCGTGCCGGCCAACTCAATCACGTCGCCGTCCTTCAGTGCGATCGACTCGCCGGTCAGGGCCGCACCGTTGACACTCGGACGGGCCGCACCTTCGACATGGGCGAAAACGTAGCCGCTGGGCCTTTTGGTGATGGACGCGACTTGGACGCCGGGCTTGCCGACCGTCGTCACCACCTTGGTCAGGCTGACCTCGCGGCCGGCCGCAGCGCCGGTCAGTACCCGAATCGATGCCGGCGTTGCATTGGCCGCGCCCGGCAACACGCCGAAGCCCGACGGCACACCGAGCCCACCCGGCGCAGTCAGCGCCGCACCGGGTTTCAAGATCATGGTTTTTTCGTAGTCGCCGCTGTCCTCGA
>JADMJQ010000078.1 GCA_018780415.1 Roseateles sp. | reverse complement strand
TGCGCAGCTTGCGGATCAGGAACACCATGGTCAGGCTCTTGCCCGAGCCCTGGGTATGCCAGACGATGCCGCCGCGCCGGTCATGCTCACCGTCCTGGGCGCGGGTTTTGCCGTCGCGCAGGCGCGCTATGGCGCGAGTGACGGCACGGTATTGCTGGTAGCGGCTCACCACCTTGACCGTCACGCCGTCGGCGTTCATGAACAAGCTGAAGTGCCGCAGCACGTCCAGCAAATGAGCGGGCGTGAACAGGCCCGCCACCAGGCGCTCCTGCTCCGACAGCCGGGCCTTGCCCAGGCGCTCGCACAGCGCCTCTTCGGTCAGCGGCAGCACCGTCTTCCAGGCGGCGTAATGCCGGAAGGACGCGCCCAGCGTGCCGACGCGGGCCTCGTCGAAACTGGTCGCCACCAGCAACTGGTTGGTGTGGAACAGCGGCTCGTTGCCCTCGTTGTCGTCCAGCTCGCCGCTGGCCTTGCGCTGGTTGCTGTAGCGGCGCAGCTGATCCACGCCTTCTGCCAGCGGCTCCGGCACCGAGGGGCTCTTGCACTCGATCACCACCAGCGGGATGCCATTCACCAGCAGCACCAGGTCGGGCACGATAAAGGCTTTGCCGCGCTTGAAGCCCGGCAGGCAGTCGACCCGGTACTGGTTAACCACCGTGAACTCGTTGTGTTCGGGCTGATCCCAGGCTATGTAGCGAATGGTCTGGCTGCGGCCGCCGTCCCAGCCAGCCAGGCCCTCGACGCTGATGCCGCTCAGCAGCAGTTCGGTGGCGATGCGGTTGGCTTCCAGCAGCCGGTGCGCCGGGATGCGGGTCAGCGCTGCTATGGCCTGCGTCAGCCGCTCCTCATCCAACCAAGGCTGGCCCTCGTGCAGATTCAGGGCGTGCAGCTGGCGGCGCAGCGTGGCCTCCTGGATGACCTCGGAAAACGCGCTGCGGCCGGTACGCGCCGGGTGATCCAGGTCGCCCACAACATGGCGCCAGCCCATACCTACCAGTTGTTCGACCAATGGCCGCTCGACTTCATCCAATTCCCAGCCCATATGCCTCCTTTTCGGCCTCCCCAGGCGCGCCCAATCAAACAGCTATCAAATAGAAAAATCTTTAAAAATCAAGCACTTGGCGAGAGCCCATGGCCGAAATCTGCCCAGCGATCAAATAGCGGGACGGCATAGAAGCGTCATAGAACGTCATAGAAAACCTCATCGAGCCCCGGTGCAGTGCCGCGCATCCGATCAAATAGCCATCAAATAGACTTTCTCATACAAATCAACAACTTAGGAATCTACAACACGGGCTCCACGCACTTCCGATCAAACAGCCATCAAACAGCGATCTCAGGCCCAGAACGGGTGGTACTGCATCAACTTACGAGATTTGTTGTCCGGGTTGGCGACCTTGATCAGCTTGGCCTCTACCGCCTCGCCAATGATGCGTGATGCCTGCGCCGAGTTGCCCTCCGAGATCTCGAAGCGCTGGCGCAGGCTGGTGTTGGTCAGCGCCTCGTTGGACACGTACTTCAGGCAGGCATGCTGGTAACAGGCGCGCACCCGGTCATCCTTGCTCATGTCTTTCAAGGGCACCCGGCTGTACATCGTCACGACCATGGACTGGTCCTTGAGCACAAAGCTGGGAGCGGGCAACTGGTAGACCTCGGCTTGAAACACCACCTTGTCGATGCCGCTGCCGCGCTCCTCGCAGATGTTCATGCGGCGCATCAAGGCCGCCAGCGACTCATTCCGCGACCGCGGCGGCTCATCCATCATGCGCAGCGTGTCCACCAGCGGCTTGCCCGGGTTGGTGATCTCGATCCGGTCGTCGAACAGCTCGACCATCGGGCCGGTGCCGGACAGGGTGAAGTCCTGGTGGATCAGGGCGTTGGCCACCAGTTCGCGAACCGCCAGCTCCGGAAAGGCCCGCACCTCCCGCCTCAGCGCTTGGCCGATCTCCTCGCTCAGCGGCAGCAGGTTGTTGATATAGCCGATGGCAGCTTCGAAGCCGACCGCATAACCCTTGTTCCCCGGCGCCTCGCGCTCGGTCTGGATGCGGTTCTTGCCCTTGTACTTGATCACCCGCAGACCCTTGCGACCCAGCGGCCCGAAGTCGCTCAGGTTCTTGGCAAACAGGATGGCGCCGAGATTGGTGACCGACCAGCCATGCAGGCCTGCTTTCACCAAGTTGTCCGCCACCAGCTTGGCCAGCAGCCCCTCCTTGTTGCCGGGTAGCGGCTGCTCCGTCATCTCGAAATAGCGTGGATAGTCCAGCAGGCGCAGCACCTCGTCCGCGTCTATGCCGGCCATCGCGATGCCCTGCTCGAAGCGGCTGGCGTTGAGCACCTGCCAGAGCTCGCGCTCCTTCTCCGGGTACTGCTTGAGCGGCTTGTTCAGGCTGCCGATGCGGATGTATTCGGTGCCGGCAAACTGCACCGGCGTGTGCAGCGCCGCCGGAATCTCCAGCATGACGACCGTCTTGCCGCCGCTGTCCAGCATGTGAAAGCGCAGGTCCAGCCTCGGCGTGAGCATGCGCACCAGCCAATGCTCCAGCTCCTCGTTGCCCTTGCGGGCGTCGGCCGGCCTGAAGTCGGTGCCGACCACCTGATGGCTGCGGTCTTGCACGCCCCAGACGAAATAGGCAAAGGGCTCATTGCGCAGGCGCGCGCCGTTGGACAGCGCGGAGATGGTCTCGCCTATCATGTCCGGCGCCTCGTTGTTCTCCTTGAACTCGACCCACTCCCGCTCGCCCTGGAGCCGGCAGAGGCTGGTCAACAGGCGATCCAGCTGGACCGGATTCATGCGAAAACTCCTGGGTTCAGCAAGGCGGTGACGCGGACGCGGCCGGTGAGGAGGTCGTCCATGAGGCCGGATTTCAACTTCAGCGCCTTCGCAAGATTCAGTTCTTCCTTTCGCAAGCGCTGCTCTTGTGTGTCCACGACTGCAAGGATGCGCTCTTGCTCATCCTCTGGGGGGAGCGGCACTGGGACGCCGCAAATTGTTGAGCGATTGATGCTTGCCTGATTTGAAGCGAACGCCCTCGACATGATCCACTTGCGGGCCTCACGTTGCTTCAGCCAATGAAACAGAAGGCGCGGTGCGATGGTGTTCTTGCCGACCCGCATGCGCATCATGTTCGATTCATAGACAGCAGCTTCACCAAGGTCGGGCACGATGACCGGCTTGCCAACCCCTTCGCGGGTGGCAAATACCCTGGACACAAGGATATCGTCCGGATGCAACCCAAACACTTCCGCCTCAGCAATGGAAACTCGGCATCGTCGAGCCAGAACCGGGTCAACAGTCCCGTCCGCAGTAAATGCAGTCTGGCCTACCAGTAGTGAACCGCTACCAATGTCGCCGGCAGGTTTGTAAATGCCATTCCTTGGTGAACCATCAATCAAGCCACCAAGACTAGCTGCTGCCCATGTGTTTGGAATCCACCCTGAGGACGATTCCTTATAGAGATGTGGGGCCTGGCTCTGCATTGGCCGCAACTCGCCATTGGCGTCAATGCCGCGAGTCAGCAGGTCGTGCAGCAGCCCCTGCTTGACCTGCTTGAGCTTCTCGATGATCGCCTCGGTCTGGCGGATGGTGGTGTCGAGGGTGTCGAGAACCTGAGCGATATTCACCTGCTCTACTGGTCCAAGATTCGGCACTTCATAGGTCTCGAAGAATTCGCGCGGCACTCGCCTTTGACCCGCCGAGCCCGACATCTGGGCCTCGGCGCTGCGTCGCAGCTTGCCACTCTGGACAAGATGGTGAACGAAGCGAGCCGAGGCCCCATTTTTGGCGCGGAGCACATGGAACTCGGTGCTTCCAAAGCCGATGCCATTGACGAGGCCGGTAACGTGCGCACCCTTGCCGTTCTCGAAGCAAGGGGTGATCTTCGCCACCAAAACGTCATCGTCCAAGAACGCTGTAAACCCATTGCGAACATCACCAAGAGCACGCTCTTGATGCCCCTTCCATTCACCGGACTCGGTCACGTCTGACATTGGGACGAATGACACAGGCATTGACCGTGTAGTGCCGCCCGGCAGTGAAACCCGCGGGTTGATCTCCGCAAAATCCGCAAGCACTTTAGGCATAGCCAAGGGCCCCCAAGAAGCGGTTCAGCGCTGCGCTTGCAAGGTCACGCTCTCGTTCGATGGCGGTCAACATCACTCGATATTTATCCCACCATGTCTCAACAGCGATCAAGACCAGTTGCCGATTTTTGGAGATGCCCCGCTCGACGATAGCCTGCATGTCACCGCGCATGATCGCCAGCAACAGCGCCGCCGCACCCGCTTCATCCAGCCCATCCACCGCCGCATTCAGCCGCTCTGCGAAGCCTTTTTCCGCGGCCTTGATCTCTTTCTTCAAGGCCCCGAGCTGCTGCTTCCAGGCCTTGAGTTGAATCTCGTCCACTGCCGGCTCGTCGTCCCCGGCCTCGCCGTCTTCGTCCGCGCCCTTCTCCGGCACGGCCGCCTTGATCTGCGCGTCCAGTTCTGCCTTGCGCGCCTCCAACTCGGCCATGGCCGCGATGAAGTCCGCCATCAGGAACTTCACCAACTTGTGATCGAGCGGGTTGGTCTTGCGGGCGCTGTCATCCTCCAGCGCCGTCAGGATGCTGCTGCGCCAGGCATCGACAACGCCCTGGGCACCGCGGGCCATCAGGGTTAGGAACTCATACTTCGCATCGGCCCAGAAGCCGGCCACGATGCCGCGCACCTGGAAGCGGCTCAACAGGCCCACCGGCTCCAGCACGTCGCTGAACGATTGCAGCAGCTCGTTGCGCAGGCCGACAAAGCTGGCGGCACCGGCCAGCGCGGTGATGCGCGGGCTGTGCTCGCACCACCAGGCGTCGAAGGCATCGCGCACCGCCTGCTCGCGGGCCAACAGGCCGGGGTTTGTCTCGACGGCGGGTTTGAGGGCCTGGCGCGTGCTCAGCTCGGGCCTGAAGTCAAAGTAGCCGGCATCTCGCTCGACGAACAAGGCCAGCGGGTCCAGGCCATGGGCTTCAAACAGTTCTGCCTTGGCCAGCACCTCGGCCTTGGGCACGCCGCCCAGCAGATGGGCACGCACATCATGCGGCTCCGGCGGCGGTGCGTTGTCGGCGTAGCGGCGGATATTGAGGTTGTAGTCGTTCTCGCGCAGCACGCTATTGCTGACCAGGGCCGAGAAGCCGGGCTCGGCCTTGAAGTGCTCAAAGGTGTTGACGATTTTTTCGATGTGCTCCGGCATCAGATGGTTCTGCGCCCGGCCCTCGGCGTATTCGCGGTCGGCATTGATGAACAAGACCTGACCTCGGCGCGCGGTCGGCTTGCCGCTGGCATGGCCTTTTCTCTTGCGCATCACCAGCACGCAGGCCGGGATGCCGGTGCCGTAGAACAGATTGGCGGGCAGGCCGATCACGGCCTCCAGCAGGTCGGCCTCTATCATGGCGCCCCGAATGGCGCGCTCTTCGCCGCCACGGAACAGCACGCCGTGTGGCATCACGGTGGCAAGCTGGCCGCCGTCGCGCAGCACGGCCACCATATGCTGCAGGAACATCAGGTCGGCCTTCTTGCTACCCAGCGGCACCTCGCCGAATGGAAAGCGCTCGGCGCGGAACTTGGGCGCCCAGACGGGCTGGCCGGTGCGGTCGGTGTCGG
>JADMJQ010000045.1 GCA_018780415.1 Roseateles sp. | reverse complement strand
GTCGGCGAAGGGATGCCGGGGCAGACCACCTCGTTGACCGATGAACACAGGGTCTTGGGATAGCCGTGGTAGCCGATATTGGCCGGCGTGACGCCGAGCTCATCGACGATGTAGTCATGGCAAATTTTGTCCAGCGCATCGGTGCTGACGCCGGGCTGCACATGGGGCGTGATCATCTGCAAGACCAGGGCGGCCAGGCGGCCGGCCTCCTTGGCTTTGACGATGTCGCCTGCTCAGCACGAATCAGCAGCTGACAGATATCGCGGTGATCGAGGTCCGGGTGCAGCTCGGCCAGCAAGCCTATGCGCATCCAGTGCTCGGCCTGCGCGTTGATCGAACGAGACAGTGCGCTGCTGGCGACGCGCAGACTCTCGTGCATTTGGTCTGAAATTTTGACGATTCCCATGACCGCATAATATACGAAACAGATACGTTTCGTATTGAGCTCAATCCCTAATCGCCGCCCTTGACCTCCAACAAGGCCTGCTCGGCCGAGTCATACATCTGCGGCTCAAGCCCGCGTGCGGCCAAGGCAGCGCCCAGCAAGCTGCGGTTGAAGCCGGCCGTGCCGTAGCGAGTGACGTTTTCATAGAACTGATCACTCAGCTCACGCACCATCGCCGCGTAGGCATCGGCGACCTGAGGGTCCAGATGGAAATGGTCGTAGTTGACGACGCACCAAACGCGTGAGCCCAGCGGTGCCAGGCGCCGCTCGACTTCGGCCCGAATCGCCTCCACATCGTCGACGCAGCGCACCGCCAGGCGTTCGAAATTGAGAAAAAACTGCCGCGTCGGCGCGTCATAGCTGAAGCGGTCGGCCAAGGGCAGCATCAAGAGCCGCGCGCGCAGGCCGATCGCGGCGTCACCAAACAAGGCCGCGTCCATGATCACCGGCACGGTTGGCATCAAGGGTTTGAAGCCCATCAGCTCCAGCACATCGCGCTGCAAATCCAGGCCGGGCGCCACCTCAGTCAGGATCAAACCCTCGGGCCCGAGTTGCAGCACGCAGCGCTCGGTCACATAAAGCACTTGCTGGCCACGTCGCACCGCCTCGCGGCCGGAGAAGGTGCGTTGCTCCACTTCGGGCAAGAACTTGGGCACGCCATTGCTCAAAAAGCTGCCGACGAAGACCAGCCGCTTGGCGTTCTGGCTGATATTGATGAAGCCGCCGGCGCCGGCCAGGCGGTTGCCAAAGCGGCTGACGTTGACATTGCCTTGCGCGTCGGCCTGTGCCAGCCCCAGCACCGCCAGATCGAGGCCGCCGCCGTCGTAAAAATCGAATTGGTAGGGCTGGTCGATCACCGCCTGCGTATTGACCGCCGCGCCAAAATTCAGGCCGCCGGCCGGGATGCCGCCAATCACGCCGGCCTCGGTCGTCAGCGTGATCAGGTCGATGATGTGTTCTTCGGCCGCGACCGCCGCCACGCCCTCGGGCATGCCGATGCCCAGATTGACCACATCATGCGTGCGCAACTCCAGCGCCGCGCGCCTGGCAATCACCTTGCGCAGGCCTAGGGCCATAGGCTCGATCGCCGCCAAGGGCACCCGCAGCTCGGCGGCGAAGGCGGGGCTGTACGGCTCGATAAAGGTCTGCATATGGAGCTCAGGCTTTTCAGCCAGCACCACCGCGTCGACCAGGATGCCGGGGATCTTGACCTGGCGCGGGTTCAGGCTGCCGCTCATCGCCAGGCGCTCCACCTGCACGATCACAATGCCGCCGCTATTGCGCACCGCCATCGCGATGGCCAGTGAATCCAGCGTCAGCGCCTCGCGCTCCATGGTGATGTTGCCGTCGGCATCGGCGGTCGTGCCGCGCAGCAGGGCCACATCGATGGGGAAGGCCTTGTAGAACAGACAGGGCTCGCCGTCGATCTCCATCAGCCGCACCAAGGCCTCGGTGCTGCGTGCGTTGACGGCGCCGCCGCCATGGCGCGGGTCGACAAAGGTGTCCAGGCCGACCCGGCTCAGATGGCCGGGCTTGCCGGCGGCGATGTCGCGGTAGAGCTGGCTGATCACACCCTGCGGCAGATTCCAGGCCTCGACATCGCCGGCGAGTGCCAGCTTTTGCAGCGCCGGCACCAGGCCCCAATGCCCGCCGACAACGCGCCTGAGCAGGCCTTTGTGGCCAAAGTGATTGAGCCCGCGCTGCTTGCCGTCGCCCTGGCCCGCCGCGTAGACCAGGCTCAAGTCGCGTGGCCGGCCGCTGTGCAAAAAACGCGCCTCCAGCGCCACCGCCAAATTTTCCGCAAAGCCAATGCCGACAAAGCCCGAGGTGGCGACACAGTCGCCGTCGTGAATCAATGCCACCGCCTCGGCGGCGGCCACCACCTTGCCATGCTCCATCGTCTGCAGCGCATGCAGCTGCGCCAGGCGTTGTGCGCGTGGGTTCGCTTGGGACGGACTTTCAACCGACTGAGTCATGGGCGCTCCTTGGAGGGCTTGGGGCTTGGGCCTTGGGCCTGGCTGCAGTGTCGCCGCAAGTTCAGAGCACCTGCATCTCCCGCAGCAAGCGATCGGCCTTGTCCACCACCTTCATCTGCCACAACATATAGCGTGCATCGAGGCAGATGCTGCGCGAGCGCTGTGGATCGAAATCCCAGCTGTCGATGACGCTGTCCAGCGTGCCGTCAAACAGCAGGCCCACCAGCTCGGCGCGGTCATTCAAGACCGGTGAGCCGGAGTTGCCGCCGGTGGTGTCCAACGTGGCGAGGAAGTTCACCGGCACCGAATCCAGGCCGTCCACTTTGTAGCGGTCAAACTGACGCGCCTTGATGGCCGCCAACTGCTGCGCCGGCGCATTGAACTCGCCCTCGCCGGTGTGCTTGGCGCTGATGCCGCGCAGCGTTGTGAAGGCCTGCCAATCGGCGCCGTCGACCGCGCCCTTGCGACCCTTCACATGGCCAAAAGCGACCCGCAGCGTGCCATTGGCGTCCGGGTAAACGGCCTCGCCCTTGCTGGCCTTGAAGGCGATCAAGGCCTTCATGGTGTTGGCGTAGGCTTGATCCAACTGGCCGCTGAGTGCTTTGTCGCGCGCCTCGCGTGCTTGGTCATCGGCGTACAGTGCCACCGCCGCCTTGATGAAGCCGTCTTGGCTGGCCTTGAAGGCCGCCACATCGCGCTGCAACCAGGCCATGCGCTCGGCTTGCTGGTTCAACTGGCTGGCGGCGTAGAGCGCGTCCAATCGCGTCGCGATGGCCGCTTCCGTCATGCCGGCCTGCAAGCCCAGCGCTGCCAGCAAAGGCTGATTCAAATGCGCCGCCGGCAAGGCCAGGTAGCGCGCCAAGAAATGCGCACTCAAGCTTTTGTCGACCGGCTCGTCATAGCGGCGCTGCAGCGTCTCCATGCCCTGAGCAAAACGCAGACTGTCGCGGGCCTGGTAGCCGGGCAAGCGCTGCGCATCGGGCAGCGCTTGCTGCTGCGCGTACTTGTACAGGCTGCGTGCGGCAGCCAGCAGACGCGGCGAGGTGTAGTCCAGCAGCTGCTCGGCGCGAGCGATCTCTTGGCTTTGCGCCAGCAAGTTCTCAACACGCGCAATATCCGCACCGTACTGCACTTGGCGGGCCCCATCGGCCGCCACCCAGGCCTTCAACTCGGCAAAGGACTGCGTCTTGCGGGCCAGGATATCGCTGCCCTCGAAGCTGGCCTGCTGACCCTGCATATTCTTGTGATAGTTCGCGATCCCGGCGACCCGGTCGGCCACGGCAATCTCGGCATCACGGCGGCCATGGGTCGCGGTCTTGATCAAGGCGAGCTGTTCTCCCATCAGCTGGATCTGGCTGGGCTGCTGCCAGGAGAAGGTGAAGTCCACCTCGGCCGGCAGGCGGTGCCGGTTGGTATCGCCGGGGTAACCGGCGACCATCAAAAAGTCGCCTTCCTTCAGCGATTGGCTGGCCAGCGTCAGGTGATGCTTGGGCACAAACGGCTTGTTGTTTGGATGGAAGTCGGCCGGGCGGCCATCCGGGCCCACATAGGCGCGGTAGAAGCTGTAGTCGCCGGTGTGGCGCGGCCACATCCAGTTATCGGCGTCACCGCCGAACAGGCCCACGCCTAAAGCGGGCGCATGCACCAGGCGGATATCACGCAGCTCCATCTGCTTGATCAATTGGTACTGCAGGCCACCATAAAAACTGGCGACATGGCAGCGGTGGCCGGCATCTGCCTCGCAGGCCGCCGTCAGGCGCTTCTGGCCGGCCTCGATGGCGTCATAGCGGGCCTTGCCGGCCAGCGCCTGGGTCTTGGCATCCAGCACTTGCCCGCTCACATCGCTGACCGCCACCGTCACGAGAACGCGGCTGCCAGGCGCGGCGGGCAACTCGTCGCTCAAGGAAGCAGCCAAGAAGCCTTGCTGGAGCAAATCGCGCTGCGCGCTGGAGTTGTACTGAATGCTGCCGTAGGCGCAGTGATGGTTGGTAACGATCAAACCCAGCGGTGACACGAAGGACGCGGTACAGCCGCCCAGGCTGACGACGGCACCCATCGGAAATTCGGTCAGTTTCGACAAGCGGCTGGGCTCGATCTGCAGGCCGGCGGCGCTCAAGGCCTTGGAAATTTGCGGCAGTTGCTGTGGCATCCACATGCCTTCGGCGGCCTGCGTCTGCAGCGGCGCCAGGGCGGCCAGGGCCGCCATCGCCGCGATAGGTCCCAGGCGTTTGAATTGATGATTGATGTGCACGAGAACCCAAGCGATTTAATCAGGCCAGCAGCCTACACCGCAGTCACCCCCATGCCGAAAGTTAGGCCTCGGGGTTTTCCTGCTCACAGCCCACGATTCGACTGGATATTCCCTCAGCCTTGACCGAATATTTAACTGACGTGAAACTGACATCGCGGTGTTTTCAACGCGGGAGCCCTGCCATGACACTGATCCAACTGACTCAGATCAAGCGCTGGCTGTTCCTGCATGGGCGTCGCCATCCGCTTGAGTTGTGCGCCTGGGACATGGTGCTGACGGCCTGGGTGCTGGGTTGGGTGGCGCTGCCGGCGCTGCTGTTGATCCACGCTTGGTCGTTGCTGCCGCTGTGCCCCGCCGGCTTTTTACTGCCGGGCTTCTATGCCTCTTGGCGAATTCGCCTGCACCGCAGTGGGCGGCTGCGTTGCGACTGGCTGACGGCGCTTTGAGCCCGCAAACAACAAAGCCCTCGCGCGGAGGGCTTTGTGATGTGGGGTTCAATGCTTGCTCAGTGAATCAAGCCTATCCATTCGCCGGCCTGCTGATAGCTATTGAACATGCGCATCGCCAATTCACGCAGGGCTGCGTTCGTACTTGCATGCGCTTGGGCCAGGCGCTCGCAGGCGTAGAGGCGGTCATAAAGCATGCGCGTGGGCTGCAGCGCCAGACCCTCTTGCACCATCAAGGCCTGAAAGCGTTGCAAATCGCCGGCGTCTACCGGCCCGGCGATGGGCGAGGCGAACTCGGACGAGACCTGCGGGCGCAGCGCCGGGTCAAATGACTGCCCATCCCAGCGATCATCGGACGAGGCATCGCGCAGATCGAAAAAAATCGGTGCGCTGAGCGGCAGATCAGGAGTCAGGCGGTAGACGTTGCTCATGAGAACCTCGCTGAGGGCTGGGGATGCCGCCATGATGCGAGTGTTCACAAAAACTTAAATCCGAAAAAGCCGAGCTTTCACCCGCTGATTCAATTCAAGTTTTCTTTCAGGTCTTGGGCAAGGTGACGCCGCGCTGCCCTTGGTACTTGCCGCCGCGGTCCTTGTAGCTGGTCTCGCAGACCTCGTCGCTCTCGA
>JADMJQ010000205.1:44056-60311 GCA_018780415.1 Roseateles sp. | reverse complement strand
ATAGGCAAAGGCCAGCAGATGCGGCAGATGGCTGACGGCGGCAAAGGCGGCGTCGTGGTTCTCCGGCGTCATCTTGAGTACCCGCGCGCCCAGCGCCGACCAGACATCGGTGGCGCGCTGCACCAACTCCGCGTTGGTCTGCGGCAAGGGCGTCAGGATGACCTGGCAGTCTGCGTACAGATTGGCATCGGCGTTTTGCACGCCGCCGGATTCTTTGCCGGTGATGGGATGCGCGGGCACGAAGGCGTCGATATGCTTGCCCAGAGCGCGCTGTGCGGCGCTGACTACATCGCCCTTGGTCGAGCCGACGTCCATCACCAACACATTCGGGTTGACCATATGGCGAATCGCTTTCAGCGTCGCCTCGGTCGCCGACACCGGTACGGCGATCAACACGATATCCGAGCCCGACACGGCCAATAGCGCCGATTCGGCCGCCACATCAATGACGCCAAGACGCTTGGCCATCTCGGTGGTCGACGGTGACTTGCTATAGCCGACCACGCGTTTGACCAGGCCGGCCCTTTTCAGCGCCAGGGCGAAGGAGCCGCCCATCAGGCCGCAGCCGATCACGCCGAGTTGGTTGAAGAGCATGCTTGCCACCGCCAATCAGGCCTTCAAGGGGTAGGCCCCGATCACCTTGAAAAAGGCACTCAGCTCGCGCAACTCGGCCAAGGCCGCCGCCACATGGGGCTGGGACGGGTGGCCATCGAGGTCGATGTAGAAGTAATAGTCCCACTGGCCGGTGCGGGCCGGGCGCGACTCCAGCCGCGTCATCGACACGCCGTGCGTCTTCAGCGGCACCAACAGGTCATGCATGGCGCCGGGCCGGTTCGGCACCGAGACGATCAAGCTGGTGCAATCGCGTGCCGAGGCCGGCGGCATGTCCATCGTCTGCGGCAGGCAGATGACGGCAAAGCGGGTGCGGTTATAGGCCTCGTCTTGCACCGCATGGGCGACGATGTGCAGGCCGAAAATGGTCGAGGCGCGGTCGCTGGCGATCGCTGCCCAGGCCGGGTTGGTGGCGGCCAGTCGCGCGCCTTCCGCATTGCTGGACACCGCCCGCCGCTCGGCATTGGGCAGATGCTTGGCCAACCAGTTCTGGCATTGCGCCAGCGCCTGCGGATGGGCCAGCACCGCCTCGATGCCGTCTTGTGAATTGTCCAAGCGCATCAGGTGGTGGCGGATCAAGAGACTGACTTCACCGACCACATGGGTGGGCGTGTGCAGGAACAAATCCAGCGAGCGCGTCACCACGCCCTCGGTCATGTTCTCAACCCCGACCACGCCGTACTGCGCGCTGCCCGAGGCGGTCGCGTGGAAGACCTCGTCAAAGCTATTGCAATAAATCAGGTCGGCGGCACCGCCGAAATATTCGATCGCGGCTTGCTCACAGAAGGTACCCAAGGGGCCGAGCACCGCGACGCGCTGGGGCGACTCGAGCGCCAGGCAGGCCGACATGATCTCGCGCCAGATGGCGGCCACATGCTCGCCCTTCAGCGGGCCGGCGTTGGCGGTCTTGATCTTCTCGATCACCTGGGCCACGCGGTCGGGGCGGAAGAATGGCGAGCCCTCGCGGCGCTTGATCTCGCCGACCTGCTCGGCCACATGGGCGCGCTGGTTCAGCAGCGTCAACAGCTGGGTGTCAAGCGAATCGATTTGCTGGCGCAGCGCCAGCAGTTCCGGTGCGGCGGTGTTTTGGGCGGTTTGCCCGCCGGCTGTTTCAGCCATATTGAGCCTCAAAGTCCTTCAGATAAGCCACCAGGGCTTGCACGCCCTCCAGTGGCATGGCGTTATAGATCGATGCACGCATGCCGCCCACGGACTTGTGGCCCTTGAGTTGCAGCAAATGTCGCTCTTTCGCTCCGGTCAGGAAGGCTTGAGTGAGTGTCTCGGTATTGAACTTGCCGCGCAGATAGAACGGGATATTCATGCGCGAGCGGCAGTCGGCCGCCACGCGGTTTTCAAACAGATTCGAGCCGTCCAGTGCCGCGTAAAAGAGCTGCGCCTTGTCGATATTGCGCTGCTCAATCGCTGCCACGCCGGTTTTGCCGGCATAGCTGAAGGCCTTCAGCCACTTGAACACCAGGCCGGCCACATAGATGCTGAAGGTCGGCGGCGTGTTGTACATGGACTTGGCTTCGGCCACGACCTTGAAGTCGAAGGCAGAAGGGCAGATGCGCAGGGCATGGCCGAGCAGGTCTTCGCGCACGAACACCAGGGTCAGGCCGGCCGGGCCGATGTTCTTTTGCGCACCGCCAAAGGCCAGGCCAATGCGCGACCAATCCATGCTGCGCGACAGCTGCTGCGAGGAGCAATCGATCACCAGTGGCGCGCTGCTGCCCAAGGCCATCAGGTCGGGCAACTCGTGGTATTCGACGCCGTCAATCGTCTCGTTGGAGCAGATATGGACATAGGCGGCGTCGCCGCGCAGCTGCCAGGTGGCCGGCGCGGGCAGTGTGGTGAACTTGGCTGCGGCGCCGCTGGCCGCGACGCTGACATCGGCATAACGCTGCGCTTCCTCGGCACTCTTGGCCGACCAGGCGCCGCTGACGACGACGTCGACCTTGCTAGCGCGCGAGATATTCATCGGCACGATGGCGTTCTCGGCCAAGCCGCCGCCCTGCATGAAGAGGATGCGGAAGTTGGCCGGCACCTGCAGCAGCTCGCGCAGATCCGCTTCGGCCGCCGTGGCAATCGAAGTGAACTCCGCGCC
The DNA here is from genome assembly GCA_018780415.1 of Roseateles sp. Taxonomy (GTDB): domain Bacteria; phylum Pseudomonadota; class Gammaproteobacteria; order Burkholderiales; family Burkholderiaceae_C; genus Paucibacter_A. The sequence goes on along the minus strand of JADMJQ010000205.1, from coordinate 57,595 downwards.
GCGGTGGCTCATCTCCATCACGCTCATGCCTGAGCCCTGCCAATCCAACATTTCGCCGGCGACTTGGCTCAACACCTCTTCAGGCAAGGCGGCAGGGCCGGCGGAAAAATTGAACGGGCGACGGCTCATCGGATCAGCGCAACGGAGTTGAGGTGCGATTTACTTCTTGGCCGGTGAGGCGGCCGGCGTGGCGGGCTTAGGCGTGATGCCCAAGTGCTTGGCAATGCTGGCCTGCAAGGTCTTGAACTTGCTGTCCAGCGACGGGCCCACATCGGCCATCAGCTTTTGACCCAGGGCGTTTTGCATCTCGGCACCCACTTGCTGGTACTTCTTGCTGGCCGGTGACTCCAACCACACAATGATTTGCTTCAGCTCGTCTTCGCTGAACTTTTCGTCCAGCATCGGCGCCCAGACACTGGCCGACATCTTGGCACCCTTGTCCTTGACCATAGGCACGGCGTCGTCAACGAATTTGCGCACCTCGGCTTCGATCGCTTTGGCGGCGGCTTCGCGCTTGTCGGCAGGAACTTGGGTTTGCAGGGCTTGGCCAGCGCCTTGCATCAGTTGGCCGACCGGCTGCTGGATCAGCATGCGGGCGATGTTCTCGACGCCGGGTTGCTGCAGCTGGATCAGCTTGGCAATCAACTCCTTCTTGGCGGCCGACGGGGCGGCTGCGGCTGGCGTGGCGGGTGCCGTCGTGGCGGCCTGCGCGAAGCCGGCGTTGACGCAAACTGCGAGGGCCGCTGTGGCCAAAATCTTCATGGACTTGTTCAAGCTTATTCCTTGTTAGCGTCATCAATGGCGCCACCGTCTTCGGTGGGGGTGCCGTCAGGGTTTTCGGTGTCTAAAGTGTTGCCTTCATTCGCATCGTTTTCGACGATGCGTTGCAGGCCCGACAGTTTAGAGCCGTCGTCCAGTGCAATCAGTGTCACGCCTTGAGTGGCGCGGCCGAGTTCACGGATCTCTGAGACGCGGGTGCGCACCAGCACACCGCGGTCGGTGATCAGCATGATTTCGTCGTCCGGACGCACCAGCGTCGCGGCCACCACGCGGCCATTGCGCTCGGTTTGCTGGATCGCGATCATGCCCTTGGTGCCGCGCCCGTGGCGGGTGTACTCAAGGATGTTGGTGCGCTTGCCAAAACCGTTCTCGGTGGCGGTCAAGACCGACTGAGTTCCATCATTTTCTGCCACCAGCATCGCGATCAGGCGCTGCTCGGGTTCCAGCATCATGCCGCGCACGCCGCGGGCGGTACGGCCCAGCGAGCGCACGTCGTCTTCGTCGAAGCGCACCGCTTTGCCGCCGTCGCTGAACAACATCACATCATGCTTGCCGTCGGTCAACGCCGCGCCGATCAGGTGGTCGCCTTCATCCAGCGCGATTGCGATGATGCCGGACTTGCGCGGGTTGGCGAAGTCTTCCAGCGAGGTCTTCTTGACCGTGCCCAGGGCCGTGGCCATGAAGATGAAATGGCCTTCGGGGAAGACGCGGAACTCGCCCGTCAGTGGCAGCACGACGGTGATTTTCTCGTCCTGCTGCAGTGGGAACATATTGACGATGGGCTTGCCGCGCGAATTGCGCGAGCCCTGCGGCACTTCCCAGACCTTCAGCCAATAAACCCGGCCGCGGTTGCTGAAGCACAGCAGCCAGTCGTGGGTGTTGGCGATGAAGAGCTGGTCGACCCAGTCATCATCCTTGGTCTGCGTCGCCTGCTTGCCGCGCCCGCCACGCTTTTGCGCCCGGTATTCGCTCAGCGCCTGGCTCTTGATATAGCCGGTGTGCGACAGCGTCACCACCATATCGGTCGGCGTGATCAGATCTTCGGTGCCGAGTTCTTGCGGGTTGTGCTCGATCGAGCTGCGGCGCGCACCGATCTTGGTCTGGCCGAACTCCAGGCGAACCTGCGCCAGCTCGTCGCCGATGATGGCGGTGACGCGGGCCGGCTTGGCTAGGATGTCGAGCAAATCGGCGATCTGCGACATCACTTCGCGGTACTCAGCGACGATCTTGTCCTGCTCCAGGCCGGTCAAGCGCTGCAGACGCATCTGCAGAATTTCGCCGGCTTGGTCGTCGGACAGGCGGTACAGGCCGTCGCTTTGCATGCCGTAAGCGGGCGGCAGGCCTTCCGGGCGGTAGGCATTGCGGCCGCCTTCGGTGTCACCCTCGGCGCGTGCCAGCATTTCGCGCACCAGGGACGAATCCCAGCTCTTGGCCATCAAAGCGGCCTTGGCGACCGGCGGTGTCGGCGAGGCCTTGATGGTGGCGATGAACTCGTCGATATTGGCCATCGCGACGGCCAGGCCTTCCAGCACATGGCCGCGGTCGCGCGCCTTGCGCAGCTCGAAAATCGTCCGGCGCGTCACCACTTCGCGGCGATGCTCCAGGAAGACGATGATCAGCTCTTTCAGATTGCACAGCTTGGGCTGGCCATCGATCAGCGCGACCATATTCATGCCGAAGGTGTCTTGCAGCTGCGTCTGTTTGTACAGATTGTTCAGCACCACCTCGGGCACTTCGCCGCGCTTGAGCTCGATCACCACCCGCATGCCGGACTTGTCGCTCTCGTCCTGAATGTGGCTGATGCCTTCGATCTTCTTCTCGTGCACCAACTCGGCGATGCGCTCCAGCAAGGTCTTCTTATTGACTTGGTAGGGGATCTCATCAACGATGATGGACTGGCGCGAGCCTTTGTCGATGTCCTCGAAGTGGACCTTGGCGCGCATCACCACCTTGCCGCGGCCGGTGCGGTAGCCGTCGCGCGCACCGGAAAGGCCGTAGATGATGCCGGCGGTCGGGAAGTCCGGCGCAGGGATGATTTCCATCAACTCGTCGATGGTCACATCGGGGTTCTTCAGCGCATGCAAGCAGGCGTCGATGACCTCGTTGAGGTTGTGCGGCGGGATGTTGGTGGCCATGCCGACGGCAATGCCGGTCGAGCCGTTGACCAGCAAACTCGGCAGCCTTGTCGGCAAGACCAAGGGCTCGCTTTCCGAGCCGTCATAGTTTGGCCCGAAATTGACGGTTTCCTTGTCAATATCGCCGAGCATTTCGTGGGCGATTTTCGCCAAACGAATTTCGGTATATCGCATGGCGGCGGCGTTATCGCCGTCGACCGAGCCGAAATTACCCTGGCCATCGACCAACATATGGCGCATCGAGAAATCCTGCGCCATCCGCACGATCGTGTCATACACCGCGGTGTCGCCGTGCGGGTGATATTTACCAATCACATCCCCGACGATACGGGCGGACTTCTTATAGGGGCGATTCCAATCATTATTGAGCACGTGCATCGCGAACAGCACGCGTCTGTGCACCGGCTTGAGGCCGTCACGTGCATCGGGTAGGGCACGTCCCACAATCACGCTCATCGCGTAATCGAGGTATGAACGCCGCATTTCCTCTTCGAGGCTGATGGGCAATGTTTCCTTGGCGAACTGGGTCATGCGCTTGTGCTCGACTCGCACCCAGCGGGGGCGGCCTGCATCGTTGAGGACGGGAGACGGCATTCTAAAGGCCTGCGGCTGTAGCTGCGACGCAACATCCGCCCTTACCTTGCCGTCAAGCACCGCCACAATACGAAGTTATCGGTGCCCTATGGCACAATCGATGAGTCCCTAGGAGAAACCCGTACTGCGGGAATGTCCGAGGTTTTTTGTTCCAGTACTAGGCAATCGCAGGGCAACTGCGGCATTCCTTGAGAGGAGAATCATGAAGAAATTGAATCGAGTGGCGTCGCTTTTCGCTATCGCAGCGGTTGCCGCGTCCGGCGCTTTCGCGCAGACCACGCAGCAAACCATCGATAACTGGCGCGCTACTGATGGCACCGCTGTCAAGAACGGTACCAACGAGTTGTGCTGGCGTGATAGCAACTGGACGCCTGCAACGGCACTCCAGGAATGCGACGGCGCTTTGAAGCCAGCCGTCAAGGCAGCTCCAGTGGCACCAACACCAGCACCGGTGGCTGCTCCTGTTGCTCCTAAGCCAGTGGTTGTGCCTCCAAAGCCAACCAGCGAAAAGGTGACCTTCGCCGCTGACGCATTCTTCGACTTCGACAAGTCGGTGCTGAAGCCAGAAGGCAAGACCGTGCTGGCCGATCTGTACGGCAAGACCAAGGCCCTGAATCTGGAAGTCATCATTGCCGTGGGTCACACCGACTCCATCGGTACTGAAGAGTACAACCAGAAGCTGTCGGTCCGTCGTTCGGAAGCCGTCAAGGCCTATTTGGTGAGCTTGGGCGCCGAGAAGAACCGCGTCTACACCGAAGGCAAGGGCAAGAAGGCTCCTGTTGCTGACAACAAGACCGCCGAAGGCCGTGCTAAGAACCGCCGTGTTGAGATCGAAGTGGTCGGTACACGCAACACCAAGTAATCAACATCCGAGCGCTTCGGCGCTTGGCTGAATGATTGTTAAAAGCCCCGCTTCAGCGGGGCTTTTTTCGTTGGGTGAAGGGGCCTGCGCAGCAAAGCCCTATTCGCTGCCGATGACAAGCAACCCCTTACTATCCACCACCATGATGATCAATGCCGACCCCCAAGAGCTTGCCAAGTTTGGTGATTTGGCCCACCGCTGGTGGGATACCGAGAGTGAATTCAAGCCGCTTCATCAGATCAATCCGCTCCGCCTCGATTGGATTTGCGGCCTGACCCCCTTGGCCGGCAAGCAAGTGCTGGATGTTGGCTGCGGCGGCGGCATTTTGAGTGACTCCATGGCGCGCCGCGGCGCCCAGGTGCTGGGCATAGACCTGGCCAGCAAGGCGCTTAAAGTTGCGCAGCTGCATGCGATGGAGGCGGGCACCGAAGGCGTTGAGTACCGCGAGATCTCGGTTGAGGCCCTGGCCGCCGAGCGGCCGGCGAGCTTTGATGTGGTGACCTGCATGGAAATGCTGGAGCATGTCCCGGACCCGGCTTCGGTCGTGCGCGCTTGCGCCGAGTTGGTCAAGCCGGGCGGCTGGGTGTTTTTGTCCACTTTGAACCGCAATCTCAAGTCCTTCTTGTTTGCTATCGTGGGCGCCGAGTACCTGCTCAAGATGCTGCCGGCCGGCACCCATGAGTACGCGCGGTTTTTGCGCCCCTCAGAGCTGGCGCAGTTTTGCCGCGATGCCGATCTTGATCTGCAATGCAGCCGCGGCCTGAGCTACAACCCTCTGACCCAGCGCTACAGTCTGGGCGCGGACACCGACGTCAATTACCTCTTGGCTTGCCGTCGACCGCTATGACACCTGAGTTCCTGTCAAGTTGGCAAAACTCACCGCTCGCCGTTCAGGCCTTGCTGTTTGACCTCGACGGTACCTTGGTGGACAGTGCGCCTGACTTGGCGGGCGCTGTCAATGAAATGCGCTTGGACCGAGGCTTGTCCACCTTGCCGCTTGAAGCCCTGCGGCCCCATGTGGGAACAGGCGCGCGCGGCATGTTGAATGTCGGGTTGCAGCTGACGCCGGAGCACGCAGATTACGAAGCCAGCAAGAGCGAGTTCTTGGATCGCTACGAGGCTCGCATGGCGCGCGAGACACAGCTGTTCGACGAGGTGTTGGAACTGCTCGGCGTGCTTCAATCCGCCGCCATCCCATGGGGCATCGTGACCAACAAGGCCGAGCGATTTGCCTTGCCCTTGACCCGTCATCTGGGCTTGGATGAGGCGGCATTTACCGTGATTGGCGGTGACACAACACCACATGCCAAGCCGCATCCGGCGCCCTTGCTCGAGGCAGCCAAGCGCGGCGGCGTAGATCCTCAGCGCTGCGTCTACATCGGCGATGACGAACGCGACATTGTTGCTGGACGGGCTGCCGGCATGCGCACCGTCGCTGCCGGCTGGGGCTATTTGGGCAATGGCAAGGCGATTGAGGCCTGGAATGCCGATATTGTTCTTTCTTCGCCATCCGGGATCTTGAAACTGCTGGGTTTGACCTAAAATGCGAAGTTCTGGGGCCGACCAGGTTTCGACGTGGGTGCGGATCCGGAGTAGGGCATGCCGAGCACCAGTTCGCTCGTAAAACCACTGGAAACAAAGTAACTGCAAACGACTCTACGTTCGCACTCGCCGCTTAATTGCGCGTGAGCTTCTCAACGGTTGGCCAATGGGCCGGGCTTAAGTCGCAAGGCTGAAGGCTGAGAAGTCATTCACATTGGCTGGTTCTGCATCGGGTTACAAGGTACAGGACAAGATTAAGTGACTGGCGGGAAGGATAGCGTGCCACTGCGCGATTCAACCGTGAGATTCAAATCAGACGGCTAAGCATGTAGAACTGCCCGGTGATGGCTTGCGGACGGGGGTTCAATTCCCCCCGGCTCCACCAATATAAAAACCCCTAAGTAGTTGATTTACTTAGGGGTTTTCTCTTTTCCGGCATTCTATTTTTGTCCTGATCCGTCCTGATCCGTCCCAGTTCTCACACGCGATTCACATATTTCTCACATGCGAATCAACAGGCGGCGCCCAGAGAAGCTGAACGCCGTACTGGCGGGGAGGCCGGTCGAATCCAAGTTTCTCGCCCTCTGACACCCAGCGCCCGTAAGTGCGCTGCACCATTTCGACGGTCTTGTGGCCGAGCAGCTTTGCGATGTAGGCCGGGTTTTCGCCCTGGCTGAGCAGTTGGCTGGCGAATGTGTGCCGCAGCTGGTACGGGTTGCGATACGCGATCCCTGTGCCCTTGTGGGCCGCCTTCCAGACACGCGCCAAGGTGCTATCCCTCCACGCGTCGTCTTTTGCTGCTGCGCGGGTGTTGGTGAATACGCGCCCGCCGGCCAGCATCGTTAGCCCGCGCATACCTTGAAGCGCCTCCAGCGCCGCCGGCAGCAGCGGGATAGTGCGCACGCCCGCCTTAGTCTTTGGCCTGGCCTTGTCTTTGCCTTCGGTCGTCGTTTCTTGGATGTGGACCGTCCTGGCTTCCAAGTCGACGCGCGACCAGCGTAGGCCGACCAGCTCGCCGGTGCGCACGCCGGTGTATGCCCAGAACTGAAAAGCGCACCGCTCGCTCAGGTTGGTGATGTTCACCAGCAGAATCCTGAGTTCGCTTGCCGTGTATGGATCTGGCTCGAAGTCGCTGGTGCGTTTGTCGACAGGCACAAGCTTGGCTAGCGTCACGCGATCAATGCAGTTAAAGGGTATCAACTCGTCAGCGACAGCCTCGTCCAGCACCGCGCGCAGGGGCAGCAGTCGGTTTCGTATCGTCTTGAGCTTCACCCCCTGAAGACCAACCCAATCGCGGATGTCGGCCGGCTTCAGGTCGGCCAGGCGCTTGTCGCCGCACCAGGGGATCAGGTTGTTTTCGATGGCCTTGCGGTAGCCGGCGAAAGTGCTGGCCTCCAGCGTCAGCTTCACGCGGTCGCGGTAGGCCTCCAGCAGATCCTTCAGCAGCTTCGATTGAACCGGCGCGTGGCCGAAAACCTGCGCGCGCGCCGAGTTCGGGAAGTAGTCGACGTAGCGGAATTCTTTGCGTTCGATCTTGCCAATGATCTCGGCCCGCATCCGCATGCAGTATTGCTCGTTGGCTTTGCTGTGCGGAAGGTTGATCACTTCACGGCACTGCACGCCGCGAAACGAGAATGCGAGCTGATAGACCTGCTTGTTCTTGCGGCTCAGCTCCGTGACGCCGATCACGCGCTTTTTCCGTGCAGGTGGGCCGGGGTCCTTCCCTCCGCCCAGTCGTTCACCGCCCTCAGATTCACCCATAGTTCTGCACTCCCTTCTGGTTTACGGGCATGGATGTCCCGAAGCCATTTGCCGGTGCGCAAACGCTTCTCCACCGCGTCCGGTGTTTCCCCGGATTCTTGGCAGTATTTGGACAATCGGACCCAATAAAGCATGTGAGTGTAGGACTTTGGGGTTTGTGCGAATCAGTAGTCCAGCCGCTGCCCGGCGGCGCCGGCGTCTACGCGGCGATATACAAACGCCGGATATTTGGTGTCAAAAGTTTGCTGGGCGCCGCATTCAGTGCATGCGTGTGGCCATTTAGGCGGATCGCTGAGCAGCATCACGCCAGTGGGCCGGAGGTTTCCCTTTCCGCAGCTGTCGCAGCGATAGTCCAGTTCGTGCGTGGTGATCTGGTGCTCTTCTATAGGCATAGGTTCTCGCTTTCCCCGGCCACAGCCGCATTGATCTGGTTCACCCAGTCGATTTGTTTGAAATCCTTGCCGGCGCGGCGAGGGGTGATGATCTGGATGCGCCGGCCGGCGGCTGGCGGCATCAAGCCGCGCTTGCGGGCGCACTGAGGGCCTATCTGCAGGCCGGGCACGGCACAGTGCAGCAGAGGGCGGCGGCAGATGGAGCAGCGCATCAGGCGGCCTTCGCCAGCGAATTGGCGCGCGCCCGGCTGGCCTCGGTGCCGACCAGTTGCTGCGTCAAGTCCAACAGGTCGGACTCGCTGCCGTACTGACCCTCGAATCTCACCTTGAACGGGTGGCGGCTGACCTTGCCGAGCTGCTGGCCGCCCTGGTGATGGCCTGGGTCGCAAAGGCAGATCGTGTGCATGTGTCCCATGCGCCGGCCGCCGCTCAGGATGTGATGCACGGCGCCAGGCGTCTCCGGGTGGCCGTCGACAATGCAGGCGATGCAGCCCATGGCGGTGATCGCGTCCATCCAAGCCTTCTCGGCGGCGGTCGGCGTGCGCTTGCCGGGTTTGCAGGCTGGGCCCTTCGGAATTGCCACCAAGGCCCGCGGCGCGGCAATCACAAGCGCTTGCGCGACGGCGCGCGGCCGCGGCGTGTACTCGATCTGCTTTGCAGGCCGGCGCTCGATCGCCTTCGATGCGAAACCGCTGCGCTTCATACGGTCACCTCGACCCGGACAAAGCCACCTTTGCCGGCCGCCTTGCTGATGGCAATGGACCAGGTTGAATCATCGACGCCCAGAACGTCGGCCAGGCCATCGAGCCCCGCCTTGCAGCTGGCCAGCAGGTTGTCCAGATCGCGTGAACGCAGGTCAGGCGGCACGAATTCCAGGCGCACATTCAGAGCCGGTACCAGCAGGCGGCGCACGCCTTGCTCAAGCGCGGCGGCAGCCCAGGCGGCGCGCAGCTTCTTCTTGGCTTTAGCCTTGTTGGCCCAGTGGCCGCGCCAGTTCGGCGACAGCTCGCGCATGACGGGCCAGGGCATGATGAGGATGATGGGCTTCATGGGGCAATCTCGCGATCCGCGCAGACCCGGCGATAGAAGCCGTATTCATCGCCCATGTCTTGCGGCACGATGAATTGCATCGCGTGGGCTTTGGTGCATGGGTTGAAGCTGTCAGGCATCTGCCCTGCGCGCGTCTTTTCATTCCATGCTTCGAAGTGCTTGCAGTCGTGGCACCAGTGCTCTGGACTCGCGACGGTTTCAGCGTTGCGCCGGCGAATCATTTCCTCAAGAAGCCAGTCATCTGGCACCTTCTTGCGATCGCGCAAATCCCACTTGTTGATGATCAAGATGCTGCCCCTTGCCGCGAAAAGCGCTTCATCCGCCACCACAGCCGCATAGCGCGGCCGCACCTGTGGCGCGAGCAGCTGGCCGTGCCGGTCAGCAGGCGGGAGTGGCCGCCGTTGGTGGCATCCAGGCGCGCAATGCGCCGGCGCGGGCACTTGCAGTCATACAGGTGGCGCTCGGTGCGCTCTTCGATGCGGTCGCGCAGGTCGCGCTTGAATGGGCGCGATCTCATGCTGGCTGGCCCTCCAATTGCCGAGTTTTGTAAGTCGCGTTCATATGGTGCTCGCCGGATGAATGTCGCGTTTCGCCACAAGATATGCGGCGTGCGCCTCCTCGGCTGTGTCGAACACGCCAAGGTGCCTGTTCTTGCCGCCAGCGCGAATCTGCGCGGTGAATCGACTCTTGTATGGAATGACTCCAAGCAGGCCAGTTCGGTTGTCGCGGTGTGCTTTCTGCAGGTTTTGCATGTTCTGCTGCCGGGACAGTTCACGGATGCGAAGCCAGCGGTTGTCATCTCGATTTCCCTTCAAGTGGTCAACATCCTTTGATGGCCAATTGCCGCTCATGTAGAAGAAGGCAAGGCGATGCGCCAAGTACATGCCGTGATCAACATTGATAAACCTGTACCCACTCTTCTTGCTGACGGTTCCTGCGCGATCACCCGCCCTTGCTTGTGCGCAGCGATAGACGCGCCAAGTGAACACCCCGGTTTCCGGCTCGTAGTGCAACAACTCCTTTAAGCGCTCTTGAGTGATGCTCATTGCTTGTGCTCCCGCCAGTCGCGAACGCTGAAGGTCACACCCAGCTCGGCAGCCCCGTAGGCAAGCACCTGCTCAAGGTACTCGCTCATGGGCCTAACCTTCAAGCCAGTAGTGCTGCGCAGCGTGCGTGTGACGACCTTGCGGCGGCGGCCGGCGATGTTGGCGCGCTTGATCTCGTACCCCAGGAACTGACGCTTGAAGAACTCGTGCCACGCGTCAGCGACATACCGCTGTCCGCCGATGGAGGCCTGCTCGGAGATCTCCGCAAGGACGACGCCCCAATAGAACCGGTTCTGCTTGAGGCTGCGGTCGTCTTCCCATTCCTTGAGTGAAACCTCGACTGGCTTGCCGTCAGCGATCAGCGCCTCGCCTGCCCGGTAGATGGCCGTGGCCGCAGCGCGCCAGGCTTCGGGTGTTGCGGCGACCCGCTCAAGGGTGGCGCTCATGCGTCCACCATCGCTTCAACCCGACCCGTGGCCAGCGCCTCGGCGCGCTTGCGCATGGCGATCTCGCTGGACTTGTTCAGCTCGCCGACGGTGACAGCGCCGAGGATCATGTCCCAGCTATCTGCCAGCTCGCCCAGGTTGTATATCTCGACCGGCCGCAGGACGTTGGAGCGCGTGGCTTGATGCCGGGCCATGGCTTGCTCGACTGTCTGCTGCGCCATGTCGACCAGGTCAGCGCAGCCGGTCTTGATGACGCCGACGCGGCCCAGGGCCTCGATCTGCAAGATCGTCCCGATGATCACCGCCCATTCGTCTTTGCCGCCGCGGCACTCGGCGAGCGTATTGATGGCGGCGCGCAGCCGGCGCGAGAAAACGGACTGCTCATCAGCGGTCAGGCGTGAAACCAAGTTCCTGGCCCGATCCATCCGGCCGGCCGCCAGCTCGGCATGATCACACAGCTTGGCTGCCGCCAGCTGCTTCGGTGCGGCGCCGATGATCTTGCCGGCGAAGTTCTTTCCGCGCTTTTTCATGAGCATGTCTCCAGCTGCGCTACTGCGCTTTGAAACTGAGTGCGGTGGTCAATGAACATCGGGCAATACCCGGCAGCAAGGCTGATGCTTGCATCGACCTCGATTTGCTTTTTGCTGAGGCGGGCGGTGCACCGGGCGCATTGCGCTTGCTGCGGGCAGGGCTTGCTTGGAACGCACCGAGCGGCTTCGCTTGATAGGCGGCTCATGCTGATTCCTCGGAAGGCGCGGCAACAATGGCTTGCCGCACGCAGCGGCGCTGAAACAGCGTCGGGACAATTTCTTTGCGATCGATGCGGCCCTGCAGGTCTTTAGCCCACTGCTTTCCGCTGTTGTTTGCCGCGCCCAAGACGGCCGCCTTGACGCCGCCGAGCTTGGCAAGCTCAGCCGATACGCGCTGCGGGTCTGCCTTTGCATCCGGCAATCTGGGTACGTCTGGCGCCGGCGCCGATCGGCAAATCTTTCGGAACTCCAACACGTTCGGGCAGCGCTCAGGCAGCATTTCCAAAGCCCAGGCAATCGCCTCAAGCCGGCCCGAGAACATGGCCAACTCATGCGCCCAGCTCGACTTCACGGCGGCCGGCTCTTGCCCGTCGTAGAGCTTCATGAACGCCGAACCGTATGTCACCGTGAGTCGGTCAAAAAGGCGATCAATCACCTTGCAAGGCAAAGACATTTGCGGGCTCCATTTCGATGATGTGTTGATCGCGTTCGGCGCCGGCCGCAACGCCTGGCGCCCAGGCCTTGACCCTCTCGCGGGCTATGCGGTCATCGCGTTCGCGGAATGACTCAGACGCTGGGCGAGTGGCGGGCCCGGCGCGGTTATCCGGCTTCAGCCAATCGGCCTTAAGGCCCTGAGAGCCACGGATGCACCATTCGCGGAGGAATGCCTCGAAAGCCATCCCTGCCTTGAGCGCTTCGCATCTCGCTCCGTCAATGACGGTTGTCGTGACGGTTGCGCCCTTGTCCTTGCGGAGCTTCAGCCAATCAGCCCAGACCTGGGCGTCAACGTCGTCGGGCGCCGGGATCGGCGCCGCGCGGGCCTTGGCCGGCTTCTTCGCCGTAGGAGGTGGAGACGGAAAGGAGTCGGAAGGGAGACGGAAAGGAGACGGGGCACTGCCAGATTCTGCTAATTGGGTGCCACTGGCACTTTCTAGCACTGCGTCTGGCTTGCCACTGGCACTTTCTGGCTCGCTGCCTGCTTGCGGGTGGGATGCCGCGCCGATGCGTTGCGCATACTCTGGCATCTGCCGAGCAGCCTCGGCGCGCCCGTGCTGCTTGCACAGAGCAGCCCAGCGAGATTTCTCGCTACGAGCCCCTGCACCGGCCGCCCAGGGGTGGTGCTCGGCCCAGTCATGAACCAGCCGCTCGCTCGCTATCCCCTCAAGAAACCCGACGTCGACCATGGCGCGCACAAATGCGCCGTCGTCGCCTGTCCAGTCAACAGCGAGTTCAATATCCTCGTCCGTCATTCCAGTCAGGTCGCCGTCGCTGCGGTTAGATGCCACCCACAGGAACAGGTAGATGCAACCAAGCGGGCCGGCCGGGCCAAGTCGGCGAGCCAGTTTTTTTGTCTTCGGGTGTGACGGCAGGGCCGTCGAGATTCTTGCGTCGGTAGCCATCAAGTCGCTGCCTTCTCGGTTCTCATTTGCCGCCACCGGGTACATGCCCGCGCGTCTCCAGCATCCCATCCGGCCGCTGCCAGATTGAGCCGTGCAGGTGCTTGGCTTGCGGTGCTGGGGCGGGCGCCGGGGCTTTCTTCTGGCCGGTCAGGTCCAGGGGTATCTCGGTGGGGTCGGGTGTGGTGCGCATGTCAGGCTGCCTCGGTTTCAGAACGGGTTTCCGCAACCGGCAGCCGCTGGGCCCCGCTTCTGATGTTTCCAACTTGGCTGGGCGAGATGCCAAACTGCTCGGCGATGTCTTTTCGCCGGCCGGTTGCGGCGCGGACGGCGGCGACAACCTCGTCCGAGAACTTGCAGTTCGGGTGCGCTTCATTGACGCGTGAGCGCCCGGCCAGAACCTTGTCCATCGCGTTGTCCAGGCTCGTGCCGGTGGATAAGTGCTTCGGGTTCACGCAGCCGGGCGTATGGCACGAATGGCGTACCAAGTGGCCGGCCGGGATCGCGCCTTTGTGGATCTCATGCGAGATGCGATGAGCCCGCAGCAATTTCGGGCCATCCTTGAGCGTGCCGTAGCCGTCCTTGTCGGTCTTGCCTTGCCAAAGCCAGCAAGCATCCTCGGGGCCCTTTTCGACCCAGTGCCAGAAGCGCTCGGCCGGTGTGCCGTGCATGCCGCGCCTGTCGGTTGTGACTTGGCCGCCCCTGTTGGCTTGGCGGTAATGGCGCTTGCACATGGCTCGCGCTTGCTGAGGCTCGCCGCAATGCGGCACGATGCAGGTAAGTCC